>NZ_JAUNHK010000083.1 GCF_030523985.1 Deinococcus sp.
CAAGGGGTCGGTGGTGGTCACATTGTCCTCCATGCGCCACGTCCGGCGCGGGGTTTGTTCGGGTAGGCGCGGCGCGGGGTCGCGGTCAGCCCGGCAGTGTAGCGCGAAAAGGGGCAGGGGAAGCGCCGCCGGGAAAAGTGGGCTGATTGACTCATCGTCTAGAGGTGAGAGGTCTGGGAGGAGTTGGCGTGGAAGCGGCTTGTGTTGGGGGGGTGAAGGCTTGAGCTTTAGCTTTTGGCCCCAACCCCAAACCCCTATCCCCAGGGGGGACAGGGGCTTAACGCTGGCGCTGTGCACATGGCGGTGGGTTCGCTGGCATGGCGGTTTTGCTCTGTTGCACGGGGGCTGGACGCTGCTGTTTCTCGATTCGTGTGCGGCCCGTGCGCTTCGCGCCCGACGGCCCTCTGAATTCTGCGTTTCTCGGCTCTTTGTGGGGGGGTAAAGGGGTCAGGGGTGATTCTGGTACAGAAATTAGGGGGTTTTCAGGTGTCGAGGGCTTTCTTCCGTCTTTTGCTCTCTGTGCCCGCTGTAGCCCTTCGGCAGTCAGACGGTTTGACCTTCAGACAGTTCGACCCTCCTGCCTATGCGCCATGCTGGGGCCATGCCTGCTTCCATACTCGTGGTCGGAAGTGCCAACGTGGATTTCGTGACCCGGCTGCCGCATCTGCCCGTGCCCGGCGAAACCGTGCTGGGCGAATCCTACACCATCGCGCCCGGCGGCAAGGGGGCAAATCAGGCTGTGGCCTGTGCGCGGGCCGGAGGTCAGGTGGCCTTCTGCGGGGCACTGGGGCGTGACCCCTTTGCCGACCTGCTGCTCGACTCGCTGCGGCAAAGCGGCGTGCAGGACTGGACGCGGCGGGCCGACCTGCCCACCGGGGCCGCCTTCATCAGCGTGTCGGATGCGGGCGAAAACTGCATCGCGGTGGCGTCGGGGGCCAACGGCACGCTGCGGCCCGCGCAGTTGCCCGCGCTGGGCGGCGTGCGCTGGCTGGTGCTGCAACTCGAATTGCCGCTGGACACGGTGCTGGCGGCAGCGCAGGCGGCGCATCGGGCAGGCGGGCGCGTCGTGCTGAACGCCGCCCCGGCGCGTGAGTTGCCCGCCGAACTCTGGGCGCGACTCGACGTGCTGGTGGTCAACGAAGGCGAACTGACCGCCCTGGTCGGGCCGGGCGACCTGGACGGGCAGTTGCGGCGGGCGCAGGCGCGGGGGCCGCAGACCGTCATCGTCACATTGGGCGGGCGTGGCTGCCGGGCGCGGCAGGGGGAGGAGACGTGGAACCTGCCCGCCCCGACTGTCCCGGTGCGCGACACCACGGGGGCGGGTGACACCTTCGTGGGCGTGCTGGTCGCCCGGCTGGACGCAGGCGAGCCGCTGCCCTCGGCGCTGGCCTGGGCCGTCGCTGCCGGTGCGCTGGCCTGTACCCGCGAGGGAGCGCAGCCGAGTATGCCGACCCGCGCTGAAATCGAGGCGGCGCTGGCGCAAGAGGGCAGTCTGCCTGCCGCCGACCCGATGTAAAGACCCTGTCTGGCCTGACTTGCCCGCCCCGCCGCCCGCCGCCGATACTGCCGGGTGATGAGTTCTCCGTCCTCCCCCGACTTTCCCGCCAGCGGCTTCGTGCAGGTGCGCGGCGCACGCGAACACAACCTCAAGGACATTTCGGTCAGCCTGCCGCGTGATGCGCTGGTGGTCTTTACGGGCGTGTCGGGGTCGGGCAAGTCGTCGCTCGCCTTCGGCACGCTCTACGCCGAGGCCCAGCGCCGCTATCTGGAATCGGTGTCGCCCTACGCCCGGCGGCTCTTTCATCAGGTGGGGGTGCCCGACGTGGACGCCATCGAAGGGTTGCCGCCCGCCGTCGCCTTGCAGCAGCAGCGCGGCACGCCCACGGTGCGTTCGTCGGTGGGCAGCGTCACCACCCTCTCCAACCTCCTGCGGATGCTCTATTCGCGGGCCGGGGACTATCCGGCGGGGCAGGACATCGTGTACGTCGAAGGATTTTCGCCCAACACGCCGGAAGGAGCTTGCCCGGCCTGTCACGGTCTGGGCCGCATCTACACCGTCACCGAAGCCTCGATGGTGCCTGACCCGTCGCTCACCATCCGCGAACGGGCGGTGGCCGCGTGGCCCCAGGCGTGGGGCGGGCAAAACCAGCGCGACATTCTGGTGAGCCTGGGCATAGACGTGGACATCCCCTGGCGCGACCTGCCGCAGGACACCCGCGACTGGATTCTCTTTACCGACGAGCAGCCCGTGGTGCCCGTCTACGCGGGCCTGACGCCCGAAGAAACCCGCCGCGCCGTGAAGAAGAAGCTGGAGCCGAGCTATATGGGCACCTTTTCCAGTGCCCGCCGCCACGTGCTGCACACTTTCGCGCAGACCGAGAGTGCCGCCATGAAAAAGCGCGTCAAGGCGTACATGCTGACTGAGGAATGCCCGCTGTGTCACGGCAAACGGCTGCGGCAGGAAGCCCTGAATGTCAAATTTGCCGGGCTGGACATCACTGAACTCTCGCGGCTGTCGCTGGAGCGGCTGGCCCAGGTGCTGCGCCCCTACGCCGAGGAACGCGACGAAGGCCACGCCGAGCGCGTGCGTGAGCGCCCCGAACAGGCCATCGCCCTGCAGCGCATGGCGAGCGACCTGACCCGGCGGCTGAACGTGCTGCTCGACTTGGGCCTGGGCTACCTGCAACTCGAACGGGCCACGCCCACCCTGTCGCCGGGCGAGTTGCAGCGGCTGCGGCTGGCGACCCAGCTCTATTCCAACCTGTTCGGGGTGGTGTATGTCCTCGACGAACCCTCCGCCGGACTGCACCCGGCTGACACCGAGGCGCTGCTGCGGGCGCTGGCGGGCCTCAAGGCGGGCGGCAACTCGCTGTTCGTGGTCGAGCATGAACTGGACGTGATTCGGCAGGCCGACTGGCTGGTGGACGTGGGGCCGGAAGCGGGCGAGCGCGGCGGGCAGATTCTCTACAGCGGGCCGCCTGCCGGGTTGCAGGGCGTGGAGGCGTCCCAGACGGCGCACTACCTGTTCCGCGAGCAGGCCGCCGAACCGCATATTCCCCGCGAGCCGTCGGGCTGGCTGGAGCTGAGCGGCGTCACCCGCAACAACCTGCAAGACCTGAGCGTGCGCTTTCCGCTGGGCGTGCTGACGAGCGTGACGGGCGTTTCGGGGTCCGGCAAATCCACCCTGGTCAGTCAGGCGCTGGTGGACGCCCTGTCGGCCCATTTCGGACAGGCGGCTACCCTGGACGACGACACCGACGACGAGGACACGCCCACGCCAGAGGCTGGGGCCGCCGCGCACCTCGGCGGCGACCTGCGGCAACTCACGCGGCTGGTGTGGGTGGACCAGAAACCCATTGGCCGCACGCCACGCAGCAACATGGCGACCTACACGGGCCTGTTCGACCACGTCCGCAAGCTGTTCGCCTCCACGCCGCTGGCAAAAAAGCGCGGCTACAGCGCGGGCCGCTTCTCCTTCAACGTCAAGGGCGGGCGCTGCGAACACTGCCAGGGCGAAGGCTGGGTGATGGTCGAACTGCTGTTCTTGCCGAGCGTGTACTCGCCCTGCCCGGTCTGTCACGGCACGCGCTACAACGCCGAGACACTGGAAGTCGAGTACCGGGGCAAAACTATTGCCGACGTGCTGGGCATGACCGTCGAAACGGCGCACGAATTTTTTGCCGACGAGAGCAGCATTTTCCGCTCGGTGGACACCCTGCGTGAAGTCGGGCTGGGCTACCTGCGCCTGGGACAGCCCGCCACCGAACTCTCGGGCGGCGAGGCGCAGCGCATCAAGCTCGCCACCGAGTTGCAGCGCGGCGGGCGCGGCGGGGCCATCTACATTCTCGACGAACCGACGACGGGCCTGCACCCGGCAGACATCGAGCGGCTGCAAAAGCAACTCGCCCGGCTGGTGGGGGCGGGCAACACCGTGCTGGTCATCGAACACAAGATGCAGGTGGTGGCGGCGAGCGACTGGGTCATGGACATCGGCCCCGGCGCGGGCGAGGCGGGCGGGCAGGTGGTCGCCCAAGGCACGCCGCAGCAGGTGGCCCAGGCCCAGGGCAGCCGCACCGCGCCGTATCTGCGCCGGGCTTTGGGCCTGTAGGCGGTGCAGCGCTCAGGCTTGCTGACCTTGAGTTGGTTTTTCCCTTTCCCACCCGTCCCAGCGCCTCGGGCCGTACAGAGCGGCGGAGGCGCTACCCTGACGCTCATGCGGGTCGCTGTTGCCGATGTGGGTACCAATTCCAGTCATCTCCTGATTGCCGAGGCCCTGCCCGGACAGGCGGCGGGCTTTCACGTGATTGACGCGCTCAAGGACCGCACCCGATTAGGCGAATGCCTGAACGAACGCGGCGAGATGACCCCCGAAGGCGAAGACCGCTTGGCCTCGGCCCTCACCCGCTTTCGGGAACTGGCGGCGGGCGCGGGTGTGGCGGACGTGCGGGTCTACGCGACCTCGGCCCTGCGCGAAGCGCCCAACGGGGCCGAAGTCGCCGAGCGGGTTCGGGCACGCACCGGGCTTTATCCCGCCGTCATTAGCGGGCAGCGCGAAGGCGAGTTGACCTACCTGGGCGTGATGCAGGCCGTCGAACTGGGCGAGGACAACGTGCTGCTCGACCTCGGCGGCGGCAGCCTCGAATTCGTGCGCGGTGACCGGACTGGTTCGCACGACGTGCTGAGTCTGCCGCTGGGGGCCATTCGCATGACCCGCGCCTTTCCCGAAAAGTCGGTGGGCGGCAAGTCGGGCGCTCGGGCCACCGCCGAGGCTGTGGCGGCCCATGTCGGCGAGTCTTTGCGCCCCGAGCGTGAGCGGTTCGCCGCCCGTCCCGGCACCCGCTTTTTCCTGTCGAGCGGCACCGCCGAGGCCGCCGCCGAAGCCATCGCGCAAGCACGCGGCGACCTGGGCAATGGGGTCAACGGCACCCGCCTGACCCTGGACGAACTGCGCGACCTGCTGAACCAGATGACCCGCTTGCGGCCCCAGCAGCGGGCGCGGGTGCCGGGCATGGAGCGCCGCGCCGACACCATTCTGGCGGCCCTGAGCGTGCTGCACGCGGCGCTGGAACTGCTCGGCGCCTCCGAAGTGGTCGTCAGCGAGGGAGCGCTGCGCGAAGGGATGCTGGTCGAGGAACTGCGGCAATTCCAGTCCTTCAGTTCGGGCCTGAGTACCCGTCAGCGCAGCGTCCTCGCCACCGCCGAGCGGTTCGGGGTCAACCTGTCGCACGCGGGTCAGGTCGCGGAACTCTCGCGCCAGCTGTTCGATGCGCTGGTGGAGGCAGGCCAGAACTTTCACCCCGAGGCCCGCAGTCTGCTGACCGCTGCCGCCATGCTGCACGAATCGGGCCAGATCGTTCACCAGAGCAGCCACCACAAACACAGCGCCTACCTCATCCGGCACGCCGGGCTGCGCGGTTTCGGCCCCCACGACATCGAACTGATGGCCCAGATTGCCCGCTACCACCGCCGCAGCTTGCCCAAGCCTTCGCACACCGAGTTTGTGGCCCTCAGCAGCGAGGACCGGGCACTGGTGGCGCGACTGGCGGCGATTTTGCGCGTGGCAGACGGCCTTGACCGCGCCCACACCGGTCTGGTGCAGGTCGTGTCGCTGCGTCAAAATCCCGACTGGCAACTGCGCGTGCGGGGCGTCACGCCGCTCGACCTCGCAGGCGTCACCGAAAAAGGCGACCTCTGGCGGCGTGAATTCGGGGCGCTGAACGTCATCGAGGTGTAAAGGGAAGGGGAGGAAGACCGACAAGGGCGGCGAAACCCTATGCTGTACGTCATGTCTGAGCGTTCCCTCCCCCCCCTCCCGCGCAACCTCCTGAGCATTCAGTCCTGGGTGACTTACGGTCACGTCGGCAACGCGGCGGCGACCCTGCCCCTGCAACGCCTGGGCTTCGAGGTCTGGGGCGTGCAGACGGTGCAGTTTTCCAACCACACCGGATACGGTGCCTGGACGGGTCAGGTGTTCGAGCCTACGGTGATTGCCGAATTGCTCGACGGCATCGAGGCGCGGGGGGTGCTGCCGGAGTGCGACGGCGTGCTGAGCGGTTACATGGGCTCGGAAGGCACCGTGGCGGCGGTGGTGGCGGCGGTGAACCGGGTGCGGCAGGCCAACCCGGCGGCGTTGTACTGTTGCGACCCGGTGATGGGCGATGTGGGGCGCGGCGTGTTCGTGCGGCCCGAACTGCCCGCGCTGATTGCGGCCCAGGCGATTCCCGCCGCCGACATCGTGACGCCCAACCAGTTCGAACTCGAATTGTTGACCGGACAATCGGTACATACGCTGGCCGACGCGCTGCACGCCGCCCGAATGCTGCGCGAGCGGCTGAACCCTGCTGGGCCGCGCATCGTGGTCGTGACCAGTCTGGTGCGCTCGGACGCTCCGGTGGGCAGCATCGAAACGCTGGCGGTCACGGGCGAGGGGGCGTGGCTGTGCCGCACGCCGCTGCTGCCGCTCGACCCGCCGCGCAACGGCACCGGGGACGCCATCGCCGCGCTGTTCTACGGTCACTTCCTGCGAACGGGCGACGTGGCCCAGGCCCTCAGCTTCGCCATGAGCGCCCTCTACAGCCTGCTCGACATCACCCACCGCCTGAATACCCGCGAAATTCAACTCGTCGCCGCGCAGGACGAATTCCTCCAACCGTCCGTGCTGTTCCCAGCCGAGGCGGTCGAAGGGCAGGTCTAAAGATCTAGAGGTCTGAAGACGGCGCGAAAGAGCAGTGGCCCTTGACCACTTTCTCAGCGTATTCTCAGACCCGTGACGACTTCTGCACCCCCTCCTTCGTCGGCTCCCCGCTCGGGGCTGGACCGGTTCTTTGAAATCACGGCGCACGGCTCGACCATTCCCCGCGAGATTCGGGCCGGACTGACCACCTTCCTCACGATGAGTTACATCCTGTTCGTGAATCCGCAGGTGCTGTCCGCCGCCATTTCCATTCCCAACGGCTTTGCCCAGTTGCTCAGCGCCACGGCGATTGCGGCGGCGTTCGGTTCGCTGGCGATGGGGCTGGTCGCCCGCTATCCCTTCGCGCAGGCGCCCGGCATGGGCCTGAACGCCTTTTTCGCCTTCACGGTGGTGCTGGGCCTCAAGGTGCCCTGGCAAACGGCGCTGGGAGCCGTCTTTATCAGCGGTCTTCTGTTCGTTCTGCTGAGTCTTCTGGGAGCGCGGCAGGCCATCGTGCAGGCCATTCCACAGAGCATCAAATTCGCCATCACGGGCGGCATCGGGGCGTTTCTGGCCTTCCTCGGCCTGAAAAGTGCCGGAATCGTCGTGACCAACCCCGCCACCTTCGTCGGCCTGGGCAACCTGACCAGCCCCGGCGCGTGGCTGGCGCTTTTCGGCCTGCTCGTGACCGGGGCGCTGATGGTGCGGCGCGTGACCGGGGCCATGCTGTGGGGCATCCTGCTGACCTCGGTGCTGGCGATTGTGCTGCGCCTGCCCGTGTTCGCCGGGGGGCCGGAAGGGGCGCTGCGGGCCTTCCCCGGTTTTCAGGGCCAACTGCTGGGCATCTTCGGCGCTCCGGTGTGGCCGGTGGACCTGATGGGCCAGCTCGACCTCGCCGGGGCGCTGCACATGGGCCTGCTGAGCGTGGTCTTCACCTTCTTCTTCGTGGACTTTTTCGACGCCACCGGCACCCTGACCGGGTTGGCCCAGAAAGCCGGATACCTCGACCAGTCCGGCAACATGCCGCGTGCCCGCCGCCTCTTCGCGATGGACGGTCTGGCGGCGATGTTCGGCGCGGTGGTCGGCACCAGCACCACCACGGCCTATATCGAGTCGGCCAGCGGCATCGGTGAAGGCGGGCGCACCGGCCTGACGGCGGTCACGGTAGGGGTGCTGTTCCTGTTTGCGCTGCTGCTGTGGCCCCTGGCGGCGGCGATTCCGGCGGCGGCGACGGCTCCGGCGCTGATTCTGGTCGGTGCCCTGATGATGGAAGGCGTCAAGAACATCGAGTGGGACGAACTGACCGAGGGCCTGCCCGCCTTCCTGACCATCATCCTGATGCCGCTGACCTTCTCCATCGCCAACGGTGTCAGCCTGGGCGTGATTTCCTACGCGGCGCTCAAGCTGCTGGGGGGCCGGGGCCGCGAGGTCAGCCCGATTCTGTATGTGCTGGCGCTGCTGCTGCTGGGGCGCTACATCTGGTTGATGGAATAAGCCGAATACTTTAACGAAGGGGCAGCGGGCCGGGGTGTGGTCCGCTGCCCCTTTTTTCGGGAAGGCAAACCCTGGGCTATCCTGGCCGCATCACTTCATTGTTGTCGCCGCCCTGGCGCGGTCAGGAGCCTGCATGTCCAACGTCTTTTACCGTTCCAACAAACCCTACCCCGTCGCGGTGCGTGGCGAGGGCGTCTCCCTCTACGACAGCGCCGGAAAGCGCTACCTGGACGGCAGTTCGGGCGCATTGGTCGCCAACATCGGTCACGGGCGCCGCGAGGTGGGCGAGGCGATGGCGGTGCAGGCGGCGCGGCTCCCGTTCGTTCACGGGTCGCAATTTTCCAGCGACATCCTGGAAGAGTACGCGGCGCGGCTGGCCCAGTTCTGCGGGATGCCCGAGGCGCGGTTCTGGGCGGTGTCGGGCGGGTCGGAGGCTACCGAGAGCGCCATTAAACTGGCCCGTCAGTATCAGAAAGAGCGCGGCGAGGTCGGGCGCTACAAAATCGTGACCCGCGTGCCCAGCTATCACGGCGCGTCGCTGGGCAGCCTCGCCGCCAGTGGCATGGGCGCACGCCGCGAACTCTACACCCCACTGATGCGCCCGGAGGCGTGGCCCAAACTGCCCAAGCCCGATGCGAACCGCGACGGAGCCGAGGACGCCGAGCAGCTTCGCGCCCTGCTGGAGCGAGAGGGGCCAGACACGGTGGCCGCGTTCATGGCCGAACCCGTCGTGGGCGCGTCCGACGCGGCGCTGGCTCCCGCCGACGGCTACTACCAGCGCGTCCGCCAGATTTGCGACGACTATGGCGTGCTGTTCATTGCCGACGAAGTGATGTGCGGCATGGGACGCTGCGGCACCCCGCTTGCCGTGTCGCAGTGGGGCGGGGTGCAGCCCGACATCGTGGTACTGGGCAAGGGCCTCGCCGCTGGATATGCGCCGCTGGCGGGTCTGTTGGCTCCGCGGCAGATTTACGACACCCTGATGGACGGCTCGGGCGCGTTCATGCACGGGTTTACCTACGCGGGCCATCCGGTCAGCGTGGCGGCGGGCCTCAGCGTGCTTGACATCGTGGAGCGCGAGGGACTGGTGCAGGCCGCTCAGGAACGCGGCGCACAGCTGTTGCAGGGCCTGCGCGAGTTGCAAGCGCAATTTCCGCAGATGCTCACGGTACGCGGCACGGGCCTGCTGCTGGGCGTGGTGCTGGGCGACCCCGCCACGGGCCAGAGCTTCGAAACACCCGGCCTCGCCGCCCGCATCGGCAGCGAGGCCATGGGGCGCGGTCTCATCACCTACCCCGGCAGCGGCGCCGAGGACGGCAAACGCGGCGACCACCTGTTGCTGGGGCCGCCGCTGAGTATCACCGGGGAAGAAGTGGAGGAACTGCTGGCCGTGCTGGGCGAGGCGCTCGGCGCTGCCTTCAGCGGCCAAACCTGAACGCCACGCCCCCCAGCGGGCCGTAATCGGCATGGAAGGTGTCGCCCGCTTCGGCCTCCACGGGGCGGGTAAACGACCCCGCCAGGATGACCTGCCCCGCTTTCAGCTTGCGCCCGTGTGGGGCGTACTTGTTCGCCAGCCACGCCACGCCGTTGGCCGGGTGGTTCAGTACGCCCGCCGCCACGCCCGTTTCCTCGATCACGCCGTTGCGGTACAGCAGCGCCCCCACCCAGCGTAAATCCAGGTCGAAAGGCCGCACGGTACGCCCCCCGGTGATGATGCCCGCGTTGGCGGCGTTGTCCGAAATGGTGTCGAACACCTTGCGCGTGGCCTTCGTCTCGGGGTCAACCTGCTGAATTCGGGCGTCAATAATTTCGATGGCGGGAAAGACGTAGGCGGTGGCGCTCAGCACGTCGAACACGGTGCAATTCGGCCCTTGCAAATCCTTGTCCAACAGGAAAGCCAGTTCCACTTCCACACGCGGCACGATAAAGCGGCTCGTCGGCACTTCGGAACCTTCGGGAAACACCATGTCGTCCAGCAGCACGCCGTAATCGGGTTCGGTGATGTTGCTGCTTTTTTGCATGGCCCGTGAGGTCAGACCGATTTTGTGGCCGTAAATCTTGCGCCCCAGCGAAAGCTTGTGGCTGACCCAGGCGTCCTGCACGCGGTAAGCGTCGTCAATGGTGATGTCGGGGTACTGCCGCGAAAGTTGCCCGATTTGCGTGCGCGTTTCCTCGGCGTGGTGCAGTCTCTTGGCGGCGTCCTGAATTTGCTCTGCGGTCAACATGGTTCCTCCGTAAGTGGCCCGCGCAGGCCGATGCAGTTGCCCCAGGGGTCGCGCACCTGACCCATGCGCTGCCCGCCTTCAATCTGCATCGGCCCCCGGTAGAGTTCAGCGCCCAGCGACTGGAGATGCGCCAGCGCCGCCGCAAAATCTTCCACCCGCCAGTACACCACCGACCCCGCCGCGCCGGACTGAACCTTGGCATCGGCGGGCACGAGTTCCAGCATCACGCCGCCGCAGTCCAGATATTCAAAGGGCGAATCGGGAAAGGTGCGGCGCACGGCGTCCGGAAAGGCTCGCGCGTACCAGTTCAGCCCCTCGGCACTGTCGGCCACGTGAATCATGACGGCGGCGATGGGAAACGGGGCAGGGGAGAGCTTCACTCTCTGTACCTCGCGTGAACGTTGTTTTTCTTCCAAGTTCCCGCCTCTGAAAACTCGCTGATCTCGGCGGAAAGCATCAGCCCATGCGCGGCGAAGGCTTCGGCAAAATGTTCGGTCAGCACGGCAAAGAGCTGGTCGCCCGTTTCCTTCTTGACTTCCTCGCTGCGGCCCTGTGCCAGCTTCAGCGACAGGTGAACGAAAGCGTCCGAGGGTTCGGAAGAGTCGGCCAGCGCGTACTCGCTGAGGCGGTAGGCCCGCGCCCGGATGCCGCCCACGGGGAAAATGTCGGGCCGCGCCAACAGCACGCCGTTCAACTTGCGGAGCAACTCGGGAATGCGCGGGTTCTGGATGTTGTCGGTGTATTCGATGGTGAGGTGGGGCATAAAGATGATGGGTGATAGATGATGGATGATGGAAAAAGTCAGTCTATCTCCCATCATCCATCATCCATCTACCTTCTTTCCCCCTCTTCCGCCACCAGAGGCTCGGCACTCTCGTCTTCAAGCGCCACCGGGTTTTCTAGGGCGCCCAGGCCGTCAATTTCCATTCGCATCACATCGCCAGGGTGAACGTGGCTCACGCCTTCGGGGGTGCCGGTCAGAATCACGTCGCCCGCTTCTAGGGTCATGAAACGGCTCATGAACTCGATCAGTTCGGGGCCGCGCCGAATCATGTCCGAGGTGTTGCCTTGCTGCCGCAATTCGCCGTTGACATACGAGCGAATGCCCAGGTTGTACGGGTCGGCGATTTCGTCGGCGGTCACAAAGTACGGCCCCATTGGCCCGAAGGTGTCCCAGCCTTTGGCCCGCATGGGGGGGCGGTAATAGTTGGAGACGTAATCGCGCACCACGAGGTCGTTGGAAATGGTGTAGCCGCCTATGTAATCTTCAGCGTCCTTCGCCTTCACGCGCCGCGCATCCCGCCCGATGACGATGCCGAGTTCGCACTCGTAGTGCATGTACTTCGCGCCGCGCGGAT
>NZ_JAUNHK010000084.1 GCF_030523985.1 Deinococcus sp.
TCATTCATGTGGACGAGTATCAGGACACCAACAAGGCGCAGTATGAATTGACACGGCTGCTGGCTTCAAGGGACAGAAACCTGTTGGTCGTAGGAGACCCCGACCAGAGTATTTACAAATTTAGAGGCGCGGACATTCAAAATATCCTCGACTTTCAGAAAGATTATCCCGACGCCAAAGTCTACATGCTGGAACATAACTACAGGTCGAGCGCCCGCGTCCTGAAAGCCGCCAACAAACTGATTGAAAACAATACCGAACGCTTGGAAAAGACCCTCAAACCTGTCAAGGCGGCGGGCGAAGACATTACCTTTCACCGCGCCACCGACCACCGCGCCGAGGGGGACTATGTGGCGGACTGGCTGACGCAGATGCACGCCCAGGGCCACCCCTGGAGCGACATGGCGATTTTGTACCGCACCAACGCACAGTCCCGCGTCATTGAAGAGTCGCTGCGGCGGGTGCAGATTCCGGCCCGCATCGTGGGCGGCGTGGGCTTTTATGACCGCCGCGAGATCCGCGACATCCTGGCCTACGCCCGCCTCGCCATCAACCCCACCGACGACGTGGCGCTGCGGCGCATCATCGGGCGGCCCCGGCGCGGCATTGGCGACACGGCGCTGCAAAAGCTGATGGCCTGGGCGCACGCCAACCAGGCGTCCATCCTGACCGCCTGCGCCAACGCCGCCGAGCTGAACATTCTGGACCGGGGCGCACAAAAGGCTGTGGAATTTGCCGAATTGATGGAGGCGATGTCCGAGGCCGCCGACAACTACGACCCCGCGCCCTTCCTGCGCTTCGTGATGGAAACGAGCGGTTATCTGGATTTGCTGCGTCAGGAAGGGCCGGAAGGAGCCACGCGGCTAGAAAACCTGGAAGAACTGGTCAACGCCGCCGAGGAATGGTCACAGGAAAACGCAGGCTCTATCGCGGATTTTCTGGACGAGGCCGCGCTGCTGTCCAGTGTGGACGACATGCGAACCAAAGCCGAAAACAAGGGCGCGCCCGAAGAAGCCGTCACCCTGATGACCCTCCACAACGCCAAAGGGCTGGAATTCCCGGTGGTTTTCATCGTGGGCGTGGAGCAGGGGCTGCTGCCCAGCAAGGGCGCGATTGCCGAGGGGCCGAGCGGCAAGGAAGAGGAGCGCCGCCTCTTCTACGTCGGCATCACGCGGGCGATGGAGCGCCTCTTCCTGACCGCCGCCGAGAACCGTATGCAGTTCGGCAAGACCAACGCCGCCGAGGACAGTGAATTTCTGGAAGACATTGAAGGCACGTTTCAGACCGTCAACGCCTACGGTCAGCAGGTCGCCCACCGCGCCAAAAGCTGGAAAAACTACCGCCCCACCCCTACGCCCGCTGTGCCACCTGCCGTCAAGAACACCAGTTTACTGACCGCCGACCTCCCCTTCCGGGGCGGCGAAAAGGTCAGCCACCCCAAATTCGGCGCGGGACAGGTGCTGGCGGTGGCAGGCACAGGCGACAAGCAGGAAGTCACCGTCCATTTTGAGAAAGCCGGAATGAAGAAGCTGCTGGTGCGCTTTGCCAACCTGACGCGGCTCTAGCACAAATGGCAAAAGAAGCGCCCCCACCTGAGGAGCGCTTCTTCTATTCCAGGGGTTACAGGCGCTTGAGGATGGCCTGGAGGCTGGCGCTGTCGGCCCAGCTCATGCCCTTTTCCACGTAAGCGCGGGCAGCGGCGCGGTCACCACGCTGGAGGGCGAGGTAAGCGAGCTTGGCGGCGCTGAGGGAAGCCCACTGCTTTTCGGTGTCGTTCAGTTCGCCCAGACGGTTCCAGGCGTTATAGGCGTTGATCCACCACTGGGTCTTGGTGTAGAGCTGCGCGAGGTAGGCGTTGTAGTCGCGGTTGCTGGCTTCCTGGGTGGCCGCGAAGTAGCTGTGGTCCACGGCGGCCTTCCACAGCGTGCGGTCGTAGAAGGGCACGGGGTAGGCCACGTCGGCCTGCACGGCGTATTCCTGGGCCTTGCCGAAGTTCTCGGCAGCGCTCATGGCGGCAGGGGCCGTCATGGCATCGGTGGTGGCGGGAGCGGTTTGCGCGGCAGCGAGGCCAGCCAGGGCAAACGCAGTCAGCATCAGAGTCTTTTTCATAACGAGTCACATCTTAGGGCGCTACTTTGACTGGCGTCCACCAGCCCCCCGGTTCCCCTCACACGCTAAAGAGTGCTTAAAGGCACCATAAAGGAGTCCACCGACCATGAAATCCGCCCTCCGACTGGCACTCGCACTGTCCTTTTCCCTCCTCGCCTCGTCGGCGCTGGCCCAGACGCCCCCGCAACTCAAGCCCACCTGGAGTCAGCCCCTCAAGGTCATTTCGCCTGTGACCGTGGCCCCCAGCGGCGAATTGACCTTTATCGGCAGCGACAGCCGGGTCTACCACACCGACCGCCAGGGCAAGCCGCTCTGGTCCTTCGTTCTGGGCGACCTGGGTCGCGCTCAGCCGCTGCTGACGCCGGACAGAGCCACCATTGCCGCCGCCTACGACGACACGGTGTACCGCCTCTCGCCAGCAGGACAACTCGTCTGGAAGGCCAAGCTGGACGGCGACGTTTTCGCCACACCTGCCTTGCGGCCCGACGGCACGCTGGTGGTGGCGACGGCGGGCGGCACGGTCTACGCGCTGGGGACGGCGGGGCAGACGCTCTGGACGTTCAAGGTCGGCGCCCCCGTCTTCAGTTCTCCGGCCCTCGCGCCCGACGGCACGGTGTACTTCGGAGCGCAGAACAACCGCGTCTATGCCCTCACGCCCGCAGGTCAGCCCAAGTGGACGTTCCAGACGCGTTCCTCGGTATTCAGTTCCCCGGCGCTGGACGAACAGGGCAACCTCTATTTCGGCTCGGCGGACCGGCAGGTCTACAGTCTTTCCCCGGCGGGCGAACTGCGCTGGAGCCGTCCTACCGGGTTTTTCGTGAATGCCAGCCCCATCGTCACCAGCGGCGGTCTGGTCGTGGTCGGCAGCTATGACGGCACGCTCTACGCTTTCGGCACCGACGGACAACCCGCCTGGACGTACCGCGCCGGAGCCGCCATCGCCGCGCCCGCCGCCGAACTGAGTGACGGCAGCGTGGTCGTGGGCGACTTGAACGGCACCCTGCACGCGGTCACCGCTACCGGGCAACCCCTCTGGACGCTGAGCGCCGGAGCCAAGATAGACACTGGGGTGGCGGTCAGCGACCAGGGCACGCTCTATTTCAGTGTGGACGGTGGTCAACTGGGGGCCGTGGAGCGCTTGCGCCCGCTGGCGACTGGCCCGTGGACCACCTTTCGGGGCACGCCGCAGGGCTGGGGGCGTGTTCCCGACGCAGCCGAACTCGCCGCCCAGCACCAGAATCGGCAAGCGGCAGCGACCACGGCGAACAGCCAGCAGCCCCGGCGACCGACGACTGCACAGGCCACCACACCACAACCTGTCACGTCGCCACCGACGGTTTCGCCCTCTGCCGGGACAGTCACGCCCACTGCGACTGCGCCGACTGCTTCACTGGCTCAACTGACCCAGCAGGTCGCGAGCGGGGCCAGGGTCGTGAACGGGCAGCTTGAGCTGCCGCTTGCGCCCCTGGCCCAGGCCCTTGGCTTGACGGTGACTGGACAGGGTCGCCTGCTCCAACTGGGCGACGATACAGGGCGCTGGCCTGTGCAGGTGCGTGCAGCCGCACAGCCCACCGTCTCCCTGAAGGATGTGGTTCGCTGGCCCGGTACTTCGGTGACCTGGGCCGCCCCCGAAAAGGCCGTGCTGGTGGTGCGTGGCGAACGCCGGTTGCTGCTGCCTCTGCCCGTGGTTCGCCTGCTGCCTTTGCCAGGTCTGCCCGAATACAGCCGCCCCGAATACGCCGCGCCGCGCTGAGGGAAACGGAAAGGCACCCGCCTAGTACGTTAGGCGGGTACTTTTTTATTTTGGTGGAGTCGAGGGGGATCGAACCCCTGACCTCGTCATTGCGAACGACGCGCTCTCCCAGCTGAGCTACGACCCCAATTCAGGCGAGAGAGAATCTACCACGCCCCCCCAGCCCTTGCAAGAGCAGGAACCAGAGAGGGGAGCGGCTACTGGACATCAATCACAATTTTGCCGTCTTGCAAGTACGCCCGCTCGGCCCGCTCGGTGCGGTCGGTGCGGCGCATGTTGCTGCTGCCCTCCGGCGCACGGGCCAGGGCGTCGCCGATGCGAATCTGGGCGCTGGCAATCGGTCTGGCCCACACGATGGCGTCGGGCGAGCCGCCACCGTACCCGGCGTGGACGACGCCGCGCAGCGCCCCGGCCACGATCACGTCGCCCCCGGCAATCAGTTCGGCTCCGGGGTTGACATCGCCCAGCACGACCACGCTGCCCCGGTACTCGCCCCGGAACCCGGCCCGCACGCTGTTGGGCACGATCACGGTCTGGGCGCTGGGGGTCGGCTCGGCCCCGCCCGGCATGTTGACGGTGACGCGGGGCGCCCTGACCCGGCCCAGGGTGCCGCCCGCTTCCCGCACGCCCTGAAACGCGGCTTCGACCGCCTCGGGGTGGGTGTCGCCCTGAATCTCGATGGTGACGTGGGCGGAGAGCATCTGCTGGTAGGTCTGGAGCGAGCGACGAACGGTCTCACCGCTGTCACCGGGTTCGAGCAGGAGGTTGAGTCCCCCCAGGGTGCCTCGGAGCTTCATATGTCCGCAGTCTAGAGGATGGCTGACCTGTCCATGAAGGCACCGGCGGCGCAGCAGCGGCTTGCCCCCGCGCCCGACGCGACTGACCGACTTTTCTAAATGGACCGCCGTCAGGGAATCGTGTAGACTTCGCCCATGCCTTTTAAGGAGAAAACCCTTGGTGCAGCTTGATTCTGGTGCCGTTGCGGAAGGCCGCATCACTCGCGTCACCGATTTCGGCGCGTTTGTTCAGTTCGAAAACGGCGAAACAGGACTGGTTCATATCTCGCAAATCGCGCACTCGTTCGTGCGGAACATTCACGACCATGTGCGTGAAGGCGAGAACGTCGAAGTCAAGGTGCTGGGCCGCGACGAGCGGGGCCGCCTTGACCTGTCCATCAAGGAACTGCTGGAAGAACCCGAAGAGGTTCCCCGCCCCCGTGCCATCGGACGCCAGAGCCCCCAGTTCGAGGCCAAACTGCGTTCGTTCATGCGGGATGCCAAAGAGCGTGGCCCCGGCGGTGGCGGCACAGGCAAAAAGCCCGCAGGCAAGCGTAAGAAGTAAAGTCATTCACAACCCGAGCACCAAATAAACGAACGCCAGTTTCTCCATACAGAGATTCTGGCGTTTAGATGTTTGACCACTCTACAAAGTAAAGGGGAGAGGCCGACCCCTCCCCCACTGCTTATTCGCCGCCGTTCTGACGGTAGCCCGTCGCTACCCAGCCGCAGCCGCTGCGAACCAGGGTCACGACACCGCTGTAGGTGCCGCTGACGGGTTCGCCCGTGGCGCGGTTGGTGGCCCGCAGGTTCAGCGTGCCCGTGACAGTGGCGCGGTTGCCGCTGATGTTGGCACTGCCCACGCTGATGTCGTAGCTGACGTTGCTGTAGATGGCGCTGTAGGCGGCGGCGGCAGAGGACAGGGCCTGCTGCGCGGCGCTGCGGGCAGCACTTTCGGCAGCGGCAGCGTCGGCATCGGGGCTGACGTTGCAGTTGGCGGGGGCGGTACTGCTGTCGCCTTCGGGGGCGGCGGTGCCCGTGCCGTTGCGGTCCACGTTCAGGCCGCCCGTGCCAGGAGCGCTGATGTTGCTGGGACGGCTCTCGCCCGCGTTGGCCTGCGAAAGGTCGAGGCCGCGCCAAACGTAGTTGATGCCCAGCGCGAAACGGGGCGAGGTCAGGGTGCCGATGGCGGTCGACGTGCGGGCCAGTCCCCCTTCGATGTACGCCTCGACAGGCAGCAGCGGCACGCCGTAGCGGGCGCCGACGCCGCCGTAGATGTTGCCACCGAGCGAAGTGCTCGCGCCGACCAGACCGTAGGCGTTCAGGCTGGGCGACTGGTAGAAGTCGAAGGTGAGGCCGCCACCAAAGGCCGCGCTGCCGGGTTGGCCCTGCACGTTGCTGGTGCAGTAGCCGCCCTGCAAAAACCCGCCGAAGCGGCCTTCTTGCAGCCCGGCGCGCACGGCCCCCACTTCGCAGCCCAGGGTGGCGCTGGTGTTGAGGCCCAGGCGAAGATCAGCCGCTTGAGCGGTGCTGGCAGTCAGGGCCGCGAGGGCCGTCCACTGAAGAATCTTGTTCATCACTGTAGGTTGTAACACGCGCCCGCCTGAGGAAACTGACTGAATCTGCACGAATGAAGGCCGTGCTTATTCCTGCCCGGCGTTTTGCGGAAAGGTGAAGGCCCCCAGGGTCACGGTCACGTCACGCGACTGCCCGCCCCGGCGCACGGTAAGGCGCAATTTGTCACCCGCCTTCTGGGCCATGACCGCCCGTTGCAGGTCGCTGCCGTCGGTCACGGGTTGCCCTTCCACCGCCGTCACCACGTCGCCATCGGTGGAAACGCTGACGCGGGAGGACAGGTCGAGCGCCCCGTTTTGCCCGGCTTTCAGGCCCGCCGCCGCTGCCGGGCTGCCGGGGTAGACCTTCTGGATGAGTGCGCCGCTCTCGGGGAGTCCGGCCTGACGGCGCTGCTCGGCGGTGAGGGTGCTGAGGTCGGTGAAGGTGATGCCCAGGCTGGGCGGCTGAATCACGTTGCCCGTTCCGGCCTGAAGCTGTGGCAGGAGCCTCTTGACCGTGTTGATGGGAATGGCGAAGCCCACGCCCGCGCTCTGGCCCGCGCCTCCGGTCAGAATCTGGGTGTTGACACCAATCACTTCGCCCGCGCTCGACAGCAGCGGTCCGCCCGAGTTGCCGGGGTTGATGGCGGCGTCGGTCTGAATGACGGGCTGCATGACCTCACGGCTGCCGACGGGCGCTTGCCGTTCCAGGCTGGAAATGATGCCCTCGGACACCGAGAAGTCGAGGTTGAAGGGCGCACCCATCGCAATCGCCTTGAGGCCCACGTCCAGCTTGTCCGAGTCGCCCAGCGGCAGGGGCTTGATGCTGCTGGCGGGTACGCCCTCGGCCCGGATGAGCGCGAGGTCGTAGTCGGGGGCACGGGCAATGACTTTGGCCTTGTAGGTCTGCTTGTTGCCGTGCAGCCGGATGGTGATTTCGCTCGCTCCGTCCACCACATGGTTGTTGGTGACGATGTCGCCCTGAGCGTTGACAAAAAAGCCGCTGCCCGTGCCCGTCGCGGGCGTGCTCTGGCCGTCCCCTTGCGGGAGGTCGAAGGGCAGGCCGCCGAACTGTTCTTGCAGGCGCTGACGCATCTTGGCCTCGGCGCTGCTGTCGTCGGCCTCGGTCACGCTGATGTAGACCAGGCCGTCCTGACGGTCTTTGACGACCTGCACGGTGTTGGCCTCGGACTCGGTGCGGGCGCGTCCGTTGTCGTAGTTGGTCGCCTGGGTGGGCGACGGCTGTACGGTTTGCGTCTGCAAGGTGGTTTGTACGGGCGTAGGGCTTTGCTGCGCGGCAATGCGTTCATTGGCCTGAAAACCCAGGAAGCCACCCAGGGCCAGGGTTCCAGTGAGTGCCAGCAGGGACAGGTTCTTGTTCATGCCCCCAGGGTGCGTCAGGCAGGTTATATGGGGGTTAAAGCGGGGTCTGCGGAAAGCGAAAGAACGCAGAGTCTAAAGGTCCGAGAAAGGCCAGACGGAGACGACGCAGTCAGCCCTGAGCCCCTTGTCTCACTCCGTCAATTCCGTCGCCCACAGCTCCTGCGGGGTTTCGCGGCGGCGGATAAGCTGCCAGTCGGTGCCGTTCCACAGCGCCTCGGCGGGGCGGGTGCGCGACAGGTAGGTGCTGCTCATGCTGGCGCCGTAGGCTCCCGCTTCTCCAATGACCAGCAGGTGCCCGCGC
The DNA here is from genome assembly GCF_030523985.1 of Deinococcus sp. Taxonomy (GTDB): domain Bacteria; phylum Deinococcota; class Deinococci; order Deinococcales; family Deinococcaceae; genus Deinococcus. The sequence continues at coordinate 7,876 of NZ_JAUNHK010000084.1, forward strand.
TGCGGCGTCGGCAGGGTCACGCCCCGCGCCAGCAGGTCGCCGCTTTCGCAGGCTGGCCCCGCCACGTCCCAGACCTCGTGGGCCAGGGCGTCCCACATGGGATAAAGCGGGTGGGTCGCGCCGTAGAGCATGGGCCGCAGAAACTCGGTCATGCCCGCGTCCACCAGACAGAAGTTGCGCCCGGTGCGCTTGATGCCCACCACGCGGGTCAGCAGCCAGCCTGCACTCGCCACCAGATAACGGCCCGGCTCGGCCCACAGTTCGGCCCCGAACACCCGCGCCGCCTCGTGTGCCTCGAACGCGATGTCGTCCAGGTCGGCGTTCGGATTCCAGCCGCCGCCCACATTCAGCACGCTCAGGTCTCCGATGTCGTCGTGCAGGGCCACAATGCGGTCGAAGGCGGCCCTAAAGTCTGCGGCCTTTTCGATGGCGCTGCCGATGTGGACGTGCAGCCCCAGCACCTCGTGTCCGGCGTCGGTCAGTTCGGCCAGCACGCCCGGCACCTGCTCCGGCGTCAGGCCGAATTTGCTGCGGGCGGTTCCGGTGGCGAGGTGGTCGTGGGTGCTGACGTTCAGTGCCGGATTGACGCGCAGCAGCACCCGCGAGCCGGGAGGCAGCAGCACCACTTCTTCCTCACGGTCCACGACGATGGTGGCCCCCAAGTGCGCCGCCGCCGCGTATTCGGCGTCACTCTTGGCGGGGCCGTTGAGAATCAGGTGTTCGCCTGCCGCCCCCACCGCTTCGGCCCGCTGCAATTCGCCCAGGCTGACGCACTCAAAGCCCAGCCCCGCCTCGGCGTAGCGGCGCAGCAGATGCAGGTTGGGGTTGGCTTTCATGGCATAGAACAGCCGCGCCGTCCCGAAGGCCCGCTGCACGCGCCGCAGCGCCGCTCCCAGTTCGGCCTCGTCGTAGACGTACAGGGGCGTACCGAAACGTTGAGCAGCGTCGTTCAGGGCGTGGCGGGAAATCGGCATGAGACAGAGTGTAAAACGGAAAAGCGCGGAAAAGGGCCAGCGGCGGTGGGCCAGCAGGCGTCTGTACCGCCCCCTTACATTCTTTCTGCCGCCGTTCTGCTACTCTCCCCGGCGCTATGACGGCTGTTTCTTCCGCTCCTGACCCGACCACCACCGCCCGCCCCGCCGCAGGGGAACGGGTGCTGTGCGCCATGTCGGGCGGGGTGGACAGCTCGGTGACGGCCTCTTTGCTCAAGGAACAGGGCTATCAGGTCATAGGGGCGATGATGCGCTTTTGGCCCGACGACAAGCGGGTGGACACCTTCGACTCGTGCTGCTCGCCCGACGCCGCCTACGAAGCCCGCCGGGTGGCGGAGCAGGTCGGTGTGCCGTTTTATCTGCTCGACTACCGCGAACAGTTTCAGCGCCACATCGTCGGCCCGTTTCTGGACGAATACTCGCGGGGCCGCACGCCCAACCCCTGCGTGAACTGCAACACCAAGGTCAAATTCGACGAACTGGTCAAAAAGGCCAAGATGCTCGGCTGCCGTTATGTGGCGACGGGCCACTATGTCAAGCGCGTCGAGGTGGACGGCGAAGTGCAGTTTCACCGGGGTGACGACCCGCGCAAAGACCAGACCTATTTCTTGTGGGGCACGCCGCGTGACGCGCTGCCTTACATCCTCTTTCCGGTGGGCGAACTGGAAAAACCCCGCGTGCGCGAAATCGCCGCCGAGCGCGGCCTGCTGACCGCCCAGAAACCCGAAAGCCAGAACATCTGCTTCGTGCCCGGCAAGGTGCAGGACTTCGTGGCCGAGCATCTGCCCCAGTCCCAGGGCTACATCCGCGAAATTTCCAGCGGCAAGGTCGTGGGCGAGCACCTCGGCACACAGTTTTATACGCTGGGGCAAAAGCGCGGGCTGGGGCTGTACCAGTCGCATCTGGTGCGTTTCGTGGTTCACCTCGACCCGGCGACCAACACCGTATGGGTGGGCGACCACGAGGACTGCCTGTGGACGGGCCTGAAGGCGACGAACGCCAACTATCTGCTCGACCTGGCTGACCTGCCCGCCGAACTGGAAGTGCAGGTGCGCTACCGCACGGCCCCGGTGCGGGCGCGGGTGCTCCACACCGACGCCGAGGGCTTCGAGCTGGAATTTGCCGAGCCGCAGTTCGCCGTCGCGCCGGGCCAGAGCGCCGTGCTGTACGCCGGGCCGCGTCTGCTGGGCGGTGGCCTGATTGCCGACCATGCCCGCGAATTGCCCCCGCTGGGCCAGCCGCCGAAAAAGCGCCCGGCGGCTCAGGGCTGAGACAAAAGCACCAGAATGCAAATTACTTGATTTTTTAAAGCATAGCTGTCAGGATGGTGCCATGACCACTTCCTCCGTTTCTGCTTTGCCTGCCCTCGGCCCGGTGACCCTGCTGGCCCGCGACCTACTACGCCTGCGTGACTTCTACCGCGACTTGCTGGGCCTGAATGTGCTCAGCGAAGGCACAGACGGTGTGCTGCTGGGCACCGCCGCCACGCCCCTGCTGCGTCTGCGGGCCACCGACCTGCCCGCGCCGCCTACGTCCCGACCAGGGCTCTACCACACGGCTTTCCTGCTGCCTACACGTGCCGAACTGGGGCGCTGGCTGGCGCACGCGGCGCGGCTGGGCCTGCCCCTGGGCAGTGGCGACCATCTGGTGAGCGAGGCCTTTTACCTCAGCGACCCCGAAGGCAACGGCATTGAGGTCTATGCCGACCGTCCCCGCGAGGACTGGCGCTGGGTGAACGGTCAGGTGCAGATGGACACGCTGGCGGTGGATGCGCGAGGCGTGCTGGCGGCGGCAGGACTGACGCCCGAACAGCTTCAGGCAGCTTCCCCAATGCCCTATCAGGCCCCCGCTGGGCTGACGCTGGGGCATGTTCACCTCAAGGTCGGGAACGCCGCCGAAGCTGCCCGCTTCTACCAGGGGGCGCTGGGGCTGGACCTCGTCGCCTCGCTGCCCGGCGCACAGTTCCTGTCGTGGAACGGCTATCACCACCATTTCGGCCTGAACGAGTGGCACAGCCGGGGCCAGGGCCACCCCTCCCCCGCCGCCGGACTGGGTAGCGTGGAAGTCCTCGTACCGGACCTGACCCCGCTGCGGGGCCGCGCCGGAATCGAAGACCTGGGCGACACGCTGCGGCTGCGCGACCCCTGGGGCAATACCCTGCACCTGCGTTCGCCGGGAGCCTGAGCAGCTACGCTTCGGCGCTGGTAGAAAGGCGATAGCCCATCAGCGCCCCGCCCCCTTCCCAGCGGCGCAGTACCTCGAAACCCAGATGCCGGTAAAACCCCTGTGCCCGCGTGTTCTGACCGCCCACGCCGAGATGAACACCGGGCGAACCGGCCTGCCGCAAAGCGTCCAGCAACGTCTCCATCAGCCGCCTGCCCTGACCTGCGCCCTGACCTCTGGGTAGCAGGTCGATGTGCAGGTGTGAGGGAAAGTCGCGCAGCAACGGGTCGTCGTACTGTTCAGGCGAGTGAATGAGAAAGGTGGCGCGTTCGTCGGGGGTGCGCTCCGCTGGTGGGGTCTGCGGGGCAGGGTACTGCGCCCGCAGGGAAGGCCACCACTCGCGCTCCAGCCTCCGCGCGAAGGCCCGCGAATCCAGCACGCCCAGCACGTAGCCGCACACGCCCTGCCCGTCCTCCAGCACGAAGGCAAACTCAGGCGAGTGAGCCAGATACGGCCCGACGTAGACGTGCCCGATTAACTCAGGGTCGCGGTAGAGGTGGGTGCCGTCCTCGCCGCTCGCCGCCGTCCGCAGGCAGA
>NZ_JAUNHK010000006.1 GCF_030523985.1 Deinococcus sp.
CGTCACTACAGGCAAGCCGAATAGCCCCAATCATGCCCTTGGTCATCCACTAGAGCATTTGACATACGAATGAATTGGCCTTTTCTGACCCTCTCCCTTGATGGGGGAGGGCCTTGCAAAGCAAGGGGTGGGGGTGTCTTTTTCAAATGCGCTAACTTTACCCTTAGACCCTTACCCACACCATCAGACAGACAACAGAAAGTCAGGCTAGGCTAGCCCCTGTATGCTGCGGCCTCCGCTCTGGCTTCTGGCGCTTCCTGTCGGTTATCTGCTCGGCTGGTTCGTGTTCGGCTTGGCCCCCTTGCCGCTCTTTGCGTTGCTGCTGACGCTCATGCTTGCCCTTGCCTGGGCCGAGGGGGGCGGGGCAGGGTTAAAAGACTTCGCCGCCCTGCTGGGGATTTTGACGGGGTTTGCTCTGTTGCTGGTCAGCTTGGCGGCTCTGGGGGCGGTGTTCCGTCTGGGGTCGTCGTATGAATGGACGGGCCTTGCCCTGCTGCTGACACTTCTTGCCCTCTTGCTGTCGCTGATATTGCTTACGCCACTGCTCGTCTGGCTCAGGCGCACTGAACGAACCTTGCAGACGACGCCTGCGCCCTGGCTCCTGCTGGCGGGGGTGCTGGCGTTCGCCTTCTTTCCAGCGGTGCGGGTGGATTGCCGAGGCTTGCAGGCTGACGATTTCCTGAGTTTCCAGAGCGATTTTCAAAGTCATGCCCGCGTGCCGCGCTGGGTCAAGCATCCCGAGCAACTGCCTGACCGCGCCGAACTGCCCGCCGCCTTCAAGATGGAGCATGTTCGGGCGGGCGTGGTGGGTTGTCAGCGGCGAATCTTTTCCTTTGACCGTGTGCGCCCGCTGCTGGTCGTCCACCTGACGGAAAAGGTGCAGCCTGGGATGAAAGCCTACGCCGCCGCCTTCAGCGTGGGCGACCACCGCAAACTGACGCGCTGGATGGCGGTGCGGGACATGCCCTTCGACCTCAGCCTGCGTGCCGAGCGTTCGCCCTATGGTGGGCTGGGCTGGGACGCGTACCCCGTCTACACCGCACTGCCCCCCGAAGTCGCCGCACTGCTCAAGGAATAAACCCATGACTCGCCTCTACCTCCCCCTCGCCTTTGCCCTCGGTTATCTCGCGTCCTGGTTCGTGTGGGGCGTGCCGCTGCCCGCGCTGCTGGCGCTGTGGCTGGGCGGCGCGGCGCTGTGGACGTTTGCGCCCAGACGGGGACAGGGCGGCTGGACGTTCTCACGCACGTTTTTCACCGTGGCGCTGCTGGGGCTGGTGCTGTGGCTGGTCGGGGCGGGCGTGTTGGGGCTGCGACTGGTGCTGTCGCCCAACAACCCGCTGCCCTACAGTTTCTGGGGACTGCTTCCCGCGCTGTTGCTGGGTGGGGCTATCATTACCGCCGCTCTGGCGCTGGTCACGCAAATGGTCGGGCGGGCCAGCCGCGAAAAGGGTCAACCCGTGCTGGTGCCCTGGCTGTGGCTGGCGGGGTGCGTGGCTTTTGCGCTGTTGCCAGCGGTGCGGGTGGACTGTCGCGGGCTGGACAGGGACAGCTTTCTGTCGTCCTCGTCGGGCTTTTCGGGCGTGGCGGGCAGGAACTACTGGGGCAACCATCCCGAGCGAATCAGCGGACGGGCGCAACTTCCTGCCGATTTGGGCGGCCTAGAGGTGCATGGCGGCGCAGCCTTCTGCACACGGGACGCGGCGGGGCGCTCACGGGCCTTCAGCTTTCGCGCCAGCCAACCGCAAATCTTGGTCAGGCTCTCGGAGTATGACGGGGCGCGGCGCAATTTCTACGCGCTGTTTTCTGTCGGTGAGCACCAGCAACTCACGCCCTGGAAGGCGGGAAAATGGGTGTCTATCATGCACGCTGGCATCACGAATTATCTGGCGTGGGGCGGGGTGAGCGTGGTAGAGAACTGGCCTGTGGGCATGCCTACTGCCCCCTGAGCGTCACCCCTCCCCAAACCTAACAACCGTTTGTTACACTTGCGCCACACATGACAGCAACCGACGGCGCTCCGGCGCAAGCTCAACCTGTTTGGCAAAGCGAACTGGAACGCCTCCGGGCCGACCAGCACAAAGTCCGCGCTGGCGGCGGCCCCAAGGCGCAACAGCGGCAACACGAAAAGGGCCGCCTGACCGCCCGTGAACGCGTATCGCGCCTGCTGGACGACGGCTCGCCCTTCGACGAACTGATGACCTTCGCGGGCTGGGAGATGTATCAGGACGTGGGCGGCTGCCCCAGCGGGGGAACGGTAGCGGGCATCGGAACCATTCAGGGTCGGCCCTGGATGATTATTGCCAACGACGCCACCGTGAAGGCGGGCGCATTTTTCCCCATCACGGCCAAAAAGGTGATCCGGGCGCAGACCATTGCGCTGGAAAACCACTTGCCCGTGGTGTATCTGGTGGACTCGGCGGGCGTGTACCTGCCCATGCAGGACGAGATCTTTCCCGACCAGGACGACTTCGGGCGGGTGTTTTATCTGAATGCGCGGATGTCGGCGGCGGGCATTCCCCAGATTGCCGCGATCATGGGCAACTGCGTGGCGGGCGGCGCGTACCTGCCCGTGATGTGCGACACGCTGATTATGACCGAGGGCAGCGGCCTTTACCTGGCTGGCCCGGCGCTGGTCAAGGCCGCCATCGGGCAGATCGTGGAGTCCGAGGAACTGGGCGGCGCGAGTATGCACGCGGCCATTGCGGGCACGGTGGACTACAAGGAAAAGGATGACGAGGCCGCCATTGCCCGTATCCGCGCCCTGGCCGACCTGTACGCGCAGGGCGAACTGGCCCCCTTTGCCCGCCGCCGCAAGGAAACGCGGCCCGCCCCGGAACGGGATTTGACCGAGCTGGTCGGTTTCGACGGCTCCAAAACCTACGATGTGCGCGACCTGATTACCTCCATCGTAGACGGCGGCGAATTCAACGAGTTCAAGCCCGAATACGGCGAAACGCTGGTCTGCGGCTTTGCAAGAATGGGCGGTTACCCGGTGGCCTTCGTGGCGAATCAGCGCACCGTCATCAAGAAAAAGCTGAAGTCGGGCGGCGAGCCGGGCCTGAGAACTCGCATTGAGGTTGGCGGCGTGATTTACGGCGACTCCGCCGACAAAGCCGCCCGCTTCATTCTGGACGCGAATCAGGCGGGCGTGCCGCTGGTGTTCCTGAGCGACGTGACCGGCTTCATGGTGGGCCGCGACTCCGAGCAGGAAGGCATTATCCGGCGCGGGGCCAAGCTGGTGAACGCCGTTTCCAACTCGGTGGTTCCCAAGATCACCCTGATCACGGGCGGCAGTTTCGGCGCGGGCAACTACGCCATGAACGGCAAAGCCTACGGCCCGCGCTTTATTTTCGCGTGGCCCAGTGCCAAATACGCCGTGATGAGCGGCAACGCGGCGGCCAAGACGCTGCTCGACATTCAACTGGCGGCCCTGAAACGCGCAGGTCACGACCCCGACGAAGAGGAATTGCAGCGTCTTTACGATGAGGTGAAATCTAAATACGACACCGAGCTCGACCCCCGCTACGCCGCCGCGAGGTTGTGGGTGGACGAAATCATCGAGCCGAACGACACCCGCGAAAGGCTGATTCGGGCGCTGGAGGCGTGTGCCCAGAATCCGAAGCAGGAGGAGTTCAAGGTGGGAGTGTTTCAGGTGTGACCGAGCCGACGCCACCACTCCTGCGCGATTTGTCCGAGAAGTTGAACGCTCTGGACATCGAAACCGCTTTTGAAGACGGAGTTCTTTTCGCCGCTATCAGGGGTGGCTCCTCGCTGCCTGACGACGGCGTGGAAATCGCCCTACACACGCTGGAACTTGGGCCGAGGGCTGTCGCCGTGCGAGCGATGCACTTCGCACCGATTGACCCAGGTGAGTTGCCAGATGCCGGAAAAGTGCCAGAGCTCCTGGCCGAAGTGCGTGACGAATGCGTTTTCGCTCGTAGTACCCTCAGCAGCGACGAGGACGGCATCCTTCGTCTGATGACTGACGCTTCCTTCCTGCTGTCCGACCTGCGCCAACCGCAAATCCAAACCCTACTTACGGGCCTGACCCTCTTCGCCGAGGAAGTCCTGCTCACCATCGGCACGCTGTTCTACACCGAAGCCCCTACGGATAAGGAGACGCACCCATGACCAGCACCCTCGAACGCCAGAGCCAGACCGCCAACCCGAATGTCGCCCCCCTCAATGACGACCAGCGCACCATCATTTCCAGCCTCAAGACCTTTCTGAAAAACAAAGTGGAACCCGGAGCCGCCGAACGCGACCAGACGGGCGAATTTCCCTTCGACATCGTGAAGGAACTGGGCGAAATGGGCATCATGGGGGCGCAAACCCCTGAGCAGTACGGCGGCGCGGAACTCGACACTGCCACCTTCGCCATGATCATCGAGGAAATTGCCACTGTGGACGGCTCGCTGTGCCTCACGGTGGCCTCGCACAACTCGCTGTGCCAGGGCCACATCCTGATCGGCGGCACCGAGGAGCAAAAGCGCAAGTTCCTACCTGACCTCGCCAGCGCCAAGAAGCTGGGCGCGTGGGGGCTGACCGAACCCGGCAGCGGCTCGGACAGCGGCGGCATGCTCAGCAACGCCAAGGAACAGCCTGACGGTTCGTGGATTCTGAACGGCTCCAAGAACTTCATCACGCAAGGCAGCGTGGCAGGCACCTACGTGGTGCTGGCCCGCACCGACCCCGCCCGCCAAGGCAAGGGCAAAAACGACGGCATCAGCGCCTTCGTGTTCAACCGCGACGACGTGAAGGGCTTCAGCATTGGCCGCAAGGAAGACAAGCTGGGCCTGCGCTCCTCGGACACTGCCCAACTGATTTTCGAGGACATCCACCTGCCCGCTGACGCCCTGCTGGGCGAACGCGGCAACGCCTTCAAAGACGTGATGCGCGTGCTGGACGGTGGGCGCGTGGGGATTGCCGCCATGGGCCTGGGCCTAGGGCGCGGCGCTTACGAGTACGCCGCCCGCTACACACTGGAGCGCAAGCAGTTTGGCAAACCAATTGCCTACAACCAGAACATCGCCTTCCGATTGGCCGACATGGACACCAAGCTGGAAGCCGCCCGCCTGCTGATTCGCAAGGCCGCCGACCTGAAGGACACGGGCCAGAACTTCACCATCCCCGTCGCCCGCGCCAAGCTGTTCGCCTGCACCGTGGGCGTGGAAGCCTGCGACGAGGCCATTCAGATGCTCGGCGGCTACGGCTACATCAAGGAATACCCCGTCGAGCGCATGTGGCGCGACAACCGCCTGACCCGCATCGGGGAAGGCACGGATGAAGTGCAGCGCCTCGTGATCAGCCGCGACGTGCTGAAGCGGTTCGCGCAGGAATAAAGGCGTCCACGCTGCCTGGCAAAGTCCAAATAGACCGCAAAGAGAGCCAGCCCCGCGCTTGGGAGGCTGGCCCTCTTTCTTGGCCGCTTGACCCTCAACCTCAGTTGATGGCGACAAACACCCCGCACGCCACGCGCCCGCCGCTGTTGCCTGCGGGGTCGGTCTGGTAGTCGTCGGCGCCCTCATGAATCACGATGCTGCGGCCCAGCACGCTGGTCGGGCCGCTCATCTTCACGCGGTTGGTGTCGAAATTGAGCTTGCCCTTGCCGTCGTCACCGACTTCAATCATGGGCAGGTCGCCGCCGTGCCCCTTGTCGTTGGTCGTCGTGGGGTGGTCGTGGTTCTTGCTGGCACCGGGGTCGAAGTGACCGCCCGCCGCGCCGAAGGGAATGACCTTGCCCTTCGCGTCGGGACCAGGCTCGCATTTGGGGTTCTCGTGGATGTGCAGGGCGTGTTGTCCCGGCGTCAGGCCGCTGACTTCAATGCTGGCGCGGGTGCCGATGACCTCGGGGCGGAAGGTCGCCTGACCGACCACTTTGCCGCCTGCATCCTTGAGTTCGGCGCTAACGGTGGGCTGGCCCAGGTCGGCACAGGCCGTCAGCGAAAGGCCGAGTGCGAGGGCGGGAACAGACAGACGCAGGGTGGACAAGACAGAGCGCTTAGACATGAGAAACCTCCAGGGAATAAGGGGGTGGAGCGCGGGGGCACCAGTTCAGAGCCTATTCAAACACGCCTGCCGCGCCAATAGCGGCTTTCGCAAGGCTGTCACAAATTTCTTGCCGCTCAACCCCCCGCACGCTCTAGGCTGAGCAGGTGAGCACGATGAACTGGACAGACCTGTGGCACCTCGCCTGGCGCGGCCTGGTGCGCCGCCCGGTACGCACGGCCCTGACGACGCTGGGCATCACCGTGGCGGTGGCGAGCATGGTCATTTTTCTGTCGCTGGGCGAGGGCATCCGCAAGGTCTTCACCGAGCAGATGCGCGGCGTCGGCCCCGACATTCAGGTCAGCCTGACCGGGATGTCTCAGGGAGGCTTTTCACTGACGCCCAATGTCCCGCAAAGTCTGGTGGGCGACATAGAAAAGCTGGCTCCCGAACTGGGCATCGAATCCGTGACCCCGACCATGCTGACGGTGCGCGGCGGGCTCGACCCCAGCCAGGGCGTGTTTCTGTATGGCGTTCCGGCCCAGGCAGGCATCCAGGCGCTTTTTCCCGACGCCGCCGCCTCGCTGGGCCGTGACCTGCGCCCACAGGACGTGGGGCAGCCGGTTGCCGTCTTGGGGGCCAAAGCCGCGCAGAACCTTCACCTCGGCCTGGGCAGTACCCTCAACCTCAATCGCCGCAGCAGCCTGAAGGTGGTGGGCATTCTCGCGCCGGGGGCGGGGCTGGTCGACAGTTCGATTTTCATGCCGCTGGACGTGCAGCAGCGGGCCGAAGGGGTCACGGGCCAGGTGTCCATGATTGCGGTCAAGGTCAGGGACGTGCGCCGCGCCCAGGGCATCGCCCGGACCATTTCAGAGCGGCTGAACGTGGAAGCGCAGACCCAGGCCGACCTGCTGGGCTTTCTGGAAAAGACCATGCGAATCAGCGACGCCGTGCGCTTCGGCATCTCGCTGATTGCGCTGGTGGTGGGCGGCTTGGCTGTCGCCAACACCGTCATGATGGGCGTCTTCGAGCGCACCCGCGAATTCGGCACCTTGCGGGCCATCGGAGCCAGGCCCGGCTTCGTGCGGGCGCTGGTGCTCAGCGAATCGCTGCTGCTTTCACTTCTGGGCGGCATCGGGGGCGTGCTGCTGGGCCTGCTGGGAATCTGGGGCGTCAACGCCTACACGCAGAACCTCGCAGGCATTGACGCCGCGGCTCTCACACCCCGGCTGACGCTGCTCGCCCTCTCGATCAGCCTGCTGCTGGGTCTGTTCTCCGGGCTTTTGCCCGCCCGCAACGCCAGTCGGCTGAGCATTACCGAGGCGCTGGGCCGGGTTTGAGGATGACCCATTGATGTGATTCTCATGAATACTTTCTGTTAGAAATCGTACTCATAAAGAAAAGCACGTCTTTGTAGAGAGGTTTTGAGTTTTATGAGAAATGAGAGCCGACAGCTCACTTCCTGACCGGAAGATTAATATTTAATGACGCCATGCTCAAAAGCAAAGCGTGGTTCACCCTCACCCCCGCCCTGCTGAGCCTGGTCGCCTGTGGACAGCACTTGCCGTCTGCCAGCCAGGCAACCGCCTCCGCCAACACCCCCACCCCCGGGGCCTCTGCACCGCAGTCCAGGGAGGCGGATATCCCCGATGCCTTCAGTGACACCAACCTCGCGCTCGTGGCCACCCCCGGCAGCACCTTCGCGCAGCGCGTTCTCGACCTGACCAACGCGGCCCGCGCTCAGGGCCGGAACTGCGGCGCACAGTTCTACGCTGCTGCCCCGGCGCTGGTCTACCATTCTCTGCTTGAACGGTCGGCCCAGGCGCACGCCGCCGACATGGCGACCCGCAACTACTTCAGCCACACCAGCCAGGACGGGCGCAGCTTTTCTCAGCGCATCAGCGCCACCGGGTACAACTGGCGCACGGTGGGCGAAAACATCGCCGCCGGGTACCCCACCCCCGAGTCGGTCGTGGACGGCTGGCTCAAAAGTCCCGGTCACTGCGCCAACATCATGAACCCGGCGTTCAGGGAAATCGGGATCGGCTACAGCTATTCGGCAAGCAGCGCCTACAAGTACTACTGGGTGCAGGATTTCGGCACACGCTGGTAAAACTGGCAGGGCGAAGGAAGGGAGACGGAGCGCCGAGCCACGTTTCCCTTCCACTTTTTCGGTCGCCCTCCTGTCGGGCTGAATCATACGGGTCTGAGCTTTACTCCGCACATCCGGGAAAAGCACCCGAATGTGCTCCGCGTCGCCCAGACCCGTAGTTTCTCCTGCTCACTCCGTTCGGAAAAACAGTTCGCATACGCAAACTATTTTTCAGAGCGGTATCAGAAGGGCGGCGCGACGGGCGTTTCCCCCTGGCGCACCTGAAAAGCCATGCGGTCCAACCCGAAGATGTGGCTGCCGCCGATGGTGCCGAGGGGCGTACCGCGTGTGACGCGCTGACCGACCTCGACCTGGGTGTCTTGCAGGCCGAAGTAGCCCGTGATGACGTTGCCGCCGTGGTCCACCAGAATCACCCAGCCCAGCGCGGCGTAGTAGGCGGCGGCGATGACGTTGCCCGTCTCAGCCGCCACGGCCCGCTCACCCTCGTTGCCGCTGATGACCGCCCACTGTGCCCCGGACGTTCCGTAGGGGGCCGCGACCTTGCCGCCGGGAAGCGGAAAGCCCAGGTTACTGCGCTGCACAGTGGCGGGAAGCGCCTGCTGCTCGGCTGCGAGTTGCTGCTCCTGCTGGGCGACCTGGGCCTGCCTCGCCTGGAGGGCCTGCTGCTCGCGGGCGACGGCGGCTTCCCGCGCCTGCTGGGCCTGTAATGCAGCGCGGGCTTGCTGGGCCTGCTGCTGCGCCCGGGCCTCGGCGGCGGCGCGGGCCTGCGCCTGCTGACGGGCGGCCTGTTCTTTGGCGCGCTGCTCCTGCTCTCTGGCCGCCTGCTCCCTCGCGGACTGCTGACGGGCCGCTTCGGCCTGCGCCCTGGCACGGGCGGCGGCCTCGGCCTGGGCTCTGGCCCGCGCCTGCGCTTCGGCACGGGCCTGGGCCTCGGCACGCTGGCGGGCGAGTTCGGCTTCGCGTGCCCGGCGCTCCTGCTCGGCGCGAATACGGGCCAGTCGCTCGGCCTCGCGGCGTGCCCGTTCCTGGGCCTCGCGGATACGGCGGGCTTCCTCCTCACGGCGCTTGCGCTCGGCCTCTATGCGGCGGCGGCGTTCCTCTTCCAGGCGGGTCTTTTCCTTGACCACGCCGCCGACCAGTTCGTTGATGGTCTGGGCAGTCAGGGCCTGCTGCGCCTGGGTTCGCACGGCGACGGCCTGCTGCCCCTGCACCGTCTGCTTCAGGCGGGCGAGTTGCTGCCCCTGTTGCGCCCGGCGCTCGCGCAGCTGGGCCAGTTTTTCCTGCCGCTCGCCCTGCAACGACCGCAAAGCCGCCGCCTGCCGCTCCTGCCGGACGCGCTGGCGCCCGAGTTCGGCACTGGCGGAGCGCAGTTCGGCCAGGACCTCCAGGTTGCGCTGGCCCGCCATGTTGGCGTAGTCGAGGCGAATCAGCATGTCCGAGAGGCTGCTCGACTGCGACAGCAAGCGGATGTACTGGGTGTTGCGTTCGCGGTAGAGGGCTTGCATGACCGCCCGCATGTCCGTTTTGAGGGTGGCGACCCTGGCCTGGGTGATTTGCAGTTCGGCCTTCGTCTCGCGCAGTTCCCGCTCGGCGGCGGCAATTCGGTTCAGAACCCCGGCCAGTTCGTTTTCGAGTTCGCCCACCTGCGACGACAGGGCGTCCAGCACGTCCAGCGCCTCTTTCTGCTGCTGGCTCAGGCGGCTGAGGCGGGCACGGACCTCGTTCAGTTGCTTTTTTTGCTGCGTGCTGAGGCGGCGCTGCTCGATCAGTTCGCGCTGGAGCTGCTCCAGACGCTTGCTCGTCAGGGTGGTTCCCGTCGTCAGGCTGGGGGAAGCCCTTTGCGCCCCGGCCCGCAGCGGCCCGCCCACGGCGCTCAGCAGAGCGACTGTCAGCAGCGCCCCCCCCGCCCAAGATGAGGGCGCCCAGACCGAGCGCGGCGACCTCATCTTCATTCGAGTTCCTGTAAGTAACGGCGCGTGGCGAACAGGCTGCCGACCAGCCCCACCAGCACCCCCAGCAGGCCCACTCCCAGCAGCAGCGGCCAGAGCACGTCCCAGTCGGTGACCACCGGGAAGATAGGCGCGAACAGCACCAGTCGCTCGGCCAGCGTGCGGTAGCCCAGGGCCAGCGCCGTGACTGCGACGGTGGCGGCGACCAGACCCACCAACATGCCTTCAATCAGGTGCGGCATGCGAATGAAGGAGCGGGTGGCCCCCAGCAGGCGCATCACGCTGATTTCGTTGCGGCGGGCAAACATGGCGACCCGCACGGCGTTCAGGATGTTGAAGAGGGTGCCGAGCAGCAGCAGCGCCACCATGCCGTAGCCCACCGCCCGCACCGCCGTGAGCGCCCGCACCGCCGAGTCGATGTAGTCCTCGCCGTACTCGACGCTCTCCACGCCGGGCAGCACCTGGGCCGCCACCGCCACCCGGCGCGAGTCCTCGACCTTGCCCACCCGCATCCGCAGGGTGTCGGGAAAGGGGTTGCCGGTCAGTTCGGCGGCCTCGCGGGTGTAGGGATAGTCGCGGGTCATTTCCTTGAGGATTTCCTCGCTGGTGACCAGCCGCGCCTCAATAACCTGTGGATAGGCCCGCACCGTTCGCAGAAGTTCTTCGGGCTTGGCCGCCGGGGTCAGGTAGGCCGCCACCTCCACCTGAGATTCGAGGCGCTCCAACGTACGGTTGACGTTCAGCGTGAGCAGCAGCACGCCCCCCAGCGTGAGCAGGGTCAGGGTCATGGTGGTGAGGGTGGACAGCGTGGCGGTCAGATTGGCCCGCATCGCCAGCAGGGCCTGACGCAGGTGGTACATCACAGCGCGTAGCCTCCCAGATGCTCGTCGCGCACCAGTTTGCCCCGGCGCAGGGTGAGGGTCCGGTGGCGGAACGTTTCGACCAGGTCGCGGGCATGGGTCGCCACGATGACGGTGGTACCGCGCAGGTGGACGTTTTGCAGCACCTTCAGCACTTCGCGGCTGTTGTCGGGGTCGAGGTTTCCGGTCGGTTCGTCGGCCAGCAGAAGCGGCGGGTCGGTCACGATGGCGCGGGCAATCGCCACCCGCTGCTGCTCACCCAGCGAAAGCTGCATGGGGAGGGCATATTTCTTGTGTTCCAGGCCCACCGTTCTCAGGGCCACCGTCACCCGCTGCGGCCACTCGCGCTGCGGCACGCCCACCACCCGCAGCGCAAAAGCCACGTTGTCGTAAGCGTTCAGGTGGTCGAGCAGCAGGTTTTCCTGAAACACCGTTCCCATGCGGCGGCGCAGCAGGTGGGTGCGGCGGCCCCGGTAGTACGACAGCGGTTGACCCGCCAGCATCACCTCGCCCTTGGTGGGGAGTGCACGCTTGAGAATCAGGTTCATGAAGCTGCTTTTGCCCGCCCCCGAGTGCCCGACGAGGTACACGAATTCGCCCTCTCCGATGTCGACATTCAGGTTGTCGAGGGCGAGCGTATGGGTCGAGGGATATTCCAGGGTGACGTTCCTGAACTGAATCACGCCGCTCCCCGTCTGAAAGGACGCCACGCCGGGTGGCCTGGGAACGAAAAAGGAAAAGGTGACGACATGCTCACTGTCCAGCATAGCCCAGCCGGGCCGAGCAACCATGAAGAGCGTATGGGACACGCTCTCATCGGTAGGGGCCGCCGCAGTGCCGCCCAGCGCGGGTCCGGGGGCGGGCAGGTCGGAGACACTCAAACAGGCTTCACCCAGCGT
Organism: Deinococcus sp.; assembly: GCF_030523985.1. Lineage (GTDB taxonomy): Bacteria > Deinococcota > Deinococci > Deinococcales > Deinococcaceae > Deinococcus. The sequence goes on from NZ_JAUNHK010000006.1 coordinate 11,810, forward strand.
CAGACCCGGCGACCTAAGATGGCGCGATGAAGCCCAATCGCATGTTTCTGGTGGCTGGCACGCTCGCCGTGACCGCTGCCGTCGCCGCCGCGCAGATGAACGGCTACACGCCGCAGACCCTGGCGAGCACGCCCGAAGGCCGCAGCCTGGTGCAGGTACTCAATGACCTGAACAAGTACTACCTCTACCCTGTAGACCAGGAAAAGGTGCTGCGCGGAGCCATCAACGGCGCGCTCGGCAGCCTGAACGACGAGTTTACCTACTACACCGAACCCGAAAGCAACGAGATCGACAGCCAGAACCTCGCCGGGTCGTTCGGTGGCATCGGCGTGCAGCTCACCGCCGCCAACAACGACGGCACCGGCGGTAAGGTGGACAACGTCTACAAGGACAACCCGGCCTTCAAAGGCGGCGTCCAAATCGGGGACGTGTTCCTGAAGATCGGGGATAAAGACGTGTCTGCCGCCAAACTCGACGAGATTGTCAAGCAGGTACGCGGCCCCGTCGGGTCGGAAGTGGTCGTCACGTTCGCCCGTGCGGGCAAGCCCTACACCGTCAAGCTCAAGCGCGACAAGGTCACCATCGTCAGCGTCGAAAAGACCATTCTGCCCGGCAACATCGGCTACGTGGCCCTGAGCACCTTCTACAACGAGCAGGCCAGCGCCCAGTTCCGCGCCGCGATTGCCGACATGAAGAAGAAGAACGTGAAGAAGCTGATTCTCGACCTGCGCGACAACGGCGGCGGCCTGCTCAACGCCGGGGTGGACGTGGCTGACCAGTTCCTGCAAAGTGGCCCCATCGTCAGCCTGCGCGAGCGCGACGCCAAGCCCAAAGTTTGGGGCAGCGCCCGCAAGCAGGCCAGCGACTACACCGGGCAGCTGGTCGTGCTGGTCAACAAGAACAGCGCCAGCGCCAGCGAAGTCGTCAGCGGCGCCCTGCAGGACAATGCCCGCGCCAAAATCATCGGGGAGCAGACCTTCGGCAAGGGCGTGGCCCAGGTGCCGATTACCCTGCCCGACGGCGGCAAGGTCGCCATCGTCAACAGCGCCTGGATTACCCCCAAGGGCCGCGAAATCCACAAAAAGGGCATCACGCCTGACATCCTGGTCAAGGACACCCGTTTCCCCGTGCCGCTCAACTTCACGGGCAGCGGCGTGGCCCCCGGCACCAAGTTGACGCTGACTGTCGGCGGCAAGCCCGTGACCGTGACCGCCGACAAGGACGGCAAGTTCACCTACGTCGGGGAAATCAAGCACCAGACCCGCAGCACCGTGCAGGGCGAGGCGACGGTGGACCTGCAAAACGACGCGATTCTGAAGAAGGCCGTCGAAGTCCTCAAGTAAAAATCGGTACCCAGAAGCCGCCCCCAACCAGTGACGGGGGCGGCTTTTCGCAGTTCCGGCTCAGCCGATGACCTGAGTCACCGTCTTGCCGAGTTGCGGCGGGTACATCACGGCAAATTGCCCGCGCTGCCCTTGCCAGACCCGATCAAAGTCGGCAAAGCTGAGCGCGACGTAACCGAGCAGCGGGTCCATCAGGTACACGAGTTGCTGGGCGTCGTTGTAGCCCACAATCACGCGCCAGTGGGGAATGACTTTGCCGGGCTGGGGAATGTGGGATTGCAGCGCAATCAGCGGCAGCCCGTGCTTGATGGCGGCCCGCACGGTTTGCAGGTTGCCGCCCGCGTAGAGTTTGGCCTGCAACCCCACCTGAGGCGCGAAGTCCAAGATGGCCTGCGCGGTCATGTAGGCGCGGTCGTTGGGCCGGGTCAGGCGGCTGATGTCCTGCTGGCTCATTTGTAGGCCGAAATACCCCAGCACCTGCGCGATGCTGGCGGGGCCGCAGGCGTTGTAGGTCTGCCGAACAAGCGGCACGCCCTGCAAAACATAGCCCTGTGCCGGAGCCGCCAGAGCAGGCGCGGCACCCAGCGCCATCAGGAGAAGGAAGGAACGAAAAACACGCACGGCCCCAGTGTGCGCCGGGGGGCATCACAGGGGCCTTTCAGGGGGAGGGCAGAGGGAAAAGGGTTAAGAGGACGACTGCATTCCGCCCTCTCCCCTGTTCGCTTACACGCGCGTCAAATCTTTGGGCAGCGGCAAAAACTCGATTTCGGGATGCTGCTCGGCGGTGTATTCCAGGTCGTATTTGGAGCGGAACAGCATCACCGGGCGGCCCTGGTCGTCTTCCACGTGGCGGGCAAAACGGGCCACGTTGGTCGGGTCGCCCGCCAGCCAGCGCACCAACTGGTAAGAAGTGACGTTCATCTCCACTTCCACGCCGTATTCCTCGCCCAGGCGGGCCTGGAACACCTCGAATTGCAGCGGCCCGACTGCGCCCAGATACGGGTCACGCGCCCCGTCGGTGGGGTAAAAGACCTGCACCACGCCTTCTTCGGCGAGTTGGGTCAGCCCCTTCATAAACGCCTTGCGCTTGCCCACGTCCTTCAGGGCAATGGTGGCGAAGGTTTCGGGCGTAAAGCGCGGGAAGCTGGGCAGGGTGAGCTTGCCGTCCACGCTGACCACGTCGCCAATCTGGAACACGCCCGGGTTGACGAGGCCCACGATGTCGCCGGGGTAGGCCTCTTCCACCTTTTCACGGTCCTGGGCAAACAGCGTGTGCGCCTGCGACAGCCTCAGCTTACGGCCCGTGCGGGTGTGAATCACGTCCATGCCCCGGTCGAACTCGCCCGACATGACGCGCATATACGCCGTGCGGTCGCGGTGCTGCTTGCTCATGTTGGCCTGCAATTTGAAGATGAAGCCCGCAAAGGGGGCGGTGGGTTCGCGTTCGCCCAGGTTGGTTTCCACCGGCCCAGGCGGGGGCGCCAGTTCCACGAAGTTGCTCAGGAAGTGCTCCACGCCGAAGTTGTTCATGGCCGATCCGAAGAACACCGGCGTCAGTTCGCCCGCCAGAAACTGCTCCTGGTCAAATTCGGGCATCGCCCCCTGAATCAGTTCCACGTCCTCGCGCAGCTTGGCGGCGAGGTCAGCGCCCACCAGCGCGTCCAGTTGCGGGTCGTCCAGGCCAGCCGTCTGCACGGGAGCGCGGTGCTTGCCACCCGACGTGCGCTCGAAGGCCAGCACCTGCCCGGTTTGCAGGTCGTACACGCCCTTGAAATCCGGGCCGTCGCCGATGGGCCAGGTGAGCGGCACGGCGGTGATTTTCAGGGTGTCTTCCACCTGACTCAGCAACTCGAAGGGGTCGAGCGCGGGTCGGTCCATCTTGTTCACGAAGGTCAGGATGGGAATGCCACGGTTGCGGCACACGGCAAACAGCTTCTCGGTCTGGGTTTGCACACCACGCGCCGCGTCCAGCACCATCAGCGCCGAGTCGGCGGCGGTGAGGGTGCGGTAGGTGTCCTCTGAAAAGTCCTGGTGTCCAGGAGTGTCGAGCAGGTTGATGTGCCGTCCGAAATACTCGAAGGTCAGCGCACTGCTTGAGATAGAAATCCCGCGCTGCTGCTCGATGCTCATCCAGTCGGACTTGGTATGAGAACGGCCTTCTTTGGCGGTCACGCTGCCCGCTTCCTGAATGGCGCCTCCGTACAGCAGCAGCTTTTCGGTGATGGTCGTTTTCCCGGCGTCGGGGTGCGAGATGATGGCGAAGGTGCGGCGGCGATGGATTTCACGCTCCAGGGCGGCGGGGTTGTGTTCTTGGGCAGTCATGGGAACTCCGGCAGGCTGCGGCAGAGCCTGAAAGTCTGGGGACAGGGCGGGTCAAACTGGGGCGGTCCTCGACCTGCGCTCACGGGGGCGAAGGGAAGACGGACATGCCCGCCATCATACCCGCTGCGGCCCGTTTCGGCCCACCGTGGCGCTCAGTGACGCCCGAGCCGACGTTTGGCGACCGCGGGCGACTCGCGCAGCACCCGCTCGACCGTGTTGGCGGGCAGGGCCGAAAACCCGTAGCCCCCCGGCCCCAGCCGCGTCCCGACGGCGGCTCCCACGACCTGCACCCGGCCACGCACCACCTTGAGGCGGCTCTGCTCCACGACTTCGCGCATGCGGGGCAGTTGCTCTGCGGTGGAGCCGCTGTGAACAATCGCCAACGAAAGGGGCAGGTCACCGAAATGGTCTTCGAGGTGGCGGACCATGTCTTCCAGCACTTCGTTCTGGCGCACGGTTCGGTACAGGCGTACCCGCCCGTCGCCGAAGCCCAGCACCGGACGCATGCCCAGCAGGTTGCCCATGACCTCCTGAGCGCGGGTCAGTTGACCGAACTGCCGCAGATACTCCAGCGTGGGAGCGGTGAATTGACAGACCGCGTCGCGCCTGACCCGCTGGGCGACCGCCTGCGCGGCGTCACCGTCGGCCCCCGCCAGCAGGGCTTCGCGCACCGCCAGCACGGTTTCGGCCAGCCCCATAGAGGTCATGCCGCTGTCGATGACGGTGACCCGCGCCCCCAGCCGCTGCTCCAGCACGACCCGGCGTGCCCGCTGGAGCGTGCCAGCGAGCTGGGCGCTGGTGTGGATGCTCACCACAAAGTCGTGCCGTTCGAGCAGTTCCCGGTAGATGTCCTCGAATGCTTGGTGCCGGGGGGGGAAGGTCTGGAACGATTCTCCGCGCTGCAAATATTCCAGGGCTTCTCTGGGGCCAAATTCGAGCCAATCCAAATAGTAGTGTTCACCGGCCACAACCCGGAGAGGGAGGATACGGATTCCGAGTTGCTCCGCGACCTCGGGAGCCAAGTCGCTGGAGGAATCGGTGACCAAGGCAAACGACATGAGTCCACTATGACGCAACGGAAAAAACCGCGCTTTACGTTTGTCCATGTTCGCGGCCACGGCAGGATGTGATAAGCCCCGCTTTTCCTTATTCTTCATTTCCCCGCAGGGCCGTCTACCGTAGGCCAGCCGACGGCTTTCCTGACACCCCACCCCTATACTTCGCGGCGATGCCTTTCTCCGAGCATTCTTCCTCCCTGCTGTCCTCGCCCGGCGCCCGCAGCCTGTCGCCCAAAATCGCGGTGCTGTGTCACACCGGGGCGGGCGGTTCCGGCGTGGTCGCCACCGAACTCGGTCTCAAGGTGGCCGCCGCCGGGCACGAAGTCCACTTTATCGGCACGGCCATGCCCTTTCGCCTGACCGGGTGCCAGGGCCTGCGCGGGCCGTATTTCCATCAGGTCAGCAACTTCGCCTATGCCCTCTTCGAACAGCCTTTTCCCGAATTGAGCGCCGCCAACACGCTGACCGAAGTGATTCTGGAACACGGCGTAGACCTGACCCACGCCCACTACGCCATTCCCCACGCGAGTGCGGCGCTGCACGCCCGTTCCATTACCCGGCGCACCAAAGTCATGACCACGCTGCACGGCACCGACGTGACGCTGGTGGGCACCGACCCCGCCTTTCAGCACACCACCCGCCACGCGATAGAGCAGAGCGACCACGTCACCGCCGTGTCGCACTCGCTGGCCGAAGAAACCCGCGCAGTCTTCGGCGTGGAGCGGCCCATCGAAGTCATCTACAACTTCGTGGACAGCGACCGTTTTCAGCGCATCACCGACCCCGGCGTCCGCGCCCGCTTCGCCCATCCCGAAGAAGCCCTGATTGTCCACGTCAGCAACTTCCGGCCCATCAAACGGGTGGAAGACGTGGTGCAGATTTTTGCCCGCATCGCCTCCGAGATTCCGGCGCGCCTGCTGATGATCGGCGACGGCCCCGAACGCGCCCGCGCCTTTGAACTGGCCCGCGAACTGGGCGTCATCGGGCGCACGCAGTTTCTGGGGTCGTTTCCCGACGTGCAGACGGTGCTGGGCATCAGCGACCTGTTTTTGCTGACGAGTTCACACGAAAGCTTCGGTCTGGCGGCGCTGGAAGCCATGAGCTGCGAAGTTCCCGTCGTCGCCACCAACGCGGGCGGCATTCCCGAAGTGGTGGAACACGGCGTCAACGGCTTTTTGTCGGCGGTGGGCGACGTGGACGATATGGCCCACAATGCCCTGCGGATCCTGCGCGACCAAGCGACCTATCAGCGGATGGGGCAGGCGGCCCGCCGCACCGCCGTGGACCGCTTTCACCCCAGCCTGATCGTGCCGCAGTATCTGGCGGCTTATCGGCGGCTGGCCGGGGAAGACTGAGGGTGGCGAGGAAGGCCGGGGGGGAGCCGACGCTGCTTGAACTGGGTACCAGGTCAACCTCAGCCGTGAGCCAGTCGGCCCCGGAAGGCGCTACGCTGCACCTTATCTATGACCCCAGAGCCGACCCCAGACGAAGCGCTGCTGCGCCAGATGGCGCTTGGCGACGAGGCGGCACTGATGGAACTTCACCGCCGCTATGCCCGGCTGCTCTACGGCCTCGGGCAACGGATGCTGCGCCATCCGGACGACGTGGACTGCTGCGTGCAGGACGCCTTCATGAACGCCTGGCGTCACGCGGCGCGGTTCGACCCCGCACGTGCCAGCGCCAAGACCTGGCTGCTGAGCATCGCCCACCACCGCTTTTTGCAGGAACTTCGCGACCGTCCAGAAGTGGCGCTCGAACTCGGTGAGTGGGACGCCCCGTCGCCCGCCCCCGACCCGGCGAACCGCCTGCTGGCCGAACGCGCTGTCGGGGTGCTGGACGCCAGTCAGCGGCAACTGGTGGAACTCGCCTACTACCGGGGGCACTCGCACTCGGAACTGGCACAACTGACCGGGCTTCCACTCGGTACGGTAAAGTCGCGCCTGCGTACGGCGCTTGACCGCATGCGGGTGGCGCTCGGACATCCGCCCGGACGCCGGGGAGCAGACGACGACGCGCAGGGGGGTGAAGGGCCATGAGCAGACACAGAGACGAGCAGGTGGCCCTGGCCTTGGGCATGCTGCCGCCCGAGCAGGCGCAGGCCCTGCGTGCCCGCCTCGCCGCCGACCCGGAAGCGGGCGCCGACCTGGCCGCCGACGAGGCCGCGCTGGCCGCCCTGCTGGATGACCTTGACCTGAGCGCCGTGCAGATGCCGCAGGACGCCGGGGAGCGGCTGCTGGCCCGAGTTCAGACGGAGCGGGCCTCCGAGGAAGGGGCTAGACGCACGCTGCCCCCCACTCCGGCAAAGAGGGCGCCCAACCCGCGTCCCACCGGCTGGGGCCTGCCGTTCGCTGCAAGTCTGCTGGTCGGGGCGGCCCTCGCGCTGGTGCTGCGCGTTCCGGCAGACCTCCCCGCCCGCTACGCCAGGGTGCCGGGGGCCGCGCAGCAGAGCATCGCCACGCCCGGCGGCTCTCTCGGCACGCTGACCCGATTGCCGGATGGCCGCACCTTCGTGTACCTGACCCGGCCTCTCGAACCGGGACGCGCCTATCAGCTGTGGAGCCTGGCCGGGGAACAGCCGCGCTCGCTGGGGGTCTTTACGCAGGGTGGACTGCTGACCCTGCCGCTCCCCCCCGGCACTCCGCTTGCCGTCACGGTCGAGCCGCCCGGCGGAAGCGCGGCCCCCACGACCAAACCTCTGTTCGCTCAGGCGCTTTGAGCAGACTCGGCTTCATGAAGATTCGGTAAAGATTGCGACGTGATCCACTTGGGCGGCTTCGGCTTACAAGCAGGTCAAAGGACCATCCGAAGTCTGACCGTCCTCCTCGGGACGAGGCTTTGCCCTTTTAAGTGTGGGCCTTTTTGAGTATGGCTCTCCGTCTTCTCGCCCTGTTCCCTGGAGGATCACCCATGACCGACGCTCTTAACGCCGTACCCGAAACCGAAACGCCCAGCACCCCCAACCGCCGCAACGTCCTGGGCATGCTCGGCATGATGGGCGCCGGCGCTGTCCTGGCCAGTTGCGCCAACGTGGGGGCGACGCAGCCCACCAAGCCGAACCTCGACGCCACCATCTTCAACTTTGCGCTGAACCTGGAATACCTCGAAGCGGCCTTCTACCTCGCTGCCGTCGGGCGCCTGAACGAGCTGACGGCGGCGGGCGGCGACGCGGCCAAGGTCATCCTGCCGAGCGGTTTTACCGGAACGGGCGGCACCGCTGTTCCCGGCCTGACCGGTGATCTGCGGGCCATGATGGAAGAAATCGCCGACGACGAACTTGCGCATGTCAAGGTGATTCGCGCCGTCCTGGGCAGCGCCGCCGTCGCGCAGCCGCGTCTGGACCTCAGCGGCTCCTTCGTGGCTGCCGGGAAACTCGCTTCCAACGGGGCCATCACCAACTTCAACCCCTATGCCAACCCCCTGTTCTTTCTGCACGGCGCCTTCGTGTTCGAGGACGTGGGCGTCACCGCCTACAAGGGTGCGGCCCGCCTGCTGGTGGACGACAAGGCGGGCGGCAACCTGGAAAACGCCGCCGGAATTCTGGCAGTCGAGGCGTACCACGCCGGCTCCATCCGCACCCAGCTGTACCTGCGCCGCACCGAGCAGGCCGCCGCTGGTCTGACGGTGGAGCAGGTCGTGCAGGCCATCAGCAACCTGCGTGACGCCGTAGACGGTACCGACGACCGCGACCAGGGCCTCACTGCGACGGGCAATGCCGGCGTGCTGGCCCGCAACGCCAACATCGTTCCGACCGACGCCAACGGCATCGCCTTCAGCCGCACGCCCCGGCAGATCGCCAACATCGTCCTGCTCGACACCACCGGCAAGGCCGCGAAGGGGGGCTTCTTCCCCGACGGCCTGAGCGGCAACGGCGTGACCGGCGACTACAGCTCCATCCTTTCGCTCTGAGCTGAAGAAGGCTGACAAAGAGGGCCGATTCCTCCCATCTCCCACGTACCGGGGAGACGGGAGGAATCGGCCTGACACCGGTCGGGCCTTCGCCCTCCACCTTTTGACCGACGACGCCCACGCCCCTGCCCCGTAGCCTAAGCCGCATGATGGTGTCCATGAGTGCGCGCGAAGAGTTGCGGGAGGTGCGGCGTGAGGGGCTGCTCAGCGACCTGCGCGACCCGCTGACGTGGCGCACGGCGCTGTACGTGCTGCTGGCTTTTCCTGCGGGCGTGCTGGTGATGGGGCTGCTGAGCGCAGGCACGGTGCTGGGCGTGCTGTCGCTGCCGCTGCTGTTCGGGGCGGCACTGCTGCTGGGGGCGCTGTGGCTGGTGGGCGGACTGGCGGACGTGCAGCGGTTTCTGGCGCGGCTGCTGGGGCTGCATCTGGCCCGCCCTGCACTGAGTCCCGCCTACACGGGCGTGCTGCCCTGGCTGCGGGGCGTGCTGAGCGACGCAGCGACTTACCGCGCCCTGCTGTTTCACGTCGCGCAGTTGCCGCTGGCGCTGCTGTGCTGGGCGGTGCTGGCGGCGCTGCTGACCCTGGCCCTGGCTGGCCTGAGTGCCCCGCTGTGGCTGGGTCAGCCTCACCTTCCGCTGACCTGGAAAGGAGCCGCCGTGCAGACGGGCGGGCTGGCCCGGGTGGGCGCGGGCGTAGCCGGGCTGGGGGCGCTGCTGCTGCTGGGCGGCGTGCTGAACCTGATGCGGCGGGTCTGGACGCGTCTGGTGCTGGCGCTGCTCTCGCCCGACCAGGAGGGCGCGGCGCGGCGTGAAGTGGTGGCGCTGCGGCGGGCGGCAGGGCGCATTGCGCTGGGTGACGACCTGCAAGCCACTTTGCAGGAAATCGTGCGGCAGGCCAGGGCCGCCAGTACCGCCCAGACGGTACTTCTGCTCTCGCCTGTAGGCTTGCAGCGGGTCGGGTCGGGGCATGAATCGCCACTGGCGACTGCGCCCGCCTCGGCGCTGGCCCCAGGCGAAGCGCGGGTGTGGGCTGAGGGAGGCATGACCCTGGCTGACCTGGCGCTGCCTGCGGGGGCCGAGGGGGGCGGCAGTGGCGGCACGCTGCGGGCCATCTATCCGCCTGGACTGCGGCCCAGTGGCGACGAACTGGCGTTTCTGGCGTCTATGGCCGACCACGCCGCCACCGCGCTGCAAGCCGCCGACCTGATAGAGCGGGCCTCGCTGCGGGCGGGCGAACAGGAACGCGCCCGCCTCGCCCGCGAACTGCACGACAGCGTGGCCCAGGCGCTCTACGGCATCAGCCTGGGGGCAAAAACGGCGCGGGCCACGCTGGACAAGGACACCGCCCGCACCCAGGCCAGTCTGGACTACACCATTCGGCTGGCCGAGGGCGGAGTGAGCGAGATGAAAGCCCTGCTCTTCAGCCTGCGCCCCGACGCGCTGGAAGAAGGCGGGTTGGTGGCGGCCCTCTCGCAGCACGCGCACGCCCTGGAAGCGCGGCACGGCCTCAGGGTTCACGCCACCCTGAACGCCGAGCCGCCGCTGAGTGCCGAAGCCCAGGCCGCCGCCTACCGCGTTGCCCAGGAAGCCCTGCACAACGTGGTCAAACATGCCCGCGCCTCCCAGGTGTGGCTGGCGCTGGAACAGGGCGCCGCCGAAGTGCGCCTGACCGTGCGCGACGACGGGCGCGGCTTTGACCCGCAGGCGCAGGGACGCGGCACGCTGGGCCAACGCTCCATGCGCGAGCGGGCGGCGGGCGTGGGCGGCAGCCTGAGCGTGGAAAGCGGCGCGGGCGGCACCACGGTCACGTTGCGGCTGCCTGCCCAGGCGGAGACGCCATGACCCCCCCTTCCCGTCCACTGCTGCCCGTGCTGGCACGAATGGCGCTGGGGCTGGGGCTGGTGGGCCTCGGCGGGGCGCTGGTGTGGCAGGACATTTCCCTGAAGCCCTTGCCGGGGCTGGCGGCGCTGTCCACGCCCTTTGAAGTGCCGCTGGACGGCAAACTGCCCCTTGACCTGGCGACCTCGGCCACGCTGCGCCTGGGCAGTGACCGGGGCAACTTGCGCCTGAGCGCCCTGCCTGCGGGCAGTCCCGACCTGCTGAGCGGCGAGGCCAGACACCGCGCCCAGAACCCGCTGAGTGTGGACGTGCGCCGCCTGGGCCACGAGGTCAATTTTTCCGCCTGGCTGCGGGTGCCCGCGCTGGGGCGTGACGGGGTGGTGGTGACGGGCCCGCCACCCTTGCAGCACGAACTGACCGCTTCGCTCAGCCGCGCCGCCGCCCTGACGCTGAACACCGAGACGGTGGGCGGCGGGCAAATCCTTGACCTTTCCTTCCTGCGGCTGCGCTCGGTGGCGGCCCGCAGCGACAGCGGCGACCTGGACTTGACCTTGCCCGCTCTGGAAGGTGGCCCCTACGCGGTGGTCACGCGCACCGCTTCGGGGCGTGCCGCCGCGCCTGCCTGCACCCGCACCCGCCCGCTGCGCGTCAACTCGCGCACGGGCGACCTGGACCTGAACCTGGCGGGGGCCAGTCTGGACGTGCTGGGCGCGGGCAGCGACAGTGGCGGCATCGGCGTGGTGCTGCCCGCGCTGGTGGATAGGGGCAGCGTGACGACCATCAGCGGCGACATCGCGGTCACGGCGCGGCCTGGCACACGCGGCAATCTGGACATCCGCACCCAGAGCGGCACCATCACCCTGGGCGTCCCGGCGGGCCTGCGGGTGCGGGTGCGCTTTCCTGACCGCGACACCCTGCTGCTGCCCCGTGGCACCCCCGATGGCCTCGCCCCCGCACTTGACTTGTTTGTAGATGCGCCCGCCGAACATTTTGTCCTCAAGGAGAATTGAAGATGACCCAACCTGTCCGTGTTTTGTTGGTCGACGACCACGCCGTCGTGCGCCAGGGCCTGCGCCTGTTTTTGGGGCTGGATGAAGGCATAGAAGTGGTGGGCGAGGCCGCCAACGGCGAAGAAGCCTTGCAAGAGGCCGAAGCGCTGCGCCCCGACGTGGTGGTGATGGATTTGATGATGCCCGTGCTGGACGGGATTGCCGCCACCCGCGAACTGCGCCGCCGCCTGCCCGACACCGAAGTGATTGCGCTGACCTCCACCCTGGAAGAGCACAAGGTCAACGGCGCGATTGACGCGGGCGCGATTTCTTACATGCTCAAGGACGCCTCGTCGGACACGCTGGCGGACGCCATCCACGCGGCGGCGCGGGGCGAAGTGCGGCTGCACCCCGAAGCGGCGCGGCGGCTGGTGCGCGACTTCCGGGCAGGCGAGATGCGCGAGGCGCTCACCCCCAAGGAAACGCTGGTACTGCAACAGCTCGCCCGCGGCCAGAGCAACCGTGACATCGCCGCCGCGCAGGGCGTCAGCGAGGCGACCATCAAGACCCACGTTTCGCGCCTGCTGGGCAAACTGGGTCTGGAAAGCCGCACCCAGGCCGCGCTGTACGCCCTCCAGCACGGCATTGCCAGTCTGGAAGGCGTGGAGTTGTAGGGGTGAAGGTCTAGAGCATTTGACAGAAAAAGGCACCCTCACCCCTCGCTTTGCGAGGCCCTCTCTGCTTCGCAGCTTTGCAAGTCCCATCAAGGGAGAGGGTCAAAAAAGACAGGTCATTCTTTTGTCAAATGCTCTAAGAGTCTAGAAGTCTAAGGGGCTAAGAGCTTTCTACCTTGCCACCTTTTACCCCTTTTTGCCAGGAGCCGAAATGAAGGACACCAAACTGATACTGACCCTGCTAGGCGTCGCTTTTCTGGGAAATCTGGCGCGGGCTGCCGTTGCACCTGCGGGGGCGGGGCTGGCGCTGGGTTTTGGAGTTTTTTTGCTGCTGCCACTGCTGCCCGTGCTGGCGCTGGCCTTGCAACAGCGGCACCCTGGCGTGCGCTGGGGCGCGGGACTGGCGGCGGCGCTGGCCTCGGCGCTGTGCAGTTTTGTCCTGCTCGACCCCCAGGACAACCAGGACGCCAACATCGGGCTGGGGCTGTACGTCACCTTCGGCTGGATTCCGGTGCTGGGCGGCGCGGCGCTGCTGGGCGGCCTGCTGGGGCGACTGGCCCGGCCCCACGCGCCCCTGTCCCCTCCCCTGCCCTCACTATCCTGGCGCGGGTGGGGCTGGCCGCTGGTGCTGCCGCTGCTGGGCGCAGCCGTCAACCTGTGGGCCGAGTGGCGACTGGGCCAGCGCGTTCAAGCCGAATTCTCGCGTTATGACATCCCCGCGCCTGACCCTTTGGCCCTGTTGTTGGCTACCCTGCCCACGCTCCTACTGCTGCTGGCAGTCTCGGCCCTCCCGCTGACCCTGCTACGAAACGCGGCGCGGCGACGGGGACAGGCCCAGCCGTTTTTGACGTGGTGGTGGGTCACGCTGGGGCTGCTGACGCTGGCGCAAGTTTGGTGGACAAGCGCGGGAAGGTGGTGATGATGGATGATGGATTCGCTGCGCTGATGGATGATGGAGGGCATTTATAAGCGTTTCCACGTTAGACGTTTTGACCAATCATCGCCCTGCTCTTTCGGCGATGATTACCCGTTCAGCAGCGTGACCGCCCCAGGCAGCACCCGCGCCCGCAGATGCCGCGCCTGACCGTACAGGTCGCCGTCCAGATGCAGGAACATCGGCGTGTCCCACAGCAGTTCTATGTCGCGGCCCTGGGCGTGGTGCACCAGTGGGTGCCCCAAGTGCTTGCCGGGCAGCACCCGCAGCATCAAGTCTGCCAGTTGCAGACGCGACAGCGGGCCGCTGCACACGGCATTGAGCAGACCATCGCGGGCGTCCGACTGCGGGCTGATGTGAAAGCCGCCGCCGTAGCGCGTGCTGTTCATGACCGCTGCCAGCACGCTCGGCCCCTGGTAGAGCGTTTGCCCGTCTACCGTCAGGCGCAGACCCGCCAGCCGCAAGTCGCCCAGCGACGTGACCGCGCCCCAGGCGTAGCGCCAGAATCCAGGCCACCCACGCGGCGCTCGCAGATAAGCGTGGGTCACTTGCGCGTCTATACCCAGGCCCAGACCGTTGAGCAGCAGCTTGTGCAGCCCCGCGTGGTCGCCGTCCAGCACGTCCACGGCGATGGCGTCCACCCGACGCGGCTGGTATTTTAGGCGGCCCAGCGCCTCGGCAAAGTCGCCTGCCTTGAGGCCCAGCATTCCCGCGAAATCGTTGCCACTGCCCAGCGGCAGCAGCGCCAGCGGACGCCCCGTGCCGACCAATGCGGGCAGTAGCGCCGACACGGTGCCGTCACCGCCCACCGCCAGGACGGGTTGCTCGGGGGGCAGGGACGACACGCGGGCCAGCGCCTCTGCCGCCGAAGCCGCCTCAATCAGCTCAAAGGAAAGCCCCCGCGCCAGCAGGTCGCCGCGCAGCCGGGGCCACTCGCGCCCGGCCAGTCCGTTGCCCGCCTGGGCATTCAGGACGACGGCAAAAGGCAAACGGTGGGCAGGCGAGATTGTCACGGTCAGGTCAGGATACGGCAACCCAGTCGGCGGGCCGCTCCGTCAGCCCGAAATGCCAAGCGATGGCCTGGGCGATACGCTCGGCGGCGTGCCCGTCCCCGTAGGGATTGCGGGCCTGACGCATTTTTTGCAGTTCGGCCTCACTGCCTAGCAAGTCGGTCAGCACCTGTTCCAGCCCTGCCGGGTCGTTGCCTGCCAGCTTCAGCACGCCCGCTTCCACGCCTTCGGGCCGCTCGGTCACGTTCCTGAGCACCGCCACGGGTACGCCCAGCGCCGCGCCTTCTTCCTGCAAACCGCCCGAATCGGTGGCGAGCAGCACTGAGGCCGCCATCAGCGGGGCCATGTCGGAATAGTCCAGCGGCTCGGTCAGTTCGAAGTTGGGTACGCCTTCCAGCACGGGCCGCACGGCTTCCTGCACGGCGGGCGACAGGTGAACGGGGTAGATGAAGTGATGCTGCGGGAACTTTTCCGCCACGCGGCCCAAGGCCTGCGCCATCTCGCGCATCATGGGCTGGTTTTCGCGTCGGTGCATGGTGACGGTGACCAGCTTCTGGCCCGCGCCCAGGCGTTCTTGCCACGCGGGACGCAGCGGCACCCGGCCCGCCACCTCGCGCACGGCGTCCACGGCAGTCTGCCCCGTCACGAAAATGCCGTCCTCGGCCTTGCCCTCGCGCTGCAAGTTGGCCTTGCTGGCCTCCGTGGGCGCAAAATCCAGCGCCGACAGCACCCCCGTCAGGCGGCGGTTGGCTTCCTCGGGGAAAGGTTCGCGCAGGTTGCCCGAACGCAGGCCCGCCTCCACATGGCCCACGGGGATGCCCTCGTAAAACGCCGACAGCGCCACGCAGAACGAGGTGGACGTGTCGCCGTGGACCAGCACCATGTCGGCTTCCATCTCGCGCAGCACCCGGCCCGCCTGCGGCACGATGCGGGCGGTGAGGTCGGCCAGCGTCTGGCGCTCGGTCATCACGTTGAGGTCGCGGTCAGGCGTCAGGTCAAACACGCCCAGCGCCGCGTCCAGCATTTGCCGCTGCTGTCCGGTGGACAGAATCAGCGGGCGCAGGCCGTCCACCCCTTGCAGGGCGCGGTAGACGGGGGCCATCTTGGTGGCTTCGGGGCGGGTGCCAAAGGCGAGGACAATGTTTTTGGGTTGGGTCATGGGATTCCTTTTGGAAGCAGAAGGCTGAAGGCAGATGGCAGATGGCTTTTTCCGGTTACCAGCACCGTTTCAAGCTCAGTTCAGTTCCCGCGTGCGTTCGCGTTCGTGGGCCTGAATGCGGGTATGGGCCACGAACCACAGGCACGCGCCGACCAGCAGCGCAGTCACCAGTACGGCCAGCGGCGCGACGCCTTGCAGCAACATGCCCAGCACGCCGCACAGCAGCGCCACGCTCCACAGGATGACGGCGGTGCGGCGGGCCGAGGCGGTGCGGGCCAGCACGCGGTGGTGGATGTGGGTCTTGTCGGGGTGGCCCAGCGGGTTGCGAATGCCCCGGCGCAGGCGACCGATCACGACCTGGGTGGTGTCCAGCACCGGCAGCGCCAGCACGATAAACGGCACGATCAGACTCGCCCCCGCGCTGACCTTGAGCGTGCCCAGCAGACTGACTGCCGCCAGGGTAAACCCGATCAGGTACGCGCCCGCGTCGCCCATGATGATGCGGCTGGGGTTGAAGTTGTAGCGCAGGTAACCCAGGCACGCCCCCGCCAGTCCCGCCAGCAGGATGACCGCCGCCGCCCGGTCAGGAAACTGCGCCGCCGTGACCAGCAGCACCATGCTGACCACGAAACCTACCCCGCCCACCACGCCGTCTACCCCGTCCATCAGGTTCACGGCGTTGGTCAGGCCCACGATCCACAGGATGGTCAGGGCCGTGCTGAGCGGATTGTTGACCGCGTCGGGCAGTACGGGCATGAACGGAATGGCGTTGAAGTCCATCTTCAGGCCGTTGACGATCAGCAGCACCGACACCAGCAGTTGCACCAGCAGGCGCGAGAGCGGCGAGAGGCCGAACTGGTCGTCGATAAAGCCCACCAGCACCAGAATCGCCGCGCCGAGCATGATCGCCAGCACCTGAATGTTGACCAGTTCCACCACGATCGGCCGCAGCGCCCAGGCCACCACGATGCTGACCACGAAGCCCGCGAAGATGGCGAGGCCGCCCGCGTTGGGGAGCGGTTCCTTGTTGAGCCGCCGGGCGTTGGGCATGTCGGCCCAGCCCGCCTGCACCGCGAATTCGCGCAGACGTGGAATGAAAAGCCAGGTCAGGGCCAGGGCCGTAACGAACGTGACCAGAACACTGAGAAATCCCGCCCCGAACGGGTCAGCGATGCCGAGTTGCGCTGCGAGCGCCCGCAAAGAATCCATAACGTGACTGGATTCTAAAGGCCAGGGGTGAGAAAAGGCGTCCGCCGAAAGTTGTGGGGGTGGGTCGTGGGCTGAGGAAGACGGACTTGGACTCAGGCCACTGAGCCATCTCTGTTGATGGTCGATGGGCTCGCTTCGCTGATGGTTGATGGAGAAAATGCTGTGTTTGACGTGCTGTAGAGCGGCTCACAAAGAGAAGACCGCTTCAGGTCAGCCCCTGTTGCTGCGCGTACAGCCGCACGCACTGGGCCAGCCAGTTCACTTCGGGGTCGTCGTCATACTGTGCGGCCCACACTTCAAATTCCTGCACTGTCCCCGCCCAGCGTTCGGTCTGGTAGGTGCCCGCCACACACACGCGGCCCGTGCTCGACACGGCGACCAAATAGCCGCTGTAGCCCGTGCCGAAGGTCACGTACTCCTGCCCGTAACTCACGTCGAAATCGATTTGGATGCCGGGCAAAATCTGCGGGCCGTCCTGACCGCAGGCAATCACCGCCGCGCCGTAAATCTGGGTCGTACTGCTCAGACGGGCGACGTTTTCCACCACCGCGTCGTCGGTCACTTCGCTGTCGTCGTCCATCAGGATGAAGCCGCTCAGCCGCGCCCGCCCCCGCACCACGGCGCGGTCCGCGATGCGGCAATCGCCCTCCACCACCGCGTCCTCAAAGATGCAGGCGTCGGGGTAGACCCAGCACTCGCCCGCGTGCGACAGGTTGGCTTCCTTCTCAATCCAGCCGCCGACCTCGCCCGCCGCCACGTCCGACAGTTCCAGGGACCGCAGCGCCCGAATCTGCCGCAGCGTGCGCCCCTCTAGCGTGCGGGTCAGGCCCGTGAATTCGTACTTTTTAGCTGCGTCTTGCATGGAATCCTGGGCGCTGTCCTGCTTTTCTTCAGCGTTTGGACCCTTCACTTCGTGCCGTAAATCCGGTCGCCCGCGTCACCCAGCCCCGGCACGATGTAGCCGTGGTCGTTGAGGTGGCTGTCCACGGCGGCGGTCACGATTTCCACGTCGGGATGCGCTTCCTGCACGGCGCGGATGCCCTCGGGAGCCGCCAGGATGGACATCAGTTTGATGGAGTGTGCGCCCGCGTCCTTGAGGTTCTGAATGGCGGCGTTGGCGCTGCCGCCCGTCGCCAGCATGGGGTCGGTCAGGAACACGCGGCGCTCGGCGATGTCGGTGGGCAACTTGGAATAGTAAGCGACAGGCGCGAGGCTTTCGGGGTCGCGGTACATGCCGATGTGTCCCACTTTGGCGGCAGGCACCAGATTCACGATAGCGTCGGTCATGACCAGCCCCGCCCGCAGAATGGCGACCAGCGCCAGCTTTTTGCCGCTGAGCATGGGAAACTCGCCTTCCTCGATAGGAGTGGCGAAACGCACCGGCTCGACCTCGAGGTCACGCATGGCTTCGTAGGCGAGTAGCAGACTGAGTTCGCTGGCGAGTTCGCGGAATTCCTTGACGCCAGTGCGCGTATCCCGCATCAGGGAAAGTTTGTGCTGAACCAGAGGGTGCTGAACGACGGTAACCATGTCCCCTACGATAACGGTTCGTGGGGAAGGGTCGAAACTACGCTCGACGCACCCTAGTCCAGCGCAGGCAGGCGGGCCAGCACATGCCGCGCTCTGGGCACCTTTTTCTCGCGCTGGGTGTCGAATTCGTAGGGTTCGTTCATCAGGAACCAGTACAGGTCGTGCAGCGTGGTCATGGCGAGATAAGCGCGGTAACGCTGCAACGTGGGGGGCTGCTGGTCAGGCAGGAAGGTCAGGGCCGCTGTCAGACTCTCGTCGGCGCTCAGCAGATCGAGGGTGCCTGTCTTGAGCAGCGCCAGGTCACGCAGCGGGTCGTCGGGGGCCGATTTCGTCCAGTCGATGATGAGCACTTCGCCGCTTTCCCGGTTCATCAGGATGTTGTCGTGCCACAAATCCAGATGGCAAAAGGACGCGGGTTGGTCGAGCAGCCCCCGCTCCAGCGGCACTTCCACCGCTTCGAAGAGGTCGCCCAGCCCGTACCCCGACAGCGAGGAGCGAAAGCGCCGCAACCGCTCCTGCACCCGCCGCAGGTTGACCCGGCCTTCCTGGCAGGCGTGCAGGCGGGCGAGTTGTTCGCGCAGGGCGGGCAGCGCACGCGACACGTCGGCCCGGGCCAGCGGCCTGCCGGAAAAGCGGCGCAGCACCAGTGCCTCGACTCCGTCCCCCTCGGTGGCGTCAATGACCCAGGCACCCAGCCCGGCGCGGCGCATGTTTTCGGCCTCCAGGCGGTGTTCGCCCTGGTGGTTGCGGTAGACCTTGACCACCGCCTCCCCGTCCTGCGTGGCATAGACGCGGCTCTGCATCCCGCTGTCCATAGGAGTCAGGGGACCGAAACGCGCTTCCAACACGGGAAAGTGCGTCTGCTGTGGCGCTGGGGAAAGGTTCACCTCACGGCCCAACTCAGGACACGGCGGCCTTCTCCAGCGCCTTGTCCAGAGCGGCGACCACGCGGGGGTCAAGCCCCTTGCCCGACTGGGCGTGCACCCGCTCAACCTCACCCGTGCGGACATAAGCGTTGGCGACAGCGAGAATCCGGGCGTACAGCGGAATGTCTTCGCCCGAGAGCTTGTCGGGCTCGCCCTGACCGTCCCAGCGTTCGTGGTGGTTGCGAATGGCCTTTTGCGCCTCGGACAGGTGCGGCACGTTTTGCAGGAAGTTGGCCCCGACCTGCGCGTGCCCCTGCTCGCCGTGAATCTTGCCGAGGTCGTGCAGGGTGGCGGCGAACCACAGTTCTTCCAGTTCACGGGCCGACAGACCCATCGCCCGCCCGATTCTCAGGCTGTTTTCGGCCACCGCCGCCGCGTGACCGACCCCGTCGAACTCCTGACTCTCGATGGCCTCGACCACCGCGCCCGAAATCTGCCGGGCGGCCTGCTGCCAGTCGTCGCGGGCGTCCAGCATCCCCAGGATCGGGGCCACCGCCGTCGCCCAGCGGGCCACCGCTTCCTGCTGCATGGGCGTAATCGGGTCGCTGCTGGTCCGGTCCAGCACCAGCGCCCCCAGCGTGCGGCCCCGGTCACTGATGGGCACGACCAGCGAGAGCGGCACTTCGCGCATTCCGGCGGCGTCCAGAACCTTGTGTACCTCGGACGCGTTGGACTCGTACAGTTCGCTGCTGCCTTCGGACAGGATGCGGGGGCGCATGGCCGCCCAGGGGCCGCTCAGGACTGTTCCAATCAGGCTCCGCGGGTATCCGAACACAGCCGCCACTTTGTCCTGGCCCCGGCGCACAATCGCGTATCCGTTGACATGGTCGCCCAGCAGCGTGGACGCGTAGGCCAGAGCATTTTCGAGAATGCCCTCGGCAGAAGGCCGCGCCAGCAGCTCGGTCAACACGCGGGTGGGATCCAGCATTTCGGAAGGCGCAGGCCCGGCGACGCCCGTGCGGCGAGGGTCGGGGGCAGAATTGTTGGCAGCTTTGCGTCGAAACACGGTAGGCCCAGTATAGCCGCGTCAGACGGGTCTGGGCTTGACTCTTCACATCCAGGAAAGGCACCCGAATGTGTTCCGCGTCGCCCAAACCCGTATCTCCCTTACTCTGCTGCGCAACTTGCAAGTCTGTTCGGAAAAACAGTTCGCATACGCAGACTATTTTTCCGAGCGGTATTACCCTGAGGGCAGATGGCTCCCCGCACCCCCCCACGCCCGACCCCACTAGATTCTCCGGCCCGTGCCCCACAGGGCCATCCGGTCACATTGCCCGTGCAGCAAGCCTACGCCCGCTACGGACGTCAGGCCCGGCAATGGATAGGCCAGTATCAGGCCAAAGGTGGGCAGGTCTTTTGCGGCGCTGGCTGTCACTTTTGCTGCGATATGCCCATCCGCGTCAGCCTCGCTGAAGCCCTGATCACGGCCCAGGCGCTGACCCCGGCCCAGGCCCGCGCCTTCGAGAAGCACGCCCGCGCCGTGCAGCAAAATGCCCGCACCGCCCAAGACGAAGAAGAATTCGTGCAGCGCCACCGCTTTGAAATCAGCTTTTGCCCGCTGCTGGACCGCGCCACCGGAGCCTGTACCCAGTACGAAGCCCGCCCGACCCGATGCCGCGACACCTTCAGCGCCTTCCCCGCGCACTTTTGCGCCTGTGGCACCTGGGAAAGCATGAGCCGCCGCGAACAGGCCGAGTACCGCCGTGAGGTGGCCCGCACCCCCGGCACCGACGGCGAACTGCACTTCATCGCGCCGCTGGAACACCTCAGCGAACCCGTCTGGGCCGCCGCCAGCAAAGCGATGCGTCAGGCGTGGGGCCTGGAGGTGTGGGGCGACTTCTGGACGGTCACCACGCTCGCCCGCGACCCGCAATTCATGGCCCGTATCCAGCAGCGCGACGGGCGCGGCGCATTGACCTACGCCAAAAGCAAAGGGCTGGCGCACCCGGTCACGCTGGAAATCGGCTGACCGAACACAGCAGCCCAATTCCACGACAAAAAAACGTCCCCGGCCAACCGACCGGGGAGAGCGTTTTATTTGACCCTCAACGTCAGAGAATGTCGTCGCGGATGCAAGCCTTGAAGTGCTGGGGCGCGATTTCGCGCAGTTCGGGAACGATGTTGGCGCAGTCGGCAATCGCGTAGCGGCAACGGGTGCGGAACACACAGCCGCTCGGGGGGTTGATGGGGCTGGGAATGTCGCCTTCCAGAATGATGCGCTGGCGCTTGATGGTCGGGTCGGGAATGGGCGAGGCCGACAGCAGCGCCTCGGTGTAGGGATGCTTGGGGTTGCGGTTCAGTTCGCGGCTGGGCGCAATTTCCATGATGCGGCCCAGGTACATCACGATCATGCGGTCGCAGATGTACTCCACGACGTGCAGGTCGTGCGCGATGAACAGCACCGTCAGGCCCAGTTCTTCCTGCAAGTCCTGAATGAGGTTGACGACCTGTGCCTGAATGGACACGTCGAGCGCCGAAACGGGCTCGTCGGCCACGATGAAGCTGGGGTCCACCGCCAGAGCGCGGGCAATGCCGATGCGCTGGCGCTGACCGCCCGAGAACTCGTGGGGGTAGCGGCCCATGTGCTCGGGGCGCAGGCCCACACGCTGAAGCAGTTCGGCAATGCGGTCGATGCGCTGTTTGCCAGGGTGCAGGTTATGAATCTGCATCGCTTCGCCGATGATGTCGCTGACCGTCATGCGCGGGTTGAGCGAAGCGAAGGGGTCCTGGAAAATAATCTGCATCTGGCGGCGGTAGTCGCGCATCTGCGGCTTGGATAGCTTGGTGATGTCGGTGCCGTCGAAAATGACCTGTCCGCCCGTCGGTTCGATCAGGCGCAGCAGGGCACGTCCGGCGGTGGTCTTGCCGGAACCGGACTCACCGATCAGGCCGACCACTTCGCCCTTGCCGACCTTGAAGGTGATGTCGTTGACGGCCTTCACGTTGGCGACCACACGCGACATCAGACCGCCGCGAATGGGGAAGTATTTTTGCAGGTTGTTGACTTCCAGCAGATTGGTGCGGGGAGCCACGCTGGGGTTGGCCTGGTGTCCAGGGGTCAAAACGGGGCCAGTGGTCATGCGTTCACCTCGCTGCCCTGACCGATGTGCTGCACGGTATGAACGCGGTCAGGGTCGGCGGCTTCAAATTCGCGCCAGCGGATGCAGCGGGCCATGTGACCGCCGCCCGTGTCTTCAAGCGCGGGGACACCCTGCGAGCACTGCGGCAGCGCGAACTTGCAGCGCGGCTCGAAGGTGCAGCCGGGGGGCAGATTCAGGGGGTTGGGCACGTTGCCGGGAATGGCTTCCAGGCGCTTTTTGGGCTGCCCGGGAACGTGCGCGTGTTCTTCCTCGCTGGGGCGGGGAATCGAGTTGAGCAGGCCCATGGTGTAGGGGTGACGGGGGGCTTTGAAAATCTCGATCACGTCGCCTTCCTCGACCACGCGCCCGCCGTACATCACCACGACGCGGTCGGCCATTTCGGCCACCACGCCCAGGTTGTGGGTGATGAACAGGATGCTCATGCCCACTTCTTTTTGCAGGTTGCGCATCAGGTCGAGAATCTGCGCCTGAATGGTCACGTCGAGCGCGGTGGTCGGCTCGTCGGCAATCAGGAGCGCAGGCTTGCACGACAGCGCCATCGCAATCATCACGCGCTGGCGCATCCCGCCCGACATCTGGTGGGGGTACTCGTTGACGCGCTTTTCGGGTGCCGGAATGCCCACGAAACGCAGCATGTCGGTGGCGACATCCATCGCTTCCTTGCGGGTCTTGCCCTGGTGCAGCATCACGGCTTCGGCGATCTGGTCGCCCACCGTGTACACCGGGTTGAGGCTGGTCATCGGCTCCTGAAAAATCATGGAGATGTCGTTGCCGCGAATCTTACGCATTTCGGCTTCGGACACGTTGACCAGGTTCTTCTGCACGCCGTCCTTGCCGGTGAACAGAATCTCACCGCCCGCGATCTGGCCGGGAGGCATGGGAATCAGGCGCATGATGGTGAGGCTGGTCACGCTCTTGCCCGAGCCGGACTCGCCCACCACGGCGAGTGTCTCGCCCTTCTTGATGTGGAAGGTCACGCCGTCCACGCTCTTGACGACGCCGTCGTCGGTATGGAAGTAGGTCTGGAGGTTGTTGACGGCGAGCAGCACCTCGCCCGAATGTTGCTGGGTCATTTCTTTCCCCTGTTGTGCATGAGAGGCATCATAGCGTTTAGCGGCGGCGGCGCGGGTCGAAGGCGTCGCGCAGACCGTCGCCCACGAACTGCCAGCCCAGAACGGCCAACATGATGAACACGCCCGGCAGCAGCACCCAGGGACGAGTGTCGAGCGACTCGAAGCCGCCGTCTTGCGCCAGTTTGAGCAGACTGCCCCACGAAGCGTAAGGCTCCACGATGCCGATGCCGATAAAGCTCAGGCCCGATTCGGTGAGGATGTAACCGGGAATCGCCAGCGACATCGCCACGATGATGAAGGTGGCCGAGTTGGGCAGCAAGTGCTGACCGATGATGCGGGCGTCCGACGCACCGAGGGCGTTGGCGGCCTGCACATAGTCCATTTCGCGGCCCGACAGAATCTGTCCACGGACCACACGGGCGATACCGCCCCAGCCGATGAACGCCAGCAGACCGACCACGATGTAGAACACCAGAATCGGGTTGGCTTCGAGCGGGAACATGGCGCGCAGCAGAATCAGCAGGAAGAGGTCGGGAATGGCGGCCAGCACTTCGACCAGACGCATGATGATGGTGTCGGCCAGCCCCCGGAAGTATCCGGCGATGCCGCCCAGCACCAGCCCCAGCACCAGCGACAGCACCGAGGCGATGATGCCGATGGTCAGGCTGATTTGCGAACCGTACATGATGCGCGAGAACTGGTCACGCCCGAAGTTGTCGCTGCCCAGCAGGTAGAGCTTGCAGGGTTCGTCCACGCCCAGGAGTTTGAGGCTGCTGGGGATAAAGCCCAGGAACTTGTAGGTGCGGCCCTCAATGTCGGGGTTGCGGACAAAGAACTTGACCGGGCACTTGACCGAAGGGTCTTCGGTGTACTTGTCACGGAAGGTTTCCATGTCGATGTCGCGCTTGAGGCCGTAGACGTGCGGGGCAAACTTGCCGTCATCCTGCCAGTGAATCTTGGTGGGGGGTGCCCAGGAAATACGGTCGGAAGTGCTGTACTCGGTCAGGCCGTAAGGGGCCAGGAAGCCCGCGAACAGGGCGATGAGATAAAGAAAGCCCAGGATGAACAGGCCCAGGCGGGCCAAGGGGTTGCGGAAAAACTGGGTCCGAATGACCTGCCACTGGCTCTTGGACTTCTGAATTTTCTGAGGTGCGGTTGCCGTTGTCATCTCCAGGCTCCTTAGCTGTACCGAATCCGGGGGTCAACGGCAGCCAGCAGCAGGTCGGACAGCAGGTTGCCAATCATGAACAGGAGGGTGCCGAGCGCCGTCACCGCCATCAGGATGTAGATGTCCTGGTTGCCGAGCGCCGTGAGTTGCAGCGGCGTCAGACCGGGCCAGTTGAACACGATTTCCAGAAAGCCTGCGCCGCTGATCAGGCCAGGAAGCAGGCCACCCAGACCTGCGATGGTCGGAATCATGGCGAGCTTGAATGCGTGCTTGTAGGTCACGGCGCGGTCGTTCAGGCCCTTGGCGCGGGCGGTGCGGATGTAGTCCTGACCCAGCACTTCGAGCATCTGCCCGCGAATGAAGCGGCTTTCACCCGAAATGCCGCGCAGCACCAGAATGATGGACGGAATTAGGGCGTGGAGGAACACGTCCCAGAAGCGGCGCAGCGGAGAAATATCTGCCGGGAGTGCGCTGCTTGACTTGCCACCCAGCGGCAGATCCCAGCCGAACTGCTGCTTGAGTTGCAGCATGGCGTAGATCGCCAGCAGGCCGAAGAAAAACGAGGGAATCCCCAGGCCGATGTAAGAAAAGAAGGTGAACACGCGGTCCCAGAAGCTGTAGGGCTTGAGCGCACTGTACACGCCGATAGGAATGGACACGGCAAAGTGCAGCACGGTGCTGATGACCACCAGAATCAGGCTGTTGAGAAACGGCCCCTGAATGACTTCGGCCACCGGGCGCTTGTACTGGAAGGAATCGCCCAGATCGCCTGTCAGCAGATTCTTGAACCAGTAGAGGTACTGAACGATGACGGGCTGGTCCAGGCCAAACTGCTGGCGCAGGCGTTCAATGGTTTCCGGCCTGACGGACGGGTTTTCCTTGAGCTGAGACAGAAAGTCTCCTGGCGCCGCCTGGGTAATGAAGAATGCCAGCATGGTCGCCACGACGAAGGTGGGAATAAATTGCAGCACACGCCGCAGGATGTAAGGAAGCAAGGTAATGACCCTCCACGCGCATCAGGTGTTGCCCTGAAAGGAACAAAAGGTGTCTCGGCTCTCATTTGGCCGGATTCATGGATTGAGCGCGGGGCCATGTGGTAGCCCCGCGCCCGACTGGAACTCAGAATTGAATTCTAGGCGTGGTCAGCTCTTACTTGATCCAGGTCAGCGCGATGTCGCGGGGACCGTAGAAACCGGCGTTCAGTGCGGTCATGGCGTTGCGGGGCAGCTCGCCTTGCACGCGGTCAGTCCAGGCGTAGTGAACGGTCTGGGCAGCCAGCTGGATGTAGGGCTGGTTTTCCATTTCGTTCTTCTGGATCTGGGCGGCGACAGCCTTGCGCTTGGCGAGGTCGAACTCGGCGCGGCCCTTCCAGTACAGGTTCACGGCCTGGGTTTCGAAGGGGAAGCGGCACTTGTTGCTCTGGTTGAACATGTGCAGGTTGCCGCCGTCGGTCAGGCCGGAGCATTCCACGACGTTGGGGCCGGACACGGGGTAAGCGCGTCCACCGCCGACCAGACCGATGATGATGGCGTCGAAGTTACGGCGACCGAAGTTGTCCTTGGCGTCGAGCAGGGTGGTCATCTGGTTGAAAGCGATGAAGCTGGTGTTGATCTTGACGCCCACCTTCTTGGCTTCGTCCTGGATGATCTTGGCGTAGCCCTGACGACGGGTGTTTTCGGCGTTGGTGATCAGGGTGAACTCGAGCTTGTTGCCCGCCTTGTCGGCCAGGATGCCGTCCTTGCCCTTCTTGAAGCCGAGTTCGGCCAGCAGCTTGGCAGCGGCGGTGGGGTTGAACTTGTACTTGTCCATGCCCGAGGGGATCCAGTCCTTGTAGACGGGGTAAACCGAGGTGTAGGTGGGCTGACCGAGACCGCCGAGCGTCAGGTCGACCATCGCTTCACGGTTCATCAGCATGCTCATGGCCTGACGGAACTTGACGTTGGAAAACAGCTTGGTCTTGAAGGTGGCACTATCGTCCATGTTAAAGACCATGAAGTCGCTGCTGGCGCGAGCGCTGGCGTTGGGAATCAGCACACCTTTGACCTTTCCGCTGTCGATGGCCGACTTGACCTGGGCCAAACGGTCACGGAGGTCGGGGCTGTAGCTGTCGAGGTTGCCACCCAGGAACTGGGCAAGCTGCGCGTTGGCGTCAGCCACGATGTTGATCTGCACGCCGTCCATGTAGGGCAGCGATTTGCCCGCGCTGTCCTTGTTCCACTCGCCGAAGTAGGGGTTCTTCTTGAGGATGGCACGCTCACCGCGCACGTACCGCTCCAGCATAAAGGGGCCGCTGGTCACGACGTTCTTGGGGTCGGCGCTGATGGTCCACATGTCCTTGATGCCTTCAGCGCCCTTGGACTTGTAGACGGGCATGAAGATGTGGGTCGGCTGAGGCTCGAAGCCCCACAGGGTTTCCAGAGCCAGCACGTCGGCCTTGGGGAACACGATCTTGATGGTGTTGGCATCCACCTTGCTGACCTTGATGGGCTGGTTGTTGATGAACCAGCCGTCGTAGCTGTTGCTGCCCACATCTTTGTTGGTGTGGATGGTGAAGCTGGTGATCCAGTCGTCGGCGGTGATCGGCTTGCCGTCGCTCCACTTCATGCCCTGACGGATGTCCACCGTGAAGGTCCGCTTGTCGGCGGACTGAGTGTACTTCTCGGCCATGTAGGGGTAGAACTGGTTGGTGATGGGATCGATTCCCAACAGGCCGCCGGCACTCAGAAGGGCGGGCAGGTTGGGGCTTTCTGCCGTGGTGAAGGGGTTGTTGGTCTTGAAGTCCTGAAGGTTGACGGCGCGGAAGGTACCGCCCGTCTTGACTTCGCTGGCCTTGTTGGTGGTCCAGCTCGCAGGGTAGACGAACGGCGCAGCGAGCGAGGTGCTCGCAGCCAGGGCCAGGGCCAGCATCATTGCTTTCTTCATGAAATCCTCCGGGATATTCTGGAAAAAGCCAACGTCGGAGCGCACTCGCTCGGCAACGTCAGCGTGAGAGGTTAGGGATTTCCAGCGCGGTCAATATATGGACTTGCCTACACGGGGTCAAGTGTTTGTCATGCATTTTTGTCACAATAGGGGCTTAGTGCACAATCTTTTCGGCTGCTGGGAACTGCTCGTTCTGACCCAGGGACAGAGGCCAAATTTCCCGTCATGACTGACCTTTTGACGGGGCTTCGCACACCTGCAAATCCGAAAAACGCGTGATGGTGGTGGTCCAGGGGACGGGCAGGAGAAAACGACATGGCTCTCCCTTCCCCTTTGACCGAAGGCGCTATCTTCCCTGTTATGTCTGTGGCAGAACCACCCTCCAAAACCCATCCCGATTTTGAACGAGAATCCACCCATCTGGGGGGGACCGTGCAGGCCATGATTCGCCAGATTGAAGCCTGGGAAGACCGCGACCGCAACGCCGGAGCCGACCTGGAAACCTCGGTGACGATGGCCGACACCGCCGAGGAGCACGCCGCCATGCTGAGCGTGCATGTCCACCAGCCTTACTTCGGCAGCCTGAAGGTGCGCGTCGGCGGGCGCGAACAGACGCTCTATATCGGCAAGCACGCCTTTCGGGACGTGGAAGGGCCGCACCACGTCCTGAGTTGGGACAGCGAAGTGGGCAGCCTCTTTTATTCGGATGTGCTGGACTGGACGCCGCGCCGGGGCGGAAAAGGCCAGATCAAGCGCCGCCGTCAGCTGGACGTGGCGAAGAAGAAGCTGCTGCGAATCACCGACCTGTACGACGACGAAAACGGCGGGGACACGGGCGGACGCGAGGAAGTGCTGCTTCGCCGCCTCGAAGAAGGCAGCACCGCCGGAATGCGCGACGTGGTCGAAACCTTGCAGCCCGAGCAGAACGAGGCGATGCGCTTTCCGGCAGGCACCCCCGTGATTATTCAGGGGGCCGCCGGGTCGGGCAAAACCACCATCGGCTTTCACCGCCTCGCCTGGATGACCAGTCCTGACCGGGGCGTTCACCGCGCCGACCCCGCCGCCTGCATGGTGCTGATGCCCAACCGCGTGCTGGCGGTGTACGCTTCGCGCATCCTGCCGGAACTGGGCATCGGCGGCGTCAGCGTGACCACGCCTGAAATGTGGGCGACGGGGCTGCTGGGCCTGGAAAAACTGGAAGTCACCGACCGCACGCTGACCCTGCTGCTGACCGATACCGACAACGCAAGGCGGGCGCTGGCGTGGCGGCGGGCCAAACTGCTGGGCGACGCCCGGATGCTGGACGTGGTTCGCACCCACCTCTGGAACAAGTTCGGGGCGGCGCTGCGCGGCCAGGGCCTCCAAGAGACGATAGAGGTGCGCGGGCGCGGCGCATTGACCTTCACCCTGCAGGAAAGCGACCTGGCCCAGATGCTGCACGACGTCTTCGCCGCCGACCCGCTGGACGGCTACCGCGCCGGATTCCGCCGTCTGGTCGAGGAAAATGCCCTCTCGCGCCTGCGGGTGCCCGAGGAGGAAGAAGCCAGCGTGCGCCGCCAACTCAGCAAGGGGCTGACCACGCTGCTGGGACGGATTTTTGCCTCCACCACGCCCGTGACCGAGACGCGCCGCCTGCTGGCCGACGAAGCCAGTTTGCAGGCCAGCGGACTGCTGACCGACAAGGAAATCCGCCTGCTGCTGACCGACCCCCTCAGCGGGATTCCCGTGCCACGCCGCGCCCACGCCGACGTGACCGAACTCCCTATCATGCTCGCCATGCAGGCCTTTACGGGCGGAATTGGGCGGCAGGTGGGGCGCACGCTGGAACCCTTCGACCATGTGGTGCTGGACGAAGCGCAGGACTATTCGCCGCTGCTGTACGCGCTGCTGGCCCGCGCCGCCCGCCCTGGGCATGTGACCGCGCTGGGCGACCTCAACCAGGGCATGCACGGCTACAAGGGGCCGAGCAGTTGGGCCGCCGTGCAGGAGCAGTTGCCGGGGGCGCAGGTGCTTACGCTTTCGCGCACCTACCGCTCGACCCGCCAAATCACGGCACTGGGCGCACGCATTGCCGAGACCTACAACCGCGCCGCGCAGGTGCAGGGCGTAGACCGCGACGGGGCCGAGGTGCAGCGCTACGAGGGGCCGGACGAGCGGGCGCTGATTGCCCAGGCCGTCAAGGACGCGCAGGCCGCCGGACACACCAACATCGCCATCGTGACGCGCCGCGCCGCCGACGCCGACCGCCTGAGTACCGAACTGCGCGACTTCGACACCGACGCCCAGCCGATTACCACACAGGAACACCGTTTTAAGGGCGGGCTGGTCATCTTGCCTGTCAGCCTCGCCAAAGGGCTGGAGTTCAGCGCGGCGATTGTCACCGGGGCCAACCAGACCACCTACGACGAGAGCACCGAGTACGAGCGGCGGCTGCTGTACGTCGCTGCCAGCCGCGCCCTGCACTGGCTGGGGCTGGTCAGCGGCGGCGAGGCACTGCACCCGCTGGTGCGCTGAAAGACGTTGATGGGTGATGGTTCCGCTTCGCGGATGGATGATGGAAAAAGGGGCCTTTGCGAGGTCAGTTCGCAAGGGGGAAAGCCCCCCTCCCCTTGCTTCGCCAGGCCCTCCCCCGCCGAGGTGGAGGGTCAAAGAACGCGGCCCTGTTCTGCCCGCTGCTCCAACCGTCCTTTTCCATCATTCATCCGCGTGAGCGAACCCATTATCTATCATCTCTGCTCCCGTGCTATCCTCAAATCCCGGAGGCCACACGCCCCGGCTTTTTTGTTTTGGGCGTGTGGCATGTGCCTTTTCTTTGCGCCCCTTCCTCACCTCAAACCTTTTCCGGAGGGAAATCCATGAAATACATTTTCGTCACCGGCGGCGTCGTCAGCAGCCTCGGCAAAGGCGTGGCAAGCGCCAGCCTGGGCGCCTTGCTCCGCGCACGCGGCTACAAAGTCACCGCCGTCAAAATCGACCCTTACATCAACATCGACGCCGGAACCATGCGCCCCTACGAGCACGGCGAATGCTTCGTGACCGCCAGCGGCGCGGAAACCGACCTCGACATCGGCAACTACGAGCGCTTCCTCGACCTCGACATTCCGCCGGGCAGCAACATCACCACCGGACAGGTCTATCAGGAGGTCATCCGCAAGGAGCGGGCCGGGGATTACCTGTCGCAAACCGTGCAGGTCATTCCGCACGTCACCGACGAAATCAAGCGGCGCATCCGGGCGGCGGGCGAGTCGGCGGGCGCGGAAATCGTGCTGATTGAGGTCGGCGGCACGGTGGGCGACATCGAATCGCTGCCCTTCCTCGAAGCCATACGGCAGTTCCAGTTCGACGAGGGCGACCAGAACGTGCTGTTCCTGCACCTGACGCTGGTGCCGTACCTGGGCACGTCCAACGAATTCAAGACCAAGCCCACCCAGCACAGCGTGGCCCAACTGCGCTCCTACGGCATCACGCCCGACATCGTGATGGTGCGCAGCAAGGAAAAATTGCCGCCGGAAATTACCCGCAAAATCGCCGCCTTTACCAGCGTGCGCGAAAACCGGGTGTTTTCCAGCTACGACGTGAGCCACGTCTACGAGGTGCCGCTGGCGCTGGAAGAGCAGGGGCTGGGCAAGGCAGTGGAAGACCTGCTGGGCCTGGAACGCACGCACCCGCGCCTGGGCGTGTGGACGGACGCGGTCAAGACCATCAAGCAGCCGGGGCATCAGGTCACGATTGCCATTGCGGGCAAGTACACCGCCATGCCCGACGCCTACCTCTCGCTGATGGAGTCGCTGACCCACGCCGGAATCGCCAACGACGCCAAGGTGAACATCAAGTGGGTCAACGCCGAGCAACTCGCCGAAGCGGGCGAGGGCGAACTGGAGGCCCAACTGGGCGACGCCGACGGCATTCTGGTGCCTGGAGGCTTCGGCATTCGCGGCATCGAGGGCAAGGTCAAGGCCGCGCAGTACGCCCGCACACGCGGCGTGCCGTACCTGGGCATCTGCCTGGGGATGCAGATTGCGGTCATCGAGTACGCCCGCCACGTCGCCGGAATCGAGGGGGCCAACAGCGCCGAGTTCGACGAGTACGCCAAAAACAAGGTCATCGACCTGATGCCCGAACAACTCGAAGTCGAGGGCATGGGCGGCACCATGCGCCTGGGCGACTGGCCGATGGAACTACAGGCCGGAACCAAAATCGCCGAACTGTACGGCATCCCCCAGGGCGGCACGGTCAAGGAACGCCACCGCCACCGCTACGAGGTCAACCCCGCCTACACCGATAGGCTAAAAGATGCGGGCCTGACCATCAGCGGCGTGACCCCCGGCGTGGAAGGACGCGGCGCGGGCCTGGTCGAAAGCGTGGAAATCGCGGGCCACCCCTTCTTCGTGGCGCTGCAAGCCCACCCCGAATTCAAGAGCCGCCCCATGCGGCCTAGCCCGCCGTTTGCGGGGTTTGTGAAGGCGGCGCTGGAGAGGCAGATGGCTGATAGCCGATAGCGGATAGCGAAAAAAGGCGATGGCTCTGGCAATAGCTGGGGCCTTCTCTTTTGCCATCCGCCATCTGCCATCTGCCTTCAGCCATCCGCGTATCCTTTCCCCATGCGTCTTCCCCGCCGTTTTTCCCTGCTGGCCGCGCTCGCGGCTGGCGTCTGGTATCTCCGCAGCGTCTACCGTTTCCGCGACCCGGTGCGCTTGCCCGCCACTCAGGACGCGGGGGCTGTGCTGAGTCCCGCCGATGGGCTGGTGTCCTTCGTGCGCCGCATCGAGGACGGTGGGGTCGAAGGGTTGAAAGTCGCTGAACTGCTCGGCACGACCCAGCGAGAAGGCTGGCTGCTGGGCCTCCACGTGGGGCCGCTGGACGTGCATTTCACCTATGCCCCGGCGGAAGGCACGGTGCTGAATGCAGGCCACAAGCCGGGACAGAGCCTCGGAGTGCCCCTGGCCGACGCCGCGCAGATGCTGCTGGGCCGCCCCGCCGACCTGCTGGAAAGCGACGCGCTGGCCCGCAACGAGCGCTACAGCTACGCCGTGCAGCAGCCCGACGGACAAACCCTGACGGTGGGACTGGTCGGCAGCGGGCGCGGGCTTCAGGCCACCACTTACCTCAGCGAAGGCCAGAGCGTGCGCCAGGGCAACAAGGCGGCGTTCCTGGCCGAAGGCGGGCTGGTGCTGCTGGCCCTGCCTGCCACCATGACTCCCCAGGTCAGCGTGGGCGAGCGCGTGCGCGGGGCGGAAACGGTGGTGGCCCGCTGAGGCTCCAACCGCTGCAATGACTATCGCTCGGAGAGCAAGGTAAACGTCAAGACCTCCGCGTCCGCCAGTTCCAGCGGCGAGGTGTCGGGGAGGCTGACCCGTACCCGCCCGTCCGCGAGGTTGGCCGCCGCGTCCAGCAAGGGCGCGTCAGCGGCAGGGTCGAGGGTGCCCCACAGGTGCATGGCTCCGCCCCCCTCCCCGGCTTGCCACAGGCCCGCGCCCACCGGGTCGTGGCCTGCGTAGGCCAGCAGCAGCACGAAATCGCGCTGGCCTTCCAGCCGGGCGGCGAAGTGTCGGGTCAGCAGCCCGGCCCACTCCAGCGCGTCGTAACTTTCCGCCAGCACCGCCGCCCACGTCGCCAGTTGCAACCGCGACACCTGCTCCACGGCGATGTGTTCGGTAGCTACCTCCCCGGCCCGCCACTCGCCCACCCGCAGCCCGCCCACGTCCTGCCCGTCCCAGGTGTAGGGCGAAAGGACCAGCGGCGGTGCGTCCCGCCCGGTGAAAAAGGTCAGGAGGTCGGCCCGGTCAGCGTCCGAGGGAGGAGCCGGGGCATACGCCGCATTCAGGGCCAGCACGTTGACCCCCGGCGTCTGCAACACGGGGCCGGAGCCGAGGTCGTGGCGCCCGGCAGCCAGCGGCTCGAAATAACGCAGCAGTTCGGAAAGTGGGTCGGGCAAAGGCATAGGGCAGAGAGTAGCTTTCACCCTCTGCCCTGTCCCCTACGTTGGCCTCAGTCCAGCAGGTTCACAGCCCGCGCCGCGTCCAGCCAGCCGCCGTCGCGCAGGAAGGCGCGGAAATCGTAGAGGAGTGCGCCCGCGTCGTCCTGTTCGGCAGCGGGCAGGGTGCGCCGCCACGCTTCGCCCGTCAGCTTGGTGTAGGCCAGCAGTGGGGCCGGAGCACCCAGGTACTCGTCCAGCGACGCCAACAGGCCCGCACGCCGCACGCGCTCACCGACTGGGCAACTTTCCAGATAGGCCTGCGCCGCCTGCGCCAGCCGCATGGGGGCCAGCGGGTGGGCCGGTTGGGGCGCGGCGCGGTGGTCTGTGTCAGCAGAATGAGAAGGAGCAAAAGCCATGCCCCGCAGTGTGGCCCGCCGCTGTCAGCCCAGGCTCAGGGGGAGGTCAGGGCCGGGTCAGCCCCCCGCCCGCTCCAGCAGCATCGCGTCGCCCAGCGAGTAGAAGCGGTAATCCTGCGCCAGTGCCGCCGCATACGCCACCTGAATCCTCTCCACACCCGCGAAGGCCGCGACCAGCAGCAGCAGCGTGCTGCCCGGCAGGTGCAGGTTGGTCAGCAGCAGGTCAGGCACCTGCACAGGCGTTCCCGGCGTGATGAAGATGCGCGTTTCGCCCGCCCCGGCCCGCACCTGTTCGCCGTCCCAGGCGCTTTCCAGGGTGCGAACGGTCGTCGTGCCCACCGCCACCACCCGCCGCCCCTCGGCCCGGGCGCGGTTGATCGCGTCGGCAGTTTCGGCGCTGACCTCGTAGCGCTCGGCGTGCATCACATGGTCGGCCACCGACCCCTGAATCGGCTTGAAGGTGCCCGCGCCCACATGCAGCGTCACGCTGGCCCGCTCCACGCCCATCTCTTCCAGGCGGGCGAGCAGTTCGGGCGTGAAGTGCAGCCCGGCGGTGGGAGCCGCCACACTGCCCGGCGTCTTGGCGTATACCGTCTGGTAGCGCTCGCGCCAGGTGTCGTCGCTGTCGCCCGCGTCGATGTAGGGCGGCAGCGGCAGGCGGCCTATCTCGTCCAGATGCGGCTTGATGTCGTGGTCGAAGCGCAACAACCTTGCGCCGTCCTCCAGCACGCCCACCACTTCGGCACGGTGGTCGCCTAGAAACAGTTCGTTTCCGGCGCGGCGGGCGGGCTTGAGGTAGGCACTCCACACGTTCGCGCCCTGGTCGAATTCCTCGCGCAGCAGCAGCACTTCGACCACGCCTCCGCCGAAGCCGTTCACGACGGGCTTGCGGGCCAGCACGCGGGCCGGAATCACCTTCGATTCGTTGAACACCAGCAGGTCGCCGGGCCGCAGCAGCGAGGGCAGATCGCGGAAAACGCGGTGTTCCACGCTCTCCCCCACCACCATCAGGCGCGAGGAGTCACGCGGCTCGGCCCCGGTCTGGGCGATGCGGCTTTCGGGCAGGTCAAAGTGCAGCCGCGCCAGCACCTCGTCGGCAGTCAGCGGCGCGGACATTCAGCCCTCGACCGCCGCTTCCTTGTTGTTCTTCTGACGGGCTGGCATCAGGCCGCCCTCAATGTCGGGCAGATGGATAAAGCGGTCGGCGGCGTCAATCAAATCCTGGCTGGTGTGTTCGCGGAAGGCGATGACCTCCACCCGTTTGCCGCGCTCCTGCAACACTTCCACGATGTCGGTAAAGTCGCCGTCGCCACTGCCGAGCACGATGATGTCGAGGGAATCCATCATCCGGAACATGTCCGCCACGATGCCCATGTCCCAGTTGCCGCTGTAAATCGGCTTGCCGTCGTCGGTGACGTGGTGCAGCGTCAGGTTCATGCGCCGCACCTTGTAGCCCAGGGTGGACAACTTGTAGATGAAGGGACGCGACGTGGCCTCACCCTCGCGCTCCACGGTGTAGCTGATGGCGTGGACAAGCTCGCGCCCTTCGGTGGCGACATTCAGAATCGTCTCGAAATTGACGGTGCGTTCCAGCAGGTCGCGGGCGGAGTGGTAGAGGTTTTGCGTGTCAATAAAAACCCCGACGCGGGGGCGGTGAACGACGTATTGCACTGTGTTTCTCCTGTTGTGGTAAAGCTCAAAGGGAAGAACGAAGTAAGGAAACAGCCAAAAGGGAAAGAAAAATGCCCGTCTGGGGCCACCGCCTAGCATAGTTGCCACGCGGGGCAAATGTGAAGGGGCACGCGGCGGGGCCAACTTCCCCGGCCCGGCTGCGTTACCCTGAATCCATGACCAATCCGTCTCAGGACGCCCTCGCCCAGGCCCAGGCCGCCTACGCCGAACTCAAGGCACGCGGCCTCAAGCTCAACCTCCAGCGCGGTCAGCCCGCCGACGCCGACTTCGACCTCAGCAACCCCATGCTGAGTGCGCTGGGCGAGGGAGACACGCACTTCGACGGCATCGACCTCCGCAACTACCCCGGTGGCATCGGCGGCCTGCCCTCGGCCCGCGCCCTGTTCGGGCACTACCTCGACCTCAAGCCCGAAAACGTGCTGGTCTGGAACAACTCCAGTCTGGAACTGCAAGGGCTGGTGCTGGGGTTTGCCCTGCTGCACGGCGTGCGCGGCTCTCAGAACAGTGAACAAGGGGGCGGCTGGGTCCACCAGAAGCCCAAGATGATCGTCACCGTGCCCGGCTATGACCGCCATTTCCTGCTGCTTCAGACGATGGGCTTCGAGTTGCTGACGGTGGACATGCAGGATGATGGCCCCGACGTGGACGCGGTAGAAAAGCTGGCGGCGAACGACCCCAGCGTGAAGGGCATTCTGTTCGTGCCGACCTACTCCAACCCCGGCGGCGAGACCATCAGCGAGGAGAAGGCCCGCAAGCTGGCCGGGCTGAAGGCGGCGGCCCCCGACTTCACCATCTTCGCCGACGACGCCTACCGCGCTCACCACCTGTTCGAGGAACGCGACACGCCCGTCAACTTCGTGACCCTGTGCCGTGACGCCGGGCACCCTGACCGCGCCTTCGTGTTCGCCTCGACCTCCAAAATCACCTTCGCGGGGGCGGGCCTGGGATTCGTGGGCAGCAGCGAGGACAACATCGCTTGGCTCGGCAAGTACCTCAACGCCCAGAGCATCGGCCCCAACAAGGTCGAGCAGGCGCGGCACGTCAAGTTCCTGCAAAGCTACGAGGGCGGGCTGGAAGGGCTGATGCGCGACCACGCCGCCCTGATTGCCCCCAAGTTTCAGGCGGTCTACGACGCCCTGAGCGCCGAGTTGGGTGAGGGCGGCGGCGGCTACGCGACTTGGCGCACGCCACGCGGCGGCTACTTCATCAGCCTGGACACGGTAGACCCGGTGGCCGACCGCGTGGTGCAACTCGCCGACGAAGCGGGCATCAGCCTGACCCCGGCGGGCGCGACCTACCCCGGCGGCAAAGACCCCCACAACGCCAACATTCGCCTCGCGCCCACCCGTCCCCCCCTGCAAGAGGTGCAAGTCGCCATGCGCGGCGTCGCGACCTGCGTCAAGCTGGCCGCCGAGGAGTACCGCGCCGGACGCTGAGCCTTTGCGAGAAGCGGCAGGAAACCACCTGATAGGGACTTTGTAGTTGCAAAATTCGTAGGGCAAGAGTGCGGGGTGGCCGGAAATGCTGAACGGTTCACCCCCTCCTGCCAGGCCAATTGATGATAGATTTTATCAGCTTTTCGACCTCTCTTCGTCAGTTTTGGCGATCCAGAACATGCCGAGGGGCAGATGAGGGTAGTCTAAATGTCTGCTTGCGAAAAGCTAAAGGGTGACATAAGGTCATAAGTGCCCGAACGGCTCCAATTTGAGACAGACGTAGACAGTCGCTGGCCCCTATGCAGGTCAAGTTCTGGTCGCCTGCCCAGTGAGGAAGCCGTCTTCACAGCGGGCGTAAGGAGTCAAGCGATGCCCAAGCGTCCGGTGCAGGCCTCCCCTGCCGAACAACAGGCACTCAGCACCTACATCAAACTCTGGCGGGCGGCCCATTCCACCGAGTATGCCGCCCACCGCCACCTCGTCAGCCACGGCCTCACCATCAGCCAGTTCGCCGTTCTCGAAGCGGTGTATCACCTCGGCCCGCTCAACCAGCGCCAGCTCGCCGAAAAGATTCTGCGTTCCAGCGGCAACCTGACGATGGTTATCGACAACCTCGAACGCAGTGGACTGGTCGAGCGCCAGCGCAGCACCACCGACCGCCGCATGGTCATGATTCACTTGACCCCCGCAGGTCATGACCGCATCGCTTCGGTCCTCCCGCAGCACATCCGGGGGGTTGCTGAAGTCTTTTCGGCCCTGACTCCGGCAGAACTGGAAGAACTGGGCCGCCTGACCCGCAAACTGGGGCTCTCGCTTGAAGAAACGGGTCGCCCCCAGACCGCCGCCGACTGACATACGGGAAGATCAACCATGAACAGGCCGCCTCTGCGACGAATCACGAGGCGGCCTGTCCGTTGCGTCGGTCAGACGCCCTGAATCACGGCGAGTTGTCGGGTTAAGTCCTTCATCACGTCCTGCACCGAGCGCACGCCCTGGCCCAGCAGCGCGGTGTACTCGTCTACGGTGATCGGCCCCAATTCGGCCCCGCCCTGCACTTCAATGAGCAGGCCCGTGTCGGTGGCAATCACGTTCAGGTCGGCGCGGGCCACCTTGTCTTCCTCGTAGTCGAGATCCACTCGCAGTTCGTCCCCAATCAGCCCCACACTGATGGCCCCGACGTTGTGGACAATCGGCCATTCGCTGAGTTGCCCGGAGTTGATGAGGCGGTCGCAGAAGTCGTGCAGCGCGGCGTGTCCCGCCAGCACGCTCGCCACGCGGGTGCCTCCGTCGGCGACCAGCACGTCGCAATCCACATACAGCGTCTGATTTTTGAAGGGGCGCAGGTCGAGACTGGAACGCAGGGCGCGGCCCAGCAGCCGCTGAATTTCGTGGCGGCGACCATTTTGCAGGTTGCGCTCGCGGGCCTGACGGTCACTGGTGGAGCGCGGCAGCATGCAGTACTCGGCGGTCAGCCAACCCTCTTTCTTGCCGCGCATGTGGGGGGCGGGTTTTTCTTCGAGGGTCACGGTCGCCAGAATCTCGGTCTGACCCATTTTGAGGTGGGCACTGCCGGGCGCATGGGGGTTGACGCCGCGCTGCACCGACACGGGGCGGGGGGTCAGGGCGTCGCGGCCCAGGCGCGGGGGAAGTTTGCTGTTGGGGGTCATGTGGTTGCGAACTCGATTCTCGGAGCAGGAGATTGGGAAGGGGCCAGGGAAACTGCTCCGTCTTTCCCGCCTGCCCCATTGTGCCCGTTTTGGGGGGGCAGAGGCAGCCGCGAAAGTAGCACCCGGAACTGTTCGGGGTCGCCCGTGGTGAGGTAGTGCACCGTGCCTGCGCCCGCCCCCGCCAGTAGCCCGCGCTCCTGAAGCACGTTGCGGGTGTGCCGCGCCACCGCCGCGCCGCTGTCCACCAGCGCGAAGGTGTCACCGAACTCGGCCTGAATGCTGCCGCGCAGAAAAGGGTAGTGCGTGCAGCCCAGCACCAACTGGTCGGCCCCAGCCTGGGCCAGCGGGGTCAGAATTTCGCGCAGCACGGCCCGCGTGTCCTCACTGTCGGCCTGCCCTGCCTCGACCAGCGGCACCAGCGCCGGACTGACCGCCCGCAGCACTTGCACGCCTGCTGGCTCGGCCCACTGCCGGATCACGTCGGCCAGCAGGGTGCCGCGCATGGTGCTGGGGGTTGCCAGCACGCCCACCACGCCGCTGCGGGTCGCCATCACCGCTGGTTTGACGGCAGGCACCAGCCCGATGATGGGGATTTGAAAGCGTTCGCGCAGGTGCGAGAGGCTGAACGCCGAGGCGGTGTTGCAGGCCACCACCACCGCGCCCACCCCCCGGCGATGCAACTCGGTGACGGCGCGGGCGGTCAGGTCGCGGATATCGTCGTCGCAGCGGGTGCCGTAGGGCATGTGCAGCGTGTCGGCCAGATACACGAAGTCCTGCCCCGGCATGGCCCGCCGCAGTTCGCTCAGCACGCTCAGGCCACCTACGCCGCTGTCGAAGACGCCGACGGGAGGCGGAAGGTCAGTCACGTTCGCCCTCGGCGCGCTTGTCCAGATTTTCTACGGCCTGCACCACCACCGCCGCCACCTGAATCAGTTCCTCGCGGTAGGCGCTCAGGTCAGGAAGGTTGCCCATCAGGTGTTCGAGCGCGGCGTTGTTGACCTCGCCCACTTCCTCGCCCAGAATCATCAGCCACACCGCCGGGTCGTGGTCCTGTTCGCCCCATTTGGCCTGCTGCCTCTCACGCTCCTGCAAGACCTCGCCCAACACAGAGGCCGTGCGGCTGGTCATGCCAGCGCCTCACGGAACGTCTCGCCCAGCGCCCGCATTCCCGCCGTAATCTGCTCGGGCGTGGCGTTGCTGTAGCTCATCCGCAGGGTATTCAGCCCGCCGCCACGCGCGAAAAAGGGCTGCCCCGGCACATAGGCCACCTTGCGCTCTACCGCGCGGGGCAGCAGCGCCGCCGTGTCCAGCCCCTCCGGTAGCGTGACCCACAGGAACATGCCGCCCTGGGGCCGGGTGTAGTCCACGCCCGCCGGGAAGTGCTCGCCCATTTGCCCCAGCATGTGCGTGCAGCGGGCCTGATACGCCACCCGAACCGTCTCGATTTGCGCGGGCAGCAGCGGCAAAAGCTCAGTCATCATCATCTGGTTGAGGGTCGGCGTGTGCAGGTCGGCCCCCTGCTTGGCCTGAATCAGCTTGCCGATGATGGGCGCGGCGGCCTCGATCCAGGCGTCGCGCAGCCCCGGCACCAGCGTCTTGGAGAAGCTGGAGCAGTAGACGACATGGTTGCGGTTCACGTCGCCCGCGAGTTGCAGGCCCAGTTCGTAGAGGCTGGGCAGCGCCTCGCCCTCAAAGCGCAGTTCGCCGTAGGGGTCGTCCTCGATGACCAGGACGCCATGCTGCGCGGTCAGTTCGACCAGACGGCGGCGGCGTTCCAGGCTGAGGGTGCGCCCGGTGGGGTTCTGGAAGTTGGGAATGGCATAGAGCAGCTTGGGCTTGCGCCCCTGCCGCGCCAGGTCCCCCAGCAACGTGTCCAGGGCGTCCACGTCTATGCCGCCCTCGTCGGTGGGCATCTCGGCGTAGCTGGGCAGATAGGGCTGGAAGGACTGCAGCGCCCCCAGGTAGGTCGGAGCCTCGACCA
Source organism: Deinococcus sp. (assembly GCF_030523985.1). Taxonomy (GTDB): domain Bacteria; phylum Deinococcota; class Deinococci; order Deinococcales; family Deinococcaceae; genus Deinococcus. The sequence goes on from NZ_JAUNHK010000006.1 coordinate 52,081, forward strand.
GCACGGTGTCGCCCTCGTCGATCAGGATTTTGCCGAGCAGGTCCAGACCCTGCTGGCTGCCCGTCACGATCTGGACATTCTGCGCGGGGATGCCGTGCCGCCCAGCGATCCACTCGCGCAGCGGCGGGTGGCCTTCGGTGGTCGAGTATTGCAGCGCGGCGGGGCCGTACTTGTTCAGCGCGGTTTCGGCGGCCTGCTTCACGGCACCCAGCGGAAACAGTTCGGGCGCGGGCAGGCCCCCGGCGAAGGAAATCACGTCCGGTTGCTGGGTGATTTTCAGAATTTCGCGGATGGCGCTGGCGGTCATGGTGCGGGCGCGGCGCGAGAGGAGCGACTCCAGTTCGGGGCGGGGCGTGTCGGACATAGCTGCATGGTAGCCCCTGCGCGTGTTCCGCTCAGATTGACAGGACAGACCGGGACAAAGGCCGCTAAAGTAAGGCGGTACAACACTTTCCGTTACTCAACACCGTTTCTTAAGGAGGCACCCCCATGCTCGTTACCGGTAAAGACATCCTGGTTCCCGCCCGTGAAGGCAAATACGCCGTCGGCGCGTTCAACACCAACAACATGGAAATCACCCAGGCGATCATTCACACCGCCGAACGCCTGCGCTCGCCCGTCATCGTGCAGATGAGCGAAGGGGCCATCAAGTACGGCGGGCAAGACCTCGCCAACATCGTGATCGACATCGCCACCCGCGCTACCGTGCCCGTCGCGCTGCACCTCGACCACGGCTCCTCCTACGAGTCGGCGCTCAGGGCCATCAAGATGGGCTTTACCTCGGTGATGATCGACGCCTCGCACCACCAGTTCGACGAAAACGTCCACGAAACCAAGCGCGTGGTCGAAGCCGCTCACGCCATGGGCATCAGCGTGGAGGCCGAACTCGGTCGCCTCGGCGGAATCGAGGAGCACGTCGTCGTGGACGAAAAGGACGCCTTCCTGACCGACCCCGAAGAAGCCGTCAAGTTCGTCGAACTGACCGACGTGGACTACCTCGCCATCGCCATCGGCACCAGCCACGGCGCGTACAAGGGCAAGGGCCGCCCCTTCATCGACCAGGCCCGCATCAAAAAGATCGGTGAACTGATCGGCATTCCCCTCGTCGCCCACGGTTCCAGCGGCGTGCCTGCCGAAATCGTGCAGCGCCTGCGCGACTCGGGCGGCGAAATCGGTGACGCGGCGGGCATCGCCGACGAAGACCTCACCGAAGCCGCGCAGTACGGCATCGCCAAGGTCAACGTGGATACGGACCTGCGCCTCGCCAGCACCGTGGGCATTCGCGAAGTACTCAAGGCCACCCCCAAGGAATTCGACCCCCGCAAGGTGTTCGGCCCCGCCCGCGACCTGATGAGCAAAATCGTCGAACACAAGATGACGGTACTGGGCAGCGTCGGCAAGGCGTAAGACGTAGAGAGTGAAGGGTGGAGGGTGTAGGGACTGACCCCTCTACCCTCCACGCTCTGCATCTATACTTTCCCTCAATGTCGGAAGAAATCGTCGTCAAGCAAACCATGCCTATGCGGGGCCGTCCCGAGGTGCTCTACCGTCTGGCCCTGGAACCCCGGCGGCGGGCGGCCTGGGACTCCAATCTGGTCAGCGCGGCCTACAGCAGCGAAGGCCAGAAGCTCGCGCAAAACGCGCTGGTGGACTTCAGGTTCGTGCGGCGGCTGCTGGGGCTGAAGTTTCAGGCCAAGTACGGGCAACTGATTCCCTCGCAGCGCGGCGGCTGGGAAGCGGTCAGACCCTTCGGCCCGCTGGAAAGGTTCTCGCAGCAGTGGAACTTCAAGCCGATGCCCGGCGGCACCGAAGTCACGCTGACGGTCAAGGGCACGGTGCGCTACAAGTGGATTCGCACGCAGATGGAGCGCATTCTGCACAACCTGACCATCTCCACCCTGATGGACTTGCAGCGCCAGATCGACGCCCCCACCGCGCAACTGGTCGAGGACATGGGCCGCGAAATGGCAGAAAAACAGAAGGCCGAGGCCAAGGCCGCCAAAGCCGCAGCAAAAGCGGCCCGCAAGAAAGCCTAGACCAAAAGTTTCCAGAATCGTAGAAAGGCTGTGCCACAAAGTAGCCGTTGTGCCGAGGGGTTTAAATTCTTCGGTCACAACGGCATTTTTGCGAGGTGTCTAAATCCCGCTCGTCCAGCATAGCGTTTGCACTTGTCACGTGTGCGTTGAATCGCAACTTCGGCGTCACCGGAGCAGCCGCGTACACTCCTTACGGCAAGTCAACTGTTGCGCTCGTCCTCAGAGAGGACGAGCTTTGGGACGACGAATCAGTTAAGTCTCGTGCAAATCATGCCCCAGAAGGCTGTTACTTGGCATTTGACTTCGTCATTAACCTACACTCAGGGAAAGAAATGGAAGGCTTGGATTACAACTACTCCAGCTCCCACAAATCAACGAAGTTATCGCACAAATTCTCAAATATGACCCTAGTGAAACCCGGCCATCAGCCCACCCCCATTCAAATCAAGTATGCTCCATCAAAAAATCTTTCCACGGAAGAATACATTTACCTATCTCCCGTGGAATCCTTGAAGGCGTCAGTGTCTAATGCCATCAAATTGGGCGTAAAATTCGTCGGCGTCATCGCCGACGGTGAATTCTCATCCCAAGAGGCCATCAGATTCCATAAGGACAAGAATTTAGGCTTCCTTGGACGCATCAAATCTAATCGGAGAGTGGACTTCAACGGCAGGAAAGTGGATTTGGGGGATTTGGCGAGAATATTTACCTATAAGCATTGTCACTACGATGGAAAAACGGGCTGGCGCTCCAAAAAACTGGCTGTGCGCTTGGGTGAGTATGACGTCTTTATCCTTATCGTCTACCGTAAAGATAAGGGGGTCTGGAAACCATTTTTTCTGGTCAGCACTTTCCCAGAAACTCATACACTGGCAGAGCTGTTGAGGGTATGGAAATCTCGGTGGGGAATTGAGGTTGTTCACCGCTTCATTAAGCAGAATCTGGGATTTTCGAAATCCCAAGCCATCACGATTTTGGCCCAGCAAAACTGGGCCAACGCTGTCCTGGACGCGTTTATCGCCATTCTGGTGGTAAGACAGAAGTATGGAGTGGAAAATTGGCGTGCAGCACAGGAAATTTCGGGACAATGTTATGCAGAATGCGCTGTGACTGGCATTCCTCTAGATTCTTGGCTCGAAAGGGCCGTCTAGATGGGCTTCAGGGTGAACGGTGGAAACTTTTGCTAGACTGACGGCATGTCACCCTCCCCGCTGCTCCCACTCCTGGGGGCGGCTTTTTTGCTATCACCTGCAACTGCGCCCTTACCGGAGACCCCAAGACCCATGACCCAAACCGCCC
>NZ_JAUNHK010000085.1 GCF_030523985.1 Deinococcus sp.
AAGGAGATGGCGGCGCTTTTCCGACATCTCCGAAGAATAGTTCAGTCCCGTATCAGTCTCCCAGCAGCACCGTCCGGTGATACGCGCCGTCTTCCTTTTCGGGCAAGCCAGCTTCCACCGCCTGCTTGAGATGACTCAGCGCCATGCTGATGGCGGGGCCGGGGCCGTACATCTTCAGGGCTTCGGTGGTCAGCCAGAGTTCCAGGCCGCGCCCACCCTGCTCGGCCCGCAGCAGCACGCCCTCTGCGGCCTGTTCGTGGCTGACTTCTACGCCCTCTGGAAAGGCGGCGAGTTCGATTTGATGGGGAATATTGAGTTCGTGTGGCATGGCGTCAGCGTAGAGCAGTGTCCCCGTCCGACAGAAAATCCCCGCTAAAGGAGCCTTAGCAAAGGCGGCCCAGGCGGGGAGGGATGGCAGCTTCAGGCCAGCAGTTCGGCGGCGTTCTTGCTCGGCAGGTCGAACGCCTGCGCGACGCCCGCATAGGTGACGTGGCCCTGGTAGGTGTTCAGGCCCAGCCGCAGTGCCGGGTCACGCTTGAGCGCCTCTACGCCATGTTCCGCCAGGGCCAGCGCATACGGGAAAGTGGCGTTGGTCAGCGCAAAGGTGGACGTGCGCGGCACGGCCCCCGGCATGTTGGCGACGCCGTAGTGGATGATGCCGTCTACCAGATAGGTCGGGTCGTCGTGGGTGGTCGCGTGCATGGTTTCCACGCAGCCGCCCTGGTCGATGGCGACGTCGGCAATCACCGAGCCTTCCCCCATCAGCCCCAACATGTCGCGGGTGACGAGGTGCGGAGCCTTCGCGCCGGGAATGAGAACCGCGCCGATCAGGAGGTCGGTTTCGGGCAGCAGGGCGCGAAGGTTGGCCTCGCTGCTCATCATGGTGGTCAGGCGACCGAAAAACACGTCGTCGAGGTAGGCGAGGCGGCGCTGCGACACGTCGAGGATGGTAACTTTGGCCCCCAGGCCCATCGCCATTTTCGCTGCGTTGGTTCCCACCACGCCCCCGCCGACAATCAGCACATGCCCCGGCTGCACCCCTGGCACGCCGCCGAGCAGCACCCCTTTGCCGCCCACCGGTTTTTGCAGGTGGTAGGCCCCCGCCTGCACGCTGAGGCGGCCCGCCACTTCGGACATGGGCGTCAGCAGGGGCAGACTGCCGTCGGTCAGTTGCACGGTTTCGTAGGCCACGCCCGTCGTTCCGGCGTTCAGCAGGGCGTCGGTCAGGGGCTTGTCGGCGGCGAGGTGCAGGTAAGTAAAGAGCAGCAGGTCGTCGCGCAGGTAGCTGTACTCCGACTCGATCGGCTCTTTGACCTTGACCACCATTTCGGCGGCCCAGGCGTCCGCCGCCGTGCCGAGGGTCGCGCCCGCCTTTTCGTAGTCGCTGTCGCTCAGGCCGCTGCCCACGCCTGCGCCGCGCTCCACCGTCACCTGATGCCCACGCCGCACCAGCGTCGCCACACCGCCAGGGGTCAGCGCCACCCGGTTTTCCTTGACCTTGATTTCTTTGGGAACACCTATTCGCATAGCCACCTCACCGCCCGCAGCGACCAGGGCAGCGGGCCAGAACCTTTGTTGGAGTGGCGCAATGGTAGCAGAGCAACCTATCCGCGGGATTGCCTTTGGGCCGCCATTTGAGCAGATGTTTGCAACAGTGTTGCGCCAGATAGACTATTTTTGAGGCAAATGTCTAACGCCCGCCCCTTTCCCGAATTAGACCGCCTCGACCGTCAGATTCTGTCCATCCTGCAGAGGGACGCCCGCATCGCCAACACCGAACTGGCCGACGAAATCGGCCTGACGCCCGCGCCCACGCTGCGGCGGGTGCGGCGGCTGGAAGAAGAAGGCGTCATCCACCGTTATGTCGCGCTGCTCAATCCCAAACTGGTCAACCGCGACCTGATGGTGATGGTGCGCGTGACGCTCGACAAGCAGACCAAGCAGGGCTTTCAGGACTTTGCCGAGCAGATGCGCTCACGGCCCGAGGTGTTGGAATGTTACCTGTGCCTGGGCGACACCGACTATCTGCTCAAGGTCTGCGTGCCGAATCTGGACGCCTACCAGCGCTTTTTGGTGGACGTGCTGGCGGCCATTCCCGGCGTGCGCAACACCGACAGCACCATCATCGTCAAGCAGGAAAAGTACACCACCAGTCTGCCGCTGGACGACCTGTAAAACTGGGGTTCAGGTCAGGCTCGCCTATGAGGGCTAATGTTCTGTGCAAACGGGCTTCATGGTCTAAGTGCCCCGAGCTTTTAAGCTAGAGGGGTATGAAAAAGTTCACCCTGATGTCCCTTCTCGGCCTGGGCCTGGTGGCCTGCGCCCCCGCCACCCAGCAAGTCGTGCTGACCCCCACGCCGCCCCTCAAAGGCCCCGGCATCGTGACGCAGTACGAGCAGCAGACCACTGCCAGCACGACGACCACGCCCGCCGTGACCACCGAGCAGACCACGACCACCGTGACCGAAACGGCGGCGACGCCTGCGCCAGTCACCCAGACCACTGCGGCCACCCAGACACCCGCTGCCCCGGCCCCGACCACCACACCTGAGCCGGCCCCCGTCACCCAGACCACGACGGCTGCGCAGACCCAGACCCCAGCTCCGGTCACGACGCCCGCCCCCACCGAGGCCCAGGCGACCACCGCCACCGTGACCCAGACGCCGGCTGCCCCGGCCCCCACCACTCAGGCAACCGCCAGCGACTGGACGGTGCTGGCCCCGCTGAGTGCCGAGCGCAAGGTCAACTTTGCCCGGGCCGAGCAGGTCATTGACCCTGCCAAGAGCTACCGCGCCGTACTGAAGACCAGCAAGGGCGACATCGTCGTGAATCTTGACGCGGGGGCTGCGCCGCTGGCGGTCAATAACTTCGTGTTCCTGGCCCTGAACCGCTTCTACGACGGTACGCGCTTTCACCGTGTGATTGACGGCTTCATGGCGCAGGCGGGCGACCCCCAGAGCGCCGAACTTTCGCTGCGTGACGTCTGGGGCACGGGCGGCCCCGGCTACCAGTTCGCCAACGAAAAGAGCAGCCTGACCTTCGACAAGGCGGGCGTGCTGGCGATGGCGAACGCTGGCCCAGACACCAACGGCAGCCAGTTTTTCATCACCTTCGCGCCTACGCCCTTCCTGAACGGCGGCTACACCATCTTCGGGCAGGTGGCCGAGGGGCAGGACGTGGCGGACAAACTGACCCGCACCATGACGGGCAACAACACGCCCATTCCAGGGGCCGAGGCCGAAGTCATCAACACGGTCGAGATTCAGGTCAAGTAAGTCCCAACCCCCCCAGCGCCGCGTCGAGTTGCGCTTCGAGGTCGGTCAGCGAGCCACTGTTGTCGAGGACAGCGGTGGCCCGCTTCCTTTTTTCCTCGGCGCTCATCTGGCGGGCGTCGCGGGCGAGGATGTCCTCACGGGTCAGGCCGCCGCGTGCCAGTGCCCGCTGCACACGCAGTTCCAGCGGCGCGTCCACGACCAGCACGGCGTCCATGCCTTTTTCCAGGCCGCCCTCGAACAGCAGGGGGATATCCTGAACGACCCAGGTCGCGCCCCCGGCCACCGCCTGGGCCTCCAGCGCCTGCATCCGCGCCCGCACGCGGGGGTGCGTGATGGCGTTCAGCCGGGCGACCTGCGCCGCGTCCCCAAAAACCCGCGCCGCCAGTCCTGCCCGGTCGAGCGTGCCGCCCACCACCACGCCAGGAAAAGCCGCTTCCAGTTCGGCCAGCACCTCGGGCTGCTCGGTCACCGCTCTCGCCTCGGCGTCGGCGTCCAGCACCGTCAGCCCCCGCTCACGCAGCAGCCGCGCCACCGTGCTTTTGCCTGCGCCGATGCTGCCCGTCAGCCCCAGACGGCGCGGGGCAGCGTGGGCCGACTCCGAATCGAAACTCCTCATGCCGTGCAGGATAATGGGCGAACGCGTCTCCCCCTCTCCCCTCCCCTGTCCTGACGCTGCACTTCAGACCGTCGTCACCCCGGCGGGCCATGCTCTGCGGAGCAAGGGTGCCGGCCCCGTATCATGGCGCGGCGTCCCCGTTCTTTCCCCCTTGCTCCCGTTTCCGCCTTTTTTCCCGCTTCCCGGAGGTTTTCCCGTGACCCGACGTCCCTTCCTTGCCCTGCTGAGTGCCGCCCTGCTGGTTTCGGCAGCGGCCCAGGCCCAGACTGCGCCGACCCAGACCGCGCCGGCTCCGGCCCAGAGTGCCCCGGCAACGACTCAGCCTGCCACCCGTCCGCCCGCCGCCAACTATGTCGTGGTGGGCAACATGTACTACGAGCAGGGCAAGTACGACCAGGCGTATGTGGCCTTCCGCACCGCCAGCGAGCTCGACCCCAAAAATGCGGCGGCGTTGCTCGGCCTGGGCCGCTCGCAGTCGCGGCTGCGGCTCTATACCCCGGCGGTGGAGACCCTGCGCCGCTTGACCCAACTCGACCCCAGCAATGTCAGCGGGTACGTGGCCCTCTCGCAGGCCTACCAGCAGCAGTTCGTGGGCAGCGGTGACCGCAACGCCGTCGCGGGCAACCTGGACGCCGCGCTGACCACGCTGAGTCAGGCCGAGAAAGCCGTCGAAGCGCTGCCTGAAAGCGCCCGCGCCCTCGAACAGAGCAAGCTTTATAACGAGCGCGGCAACATCTACCGCCTTCAGGGCAAGCCCACCCAGGCCACCCAGGCCTTCCGGCAGGCCAGCGCACTCAACCCCGACAACAGCCTGATTCTGTTCAACCTGGGCGACATGTACCGGGCCAGCGGGCAACTTCCCCTCGCCATCAGTGCGCTGCAACAGGCGGTCATCATCGACCCCAGCGACCCCTACAACCGCGCCTACTACGCCAAACTGCTGGCGCTGAGCGGCAATTTCACCGCAGCCCGCTCGGAAGCGGCGCAGGCAGCCAAACTGGGCGCGGGCAACGCCTACGCCACCGGGCAGTACGGCGTGGTCAGCTACCTTGCGGGCGACCGCAGCACCGCCCGCACCCAACTGGCACAGGCGGTCAAGCTCGACCCGCTGCGCTACCCGGAGTTCTACTACTACCTGGGCCGCCTCGACCTCGACAGCAGCGACCTGAAATCGGCCCGCGACAACCTGACCCGCGCCGTGGCGCTGAGCAGCACCGCGTCCGAATACGCCTACTACCTGGGCCTGTCCTACGAACGCGGTCAGGGCGACCTGGCCCCCGACAAGCTCAAGGCCCGCGAGAACTACGAAAAGGCGCTCAAGCTCGCGCCCGGGTATAAGCAGGCGCAGGAAGGAATTGAGCGGCTGAAATAGCGCTCCTCTCCGGAGGGCAGACAAAGGATACCGCTCTCCTGAAAGTCGTCGTTCTGCCTGCTGGTCTAGAATGCCCTGCATGACCGAAACCCAGAAAGTGGCCCTCGTGACCGGCTCCAGCCGTGGTCTGGGCCGTGCGATGGCCCTCAAACTCGCGCAAGATGGCTTTGCCGTGGCGGTTCACTACGGGCGCGGCGAGGCCGAGGCGCAGCAGGTGGCCGAGGAAATCCGCGCCGCAGGGGGCACCGCCGAAGTCTTTGGCGCTGACCTCTCGGCCCCCGCCAAGGCAGGCGAACTGGTGGAGGGCGTGATTGCCAAACTGGGCCGCCTGGACGTGCTGGTCAACAACGCAGGCATCACCCGCGACGGCCTCGCCATTCGCATGAAGGACGAGGACTGGGACGCCGTGCTGCAAACCAACCTTTCCAGCGCCTTTGCCGCCTCCCGCGCCGCCATCAAGCACATGATGAAGGCGCGTTCGGGGCGAATCATCAACATTTCCAGCGTGGTGGCCCGCGCAGGCAACCCCGGACAGGCCAACTACGTCGCCGCCAAAGCGGGCTTGATTGGGCTGACCAAGGCGCTGGCGAAGGAATACGGCGCTCGCGGCATCACCGTCAACGCGATTGCGCCGGGCTTTATCGAGTCGGACATGACCGACAAGCTGCCCGACGACACCAAGAAGCAGTATCAGGCGAACATCCCACTGGGACGCTTCGGCACGGGTGAAGAAGTCGCGGCGCTGGTGGCCTTTCTCGCCAGCGACGGCGCGGCCTACATCACCGGGCAGACCATCGGCGTGGACGGCGGCATGTTCGCGGGCTGAGCGGCGGCCCCCCTGCTTTCTTCTTAAACCCTGTTCAGCTTCGTGCCCCAAATCGGTGAGGGCGTGTAGACTACGGAAACTTCAGTATCAGGAGGTACTCAACATGGCGATTTTTGATGACGTGAAAGAAGTGATTGTGGAAAAGCTCGGCGTGGACGCGGACAAGGTGACCCCCGAAGCCCGTTTTGTGGAAGACCTCGGCGCAGACAGCCTGGAAACCGTGGAACTCATCATGGGTCTGGAAGACAAGTTCGGCGTGACCATTCCCGACGAAGCCGCTGAAACCATCCGCACCGTGCAAGCGGCTGTGGACTACGTCGAAGCGAACAAATAAGCCACGATAAGCCTGCGCTGTAGGCTTGAGCGGAAGCGCGGCAACTCAGCCGTGTTTTCGCTTTTTTGGTTGTGGGACGTGGGTTGTAGAATCGTTCGCTTTCTTACCTATAACCCACCTCCTACAATCCACATCCTCCCGAAGGAGCATCCATGACCATCACCGGACTCAAGCGCGTCGTGATTACGGGCCTCGGCCCCGTGACCCCTATCGGCATCGGCGCCGCCGCCTACGCCGAGGCCCAACGCGCAGGCAAAAGCGGCATCGGCCCGATTACCCACTTCGATCCTGCCGATACGGCCAGCAAAATCGCGGGCCAAGTCAACGAAGCCCTCGACCCCTGGCTCGACCCCCGTGAAGCCCGCAAACTCGACCGCTACGTGCAACTGGCGCTGGTGGCGGCGGAACTGGCGGTGCAGGACAGCGGCCTTGACCGCGAGGCTCTACGCGGCGAACGCACGGGCACGCTGGTCGGCAGCGGCATCGGCGGCATGAAAACCTTTGAAGACCAGGCCCGCGTGAACGTAGAGCGCGGCCCAGGGCGCATTTCGCCCATGTTTATCCCCATGCAGATTGCGAACATGGCTACGGGCCACGTTGCCATGAAGTTCGGCGCGATGGGGCCGAGCAGCACCGTGGTCACCGCTTGCGCCACAGGCACGGGGTCTATCGGTGAGGCGGCCCGCTACATTCAACTGGGCCTCGCAGACGTGATGCTGGCGGGCGGCGCGGAAGCCTCGGTCACGCAAATGGCGGTGGGGGGGTTTTCCAACATGAAGGCGCTGTCCACCCGCAACGACGACCCCACGCGGGCCAGCCGCCCGTTTGCCAAATCGCGTGACGGTTTCGTGATGGGCGAGGGCGCGGGCGTGGTCGTACTGGAAGAATACGAACATGCCGTGAAGCGCGGCGCGACCATCTACGCCGAGGTCGTGGGCTTTGGCGTGAGCGCCGACGCGCACCACATCACCATGCCCGCCCCGGAGGGCGCAGGCGCACAACTTGCCATGAAAATGGCGCTGCGGACGGCGGGCGTCAACCCCGAACAGGTCGGCTACATCAACGCGCACGGCACCAGCACCCACTTCAACGACCTGCACGAAACGCAGGGCATCCAGCATGTGTTTGGCGAGCATGCGGGGGCGCTGGCGGTCAGTTCCACCAAATCCATGACCGGGCACCTGCTGGGCGCGGCGGGCGCGATTGAGGCGATTGCGGTGGCGCAGGCCCTCAAGGACGGCATCCTGCCCCCCACCATCAACCTCGCGGGCGACGAAGACCCCGAACTCACGCTGGACTACATCCCCGAAGGCGCACGCGAGAAGCAGGTGGAGTACGCGCTGAGCAACTCGTTTGCTTTCGGCGGGCAGAACGCGGCTTTGCTGTTCAAACGGGTGTAAAGTTAGCCGCCGAGAAAAGCATGGCGGCTAGCCGTGGAAACGTCGAACGTGGAAACGCCAGAAAGCTCCCTGCTAAAAGCTGTCGGCGTCCAAGCGTTCAGCGTTGTGCAATGGAAGAACAAGGTGGAAAGGTGGGAGGGCACGCTCCCCGACCTTTCCACCTTGCCGCTTGTGACCGTTACTTCTCCTCAAACACCCAGTCCACGCCCCCGCTGCTCAGCGTCAGCGTTTTGCCGCTCAGCGTCAGTCTGGGTCGTGCGCCCAGCAATCCGGTCAGGTCGGGCGTTTCCTGCGTGCAAGCGACCAGCGTGGAAGTCAGCGGGCCAGTCAGTCGCAGTTCGCCGCCCTTGCCGATGGCGTAGGCCGCTCCGAAATGGTTGCAGCCGTCGGAGCCGCCGACCCGTCCGCCCGCGAAGGTGAGGGTGAGCGGGGTATCGGTGACAAGCTTCTGGCTGCCGTTACTGAGCAGGGTAAAGGTGCGCCCGCTGAGCTGTGCGGCGCTGACGGTGGCGGGCGTCGGGGTCACGCGGCGCAAGGTTAGTTCACCGAGGCTGTTTTTCCAGGTCATCTGCTCGCCCTGCACGCTGACCTGCACGGGCGCACCCAGCAATTTGCCCAGCGCCCGCTCGCCCTGCATGTTCTCGCACAGCATCCGCGTGGTGGCGTACTGGGTGAACGTCAGTCGTTCGCCGCCGAGCGTGCCCTGCGCCGTGATTCGGTTGCAGTCCAGTATCCCGGCGAGGCTCAGGCCGTTGCCGTTGGCCTGAAGGGTCAATTGGGCCGCAGCAGGCACAGGCACCGCGCCGCCGACCTGGAGCGAGACGACTTTCCACTCGCCAGCAGCGGCGGCAGGGTTCAGGTCAGGGCTGGAAATGGGCGTCATGGAGCCTCCTGTGGGCGCGGCGCGAAAGACCAGACGTTGCTTGCCGCCGATGAGGGTGAGGGTCTGGCCGGACTGCTGGTAACTTTTGACGTGGCCCAGCGACTCAATCAAGCCCTGTTCCAGTTTCATCCGGGCGGGTTCGCAGAGGCGGCGGGTCAGGGAGAGCTGACCGATGCTCAGGCGCCCGCCCTGACGCCGCACCGTCGCCTGATACTGATTGCAACCCGCAAAGCCGCTGACCTTGGAGCCATTGAGTTGCAGGGTGGGTGACGGCAGGGTAGGCGACGGGATGCCCGACGATTGAGGGGCAGGCGAAGTCAGCGTCCAGGTGGTGCGCTCCAGAGCGGGCGCGGCGGCTCCACCCAGGGCCAACGACAGCAGGGGGGCAGCGAGGAAGGAAAGAGGCATGGGCCCATTCTGACCCTCTGGCCTGAAACGCGGCTGATGGCCGGGCCACCGAGGGGCCGTCATCCCGTATCCTGATCGGTTGAAATCCCTGTCCTGACCTCGCCCTGACTTCGGCCTTACAGCGCCGGGGTACATCTCAAGGAGTGAACACCGTGTCCGAAGACCTTTCCCCGACCACTGCAGCGGTCAACAACCCCACCGCCAAAAAGAGCGCTCAGAAGGGCGCTCGTTCCGCGAATGCCGGGACGCAGCCCCACACCCAGACCACGGTGGCGAACCCCGAAAGCCGCTTCCTGAACCGCGAACTGTCGTGGCTGGCTTTCAACGAGCGGGTGCTGAATGAAGCCCGCGACGAGCGTAACCCGCTGCTGGAACGCCTGAAATACGCGGCGATTTGCGGCAGCAACCTCGACGAATTTTTCATGGTGCGCGTGGCGGGCATTCACCGCCAGATTGCGGCGGGCGTGCAGACCCCCGGCCCCGACGGACTGCTGCCCCGCGAAACGCTGAAGCTGGTGCGTGAGCGTACCCACGTCATGCTGCGCGAAATAGAAAGCGCGACCCGGCAGATTCTGAAAGAGCTAGCGGCCCAGGGCGTCAAGATGGGGCAGGTCTCCAGCCTCAGCAAGAGCGAGCGGGCGCAACTGCGCGAGCATTATCTGGCGCAGATTCAGCCCGTGCTGACCCCGCTGATCGTTGACCCCAGCCATCCCTTTCCCTACATGAGCAACCTCAGCCTGAACCTGGGCGTGCTGCTCAAGACCAAAAAGGGCGAAACCCCCGACTTTGCCCGCGTCAAGGTTCCGGTGGGCGTGCTGCCCCGCGTGGTGGCGGTGGGCGACCAGTTGCTGCTGCTCGAAGACGTGATTGCCGAGTTCATCGGCGACCTGTTCAAGGGCCGCAAGGTGCTGGCGTGCCATGTCTTCCGCGTGACCCGCAACACCGACTACGAGTTCGAGGAAGAAGAGGCCGAAGACCTGCTGGCGACCATTGAGGACGGGCTGCGCCGCCGCCGCTTCGGCTCTGCTGTGCGCCTGGAAATGGTGGAGGGAATGCCGCAGGAAATCCTGGGCCTGCTGCAAGAAAAACTGCGCCTGAACCCCGCCGACATCTTCCTGCTTCAGGGGCCGCTCGGTACGGCTGACCTGATGGGCTTGCCCGTCAAGCGGCCCGACCTGTCCTTCCCCGACTTCACCCCGGCAGCGTCCGACCTCGACGAAGACGAAAACGGCATTTTCGAAACGCTGCGCCAGGGCGACGTGGTGCTGCACCATCCCTACGACTCGTTCGTCAACGTCCTGAACTTTCTGGAAGAAGCCGCGCAAGACCCGCAGGTGCTCGCCATCAAGCAGACGCTCTACCGCACGGGCGACGATCCAAGGCTGCTGGGGGCGCTGCGTACCGCCGCCGAAAAGGGCAAGCAAGTGGTCGCCATGATTGAACTCAAGGCCCGCTTCGACGAGCAGCGCAACATTTCCTCGGCCCGCAAACTCGAACGCGCCGGGGCGCATGTGGTGTACGGCATCACCGGACTCAAGACCCACGCCAAGGTCACGCTGGTCGTGCGGCGCGAAGAAGGCGGGCTGCGGCGCTACGTCCACATCGGCACGGGCAACTACAACCCCAAGACCGCCCGCCTGTACACCGACCTCAGCGTGCTGTCCGCCGACGCCGAACTGGGGGCCGACGTGGGCGAACTGTTCAACCACCTGACCGGATACGCCGAAGCCGAATACTCGCACCTGCTGGTCGCCCCCGATACGGCCCGCAGAGGCTTTGAAGCCCTGCTGGAGCGCGAAATGGAGAACGCGCAGGCCGGACGCGAAGCCTGGGCGCGGCTCAAGTTCAACTCGCTGACCGACCCCGGCATGATTGAGGCGCTGTACCGCGCTTCGCAGGCAGGTGTCAAGATTGACATGGTGATTCGCGGCGTGTGCTGCCTGCGTCCCGGTGTGCCCGGCCTTTCCGAAAACATCCGCGTGCATAGCCTGCTGGGACGCTATCTGGAACACGCCCGCATCTACGCGTTCGCCAACGGTGGGCAGCCCGAGGTCTACTTCGGCAGCGCCGACTGGATGAGCCGCAACCTCGACCGCCGCGTGGAAGTCATCGCGCCCGTGCTGGACGACACCCACCGCGCCCACTTCTTCCACATTCTGGACACCGAATGGGCCGACGAGCGCGGAAGCTGGGAACTGGAAGTCAGCGGCGAATATGTCAAAGTCGCTGGCGACCTCAGCGCCCAGGCCATCTTTGCCGAGCGGCGCTTGCCTGCCTGAGAGGGCGAAGGGCTGAGGGC
>NZ_JAUNHK010000086.1 GCF_030523985.1 Deinococcus sp.
GGATTTCAACTACGAAGTCTCGCGCAGCCTCGCGGCTTGTGAGGGCGTGCTGCTGCTGGTGGACGCCTCGCAGGGCGTGGAAGCGCAGACCATCGTGAATGCTTACCTCGCCATCGACAACAACTTGGAAATTGTCCCCGTCATCAACAAAATTGACCTGCCCGCCGCCGACCCAGAAGGAGCCGCCCGCGAACTGGAAGAAGTGATTGGCATTCCCGCCGACGACGCGGTGCTGGCTTCGGGCAAGACGGGCATCGGCATTCCCGACATTCTAGAAGCCATCGTAGAGCGCATTCCCGCGCCCAGTGGCGACCCCGAAGCGCCTCTCAAGGCCCTGATTTTCGACTCGTTTTTCGATGCGTACCAGGGCGTGATTCTGTTCGTGCGCGTGCTGGAAGGCTCCATGAAGCCCAAAGACGGCATCCGGCTCATGAACGCGGGCAAAAACTTTGAAGTGGACAAGGTGGGCACCTTCAGCCCCGGTCTGGTGGTGGGGCAGACGCTGGGCGCGGGCGAGGTGGGCTGGATTGCCGCCAGCATCAAGGACATCCACGACGCCCAGGTGGGCGACACCATCACCGGGCGCGAAGTGCAGACCGCCGAGCCGTTCCCCGGCTTCAAGCCCGCGCAACCCGTGGTGTTCAGCGGCCTCTACCCCACCGACACCGAGGACTACCGCAAGCTGCGCGAGGCACTGGAAAAGCTGAAGCTCAACGACGCGGCCTTCTCGTTTGAACCCGAAACCTCCGAGGCGCTGGGCTTCGGCTTTCGTTGCGGCTTCCTGGGGCTGCTGCACGCCGAAATCATTCAGGAGCGTCTGGAGCGCGAGTACGACCTCGACCTGATCGCCACCGCGCCCGCCGTGGTTTACCGCGTCACGCTGACCAACGGCGAGATTTTCGAGACGCAAAACCCCGCCGAATTTCCCACCCGTGACCGTATCGCAAACGTAGAGGAGCCGTACATCAAGCTCTCGGTGATGCTGCCCGAAGATTATGTGGGGCCAGTCATGCAGCTGTTGCAGGAGCGGCGCGGCTCCATGCAGACGATGAACTACATCGGCAAGCGCGTGGAGCTGCTCTACGAGGTGCCGTTCGCCGAGATTCTGTACGATTTCCATGACCGCCTCAAGTCCATTTCACGCGGCTACGCCAGCATGGATTACGAGCAAATCGGCTACCGCGAGGGCGACCTGCGCAAAGTGGACATCATGGTGAACAACGAGGTGATTGACGCGCTCGCCGTCATCGTCCACGAGACCAAGACCTACTCGCTGGGCCGCAAAATCGTGGACAAGATGGCCGAAGTCATTCCGCGTCAGCTGTTCCCCGTCCCCGTGCAGGCCGTGATTGGCGGCAAGATCATCGCCCGCGCCACGGTGAAGGCCTACCGCAAAGACGTGCTGTCCAAGTGTTACGGCGGCGACATCAGCCGTAAGAAGAAGCTGCTGGAAAAGCAGAAAAAGGGCCGCGCCCGCATGAAGCAGTTCGGCACGGTGGAAGTGCCGCAGGAAGCGTTCCTGGCGGTGCTGAGTACAGAGGAATAAGCGCCTCCTGAGCATAGAAATGGAATGAGGACAGGCTGTCCGCTCCAGTAAACCTCATGAGAGGTCACCTTGATTCCTTCAATCGTTAAACGCGCTACGCTCGCCACCCTTCCCGATGCCTTTGTCCTGCATCCCGACCCCGCCGAGGTTCAGGCCCGTCTGGAACGTTTTTTGCAGCGGGTCGCTGACGGCAAGGCCAGTCCCGACCAGTTTGTGATTCTGCGCTCTGAACGGGGAGTAGAGGGCGTGGCCACCCTGGCACCTCAGTCCTTCATTCCGCTGCTGATTCAAACCCGCTCCGACACGGCCTCCTCTGCCCGCCAGCAGTTCTTTGCCGCTCTGCTGGAACTGGCTCCAGAGCGCACTCTCTTGCTCGACAGCGGCCATACGCCGCCCGACGCGGCTCCCGCCCTGGCTGCAGGCTGGACACTGGATGACGAACAAGTGGTTTACGAAACAGACCTCAGCGCCCGCCGTTGGACACTGGCCCCAAATGCCTTGGAAGGCGGTGCAGAACTGCTGGAGCGTCCCGACATTCGCGCTCTAGCGGCAGAACTGGGACAGGCCGACTTGGAATTGGGCGAAAGCTGGCGCTTGGTGGCTCTACTGGACGAGACAGGAAACCCCACCGCACTGGGTGCAGTCGGCCCCAGTGGTCGTCCCGACTGGGCCAGCATTGACCTGATCGGCGTACGCGAAGCCAAGCGCAGCCAAGGCTCCGGTACACGCTTGCACGCGCATCTGCTGGCCCGTGCCGCCCAGGAGTTCGGATGGCATGTGGGCCGCACCGAGGCCGAAAATCATGCCATGCGCCGCGTTTTCGAGCGCAATGGCTCGCGGGAGAAAGCACGTCAACTCTATTTCCGTCCTGCTCTGCCCTAAGCACTCCAAGCTGCCCGACGCGGCTCAGGGCAAAGGTGAAAGCCAGTCAGCCAAAGCGAAGCGGCGCGTCACGTTGCGAACGACGCCCATTCGTCCCCCCATCCAGTCATGCAACGCAGCCTCCACATCGGGCAAGAGAAAATCCGGGGCGTGTTCAGGCGGAAGCCACACAGCCTCACTCACCTCGGCTGGGTCAAGTTGCAGCGCCGTCCCGTGGCTTTCTCCCACAAAAACATACGCCTGAATGTCAGGCCAACCCCCGCCCGTCAGCAGGTAGCAGCCGATCATCCCTGTGAGGTTGACCTCCAGCCCCACTTCCTCCTTAACCTCGCGCACCGCAGCTTGCAGCGGGGTTTCAGCGCTGTCCACCACACCGCCCGCGAATCCCCAGAAGTGTCTCCCGTAGCTCTGGCGAATGAAAAGAATGCGCCCGGCTTCATCCTGGAGCAGGGTCGCGGCGCATTGCCTGGGGTGCGAAGGGGTCACCCCGCCAGCATACCCGCCCCCTCCCTTATCCGGCGTACCCCCCACTCCGCCATCTGGCGCATGTGGCAGGCGGCCTACACGGATAATCTTTCAGACGGGTGAGCCACTGGGCTTTCCCGCGACGCAGGTTTCTTCTAGTCAGCAAGATGCCCAGCAACCGCTGGGTGACGGCGGTGCAATTCCGTCCAACCTGCTCCAAACACACTAAACGCCGTGCAGGAAAGGCCTTCTCCCAGCGACCTTTCCCGCACGGCTCTGTTTTTTACTTCATGTTTGCCAGAATCAGGCCGCCTACGTAGGGCAGCAGCCACAGGCCCCACACGCTCAGGCTGAAGCGGTGGAAGGTTTGCAAGGTAGTGGGGTTCTGCTTGAGGTAGGTCACGGTGGCCCAGACCGCATGAATCGCCATCAGGACCAGGGCCAGAGCGCCCAGAATGGCGTGCAGGCCGAAACCGCCGGGGGTACCGCCCGATTCGGCGATGCGGCGCATCATTTCGGTGCCCGCAGTGTCACAAATTAGACCAAACCAGAAGGCCGCAAGATGCACGGGCTCGATGGTTCCGGCGCGTTTTTCGCCCCACACGCCGATGGTGTAGGAGATGAGGGCAGTGGTCATGGCAACGATAGCGATGGTCAACATAGGGGTCATGCCAGGTTCTCCTTGGTGGGAAGGAATGCAGGCAAGGCAAGCACCGTACTTGCCTTGATTTCATGGCTCAATTTTACTTACCGGTCGGTAAATATATGTATTTAACCGTACAATTTTTCTTTTGCGTCATGCCGGGGCGCTAGCCTGCGCGGGTGAGAGTGGCGGTGATTTCGGATGTTCATGGCAATGCCTACGCATTGGAGGCTGTTTTAAGAGAAATCAGAGCCGCCGCACCCGACCTCGTCGTAAACCTGGGCGACCAGATAGAGGGCAGCGCCGACCCCGCCCGCGCCGCCGCGCTTCAGGCCGAACTGGGGGCTGTAGAAGTGCGCGGCAACAACGAGGAAAAGTGGTGGCCCGGCGGACGACGGACGCCGCTTTCCCAGCACATCGGGGCGTGGTTGGAAACCCAGGTGGACATGGGAACCCGCCAGCGCCTCGCCGCTTTGCCGCTGACCTGGCAACAGGACGGCCTGTTCATCTGT
Organism: Deinococcus sp.; assembly: GCF_030523985.1. Taxonomy (GTDB): domain Bacteria; phylum Deinococcota; class Deinococci; order Deinococcales; family Deinococcaceae; genus Deinococcus. Next base: position 4,049 of record NZ_JAUNHK010000086.1, read on the forward strand.
CACGGCACGCCGGACAGTGCTTGGGAGAGCCTGCTGTGGGTCTGGCAACCGGAAGGCGACGGCGGCTTCTACCGCAGCCGTGACCCCCGCGAGCTGCGCCAGATGGTGAGGCCGCTGGGGGCCGAAGTCGTGCTGTGTGGCCACACCCACCGCCCTGGCGCGACCCGGGTGGGTGACACGCTGGTGGTCAACGGCGGCGCGGTCAGCGACCAGGTGGACGGCGACCCCCGCGCCCGCTGGACGCTGCTGGAAAGGCGGGGGCCGCACTGGAACGTGGAATTTCGTGCCGTGGCCTACGACGTGGCGGGGGCGATCGCCTGGGCGCGGGTCAACTCACCTTTCGGAGAGTTCACTGCCGGGCTGCTGGGGAGTGGAGAAATGCGGGGCCGGGGCATCGGACAACCCTGAAGGCCTTCAGCCCTCCACCAGTTCACTCTCCTCGTCTGCCGCGCCCTCTCCCAGTTCCAGCGGAGCGAAGAGTCGGTCCAAATCCTGCACGGTCAGCTGGGTGGCATCGGTCAGGCCGCCGTCCAGTACCCCGCGAGCCAGCGCCGCTTTCCGCGCCTGCAAGTCCAGGATGCGCTCCTCCACGCTGCCCGCCGCGATGAGCTTGTACACAAACACGGGTTTGTCCTGTCCGATGCGGTAGGCGCGGTCGGTGGCCTGGTCTTCGGCGGCGGGGTTCCACCAGGGGTCGTAGTGAATGACGGTGTCGGCGGCGGTCAGGTTCAGGCCCACGCCCCCCGCCTTGAGCGTAATCAGGAAGACATGCGTTTCGCCGTTCTGGAAGGCGTCAATCTGCTTCTGACGGTCCTTGGTCTGCCCGGTGATTTTGGAATAGGGAATCTTTTCGCGCTGCAAGGTTTCTTCCAAGTGGCCCAGCAGCGTAGCAAACCCGGAGAAAATCAGCACGCGGCGGCCCTCTTCCACCATCTGCGGGAGGTTGCCTTCCAGCCAGTCGAGTTTGGCGTTGCTTTCCACGGTGCGGGCGGCGTCCAGCTTGACCAGTCGGGGGTCGGTGACGGCCTGCCGCAGCTTGAGTAGCGCGTCCAGAATGGCGATGGTCGAGCGGGCCAGCCCCCGCGCCGCCAATTCCTCGCGCACGCGGCTTTGCATGGTGACGCGCACGGTTTCGTAGAGGTCGCGCTGATCGCCTTCCAGCGTCACCCGCACCGGAATTTCGGTTTTGGGCGGCAATTCGCGGGCCACGTCGCGCTTTTCGCGCCGCAGAATGAAGGGGCGCACGCGGGCAGACAAGGCGGCCTGCCGCGCCGTATCGCCCCTTTTCTCAATCGGGGTGCGGTAGAGCTTCTGGAAGGTCTTTTCGTCGTGCAGCAGCCCCGGCGCGAGGAAATTGAACTGTGACCAGAGTTCGCCCAAGTGGTTTTCCAGAGGCGTCCCCGTCAGTGCCAGTCGGTGCCGAGCGTCCAGACTGCCCGCCGCTTTTGCCGCCGCCGTCTTGTTGTTCTTGATGTTCTGCGCCTCGTCCAGAATGACCAAGTGGTACTGAAAACGGCGCAACTCGTCGATGTCGCGGGGGAGCAGCGGGTAGGTGGTCAGCACCACGTCGGCCTGCGGAATCTGGTCGAAATCGGCGTGTCTGTCCTTGCCGTGCAGCAGCAGCACCCGCAGCCCTGGCGTGAACTTGGCGGCCTCGGCCTGCCAGTTGCCGATGACCGAGGTGGGCGCGATGACCAGCGTGGGGAGGTCGGCGCGGCCCTCTTCCTTCTCCTTGAGGATGTGGGCAAGGGTTTGGAGGGTGTTGTGGGTGACGACATAGCCCTCGGTGACATAAAGGTGGTCAGCCGCCGCCACAGCGATGCACTGCGCGGGCTTGTGGCCCACGAACTCCACCGCCTTGATGCCGCGTGTGGGCGGGTATTTGGTCGGGGGACGGTAGGCGGCCCGTTTGCTGCTCAAGCGGAAAGGCTCCAGGTGAGGCGGCAGCTTGAGCCTGACGCGCCAAGCGGTGCCACTCTTCTTCTCGCCGCCGTAGGTATGGGACGTGGCCTTCTGACGAATGCGGGCCACGCCGCCGAGGGACTGCACCAGTTCCACCACGCCCCGCGCCAGATGTTCAGAGACGCTGACGTATTCCACCACTGCGCCCGCGTGCCCATCGGTGTCCAGCAAGCCTTGCAGCAGCGCCAGCCGTTGCTCAGGACTGCCCAACAGGTAGTCAGGCGGAATGAACTTGTCGCGCCCGCTCTTGCCGTGGAGGCCGAGTTGCCGCAGCATCTGCTGTTGTTCAGGATTGCCGCGCATTGAAGCCGAGAACTGGGCCGTAGAGGGTTGAAGGTGGAGGGCAGAGTTGACCGCCGCGTATCCAGTAGTCACCAGTTCAGCGTCAGCAGCTTCCTCTCCCAGCAGTGCCCCCAGCGTGTAGGGGTCGAGCGGCAGCTTGCGTTCGGGCCACTGCACCGCCTCCACCAGCGGCAAATAGTGCTTGAGGTTGCCCGCCGCGTCCTGAAGGTCGGCGGCAATCTGGGCGGTGGTCAACGTGCGCCCAGGCAGGCCGCGCCGCTTGCGAACGGGCGTGTTGACGTGCCAGAGGTGTTCCTCGTCGGCCTCCACCGTCGCCCCGTCGGTCAGGGTCAGGCGGTAGATGGGCCGCTCGCCCTGCGGATAGACCCCGACAATCTGCGTCGGCTGTCCACTTTGGCCTATCACATAGTCCCCGACCTGCAACTGGCCCATTTCGCGCCAGCCCAGCGGGGTCAAGACTTTGGCGTCCAGCGGCTGCGCTTTGCCCAGCCCCATATCGTCCGCCAAAATCCCGCCCAGTTCGTACTCGCGCAGAAATTGCAGCCACGCGAGGCCCTGAAGCTGATAAGGCCGCATTTCGGCGTGCAGGCCCGCAGGCGGCGCGACCTCCCGAATACCGCCGAAGTCGCGCAGGCGTTTGCCCAGGTCGAGCAGTTTCTCCGCGCCCACCCAGCGGGCTTGCAGGGCGCTTTCCAGTTCCGCGAGGCGGGCAGCGTCCAAGAGAGGCAGCCGCAGCGGGCCAGGGGGCAACTCGCGCAGGTGCAGTTCGACCAGCACGCCCAGAATGGAGCGCACCCGTCCAGCGGGCAGCGGCACTTTGCGCCCGTCGTCTAGCGCAGCAAAAATCAGTTCGTCGTCGTCAAGTTCCGCCAGCGCACCTGGGGTAAACAGTTCGGGCTGCGCGGCAATCAGGTTCGCCAACACGGGCAGCAGGCTGATGCGCTGCCCCCCCACCACGATGCCCAGGTCGAGCGTGAACCAGCCGCCGCCTTCCTGCGCCTCGCCGTACCAGTCGTCCACCTCGGCAAAATGCAGCGGGAAATCGGGGTGGATGACGAGTTCGATGCCCTGCCGTTCCAGCGCCTCGCGGCCCTCCTGCATGAATTCCAGCCAGGCTTCTTCGTCGCCCAGGGTGTAGAACTCCTGCGCAGCTTCGGGAAAGAGGTATTCGGGAAAAGCCTGACCCAGCGGCACGAAGCCCTGGTCTTTGAAGGCACGTTCGGCCCGCTGCTCGGCGGCCCGCTGCCGGGGCACCTGCAAGACGGTCTGTTCGCTCAGCACCGTCACGACTTTGCCCGTCGTCGGCCCGCGCAACTCGTGCCCACCGTAAGCCGGGCGCAACTCGGCGACGGCGAAATTCTCGGTGCGGCCCGCGCCATTCCAGAGGTCTTGATAGGTCAGCGTGCGCCCGCTGAGGTGCAGCCGGGGCGTGTAGGGCAGCCGCTCCTGGCGCGTGCCGACGGTCAGCGGCGCAGGAATCGGGAGGGCGGCGGCGGTCATGGCCTGGGCCACCGCCGGAGCCTGCGCGGGCGGCACACTAGGGCCAGTCAAAAAGCGGGCGAGCAGCGCGGGCGACCCCGGCACCTCGACCGGGGCCAGCGTGAGCGCCGCCGTGTCCACCACCCAGGGTCGGCCCAGCGGCAGCACCACCTGCGACACCCGCGCCACGTCTGCGTCATCCGTGCCTTCGAGTTCCAGCGCGGGCGATTGCAAACCGCTTTCGTCGGTGACCCAGGCGGGCTGAGCGCGTACCTTGTCTGCGCGGCGCAGCGGAGCGCTCACGTCGTCCCAGCACAGCCGCCCGGTGTCGAGTAACGTGCCGATCAGCAGCCCGGTGGCGGGGTGGTCCACCAGCGCGTACAGAGGGTCGTTCCAGCGCCCCGACACATGGGCGGGACGGGTCGAGACACTGAGCAGCTCCAGGGCGTCCGAATCACGCTGCACGAAACTGGGCCACGCGCCCACCTTGCGGGCCAGCGGGTAGGGTTCGGGGGCGCTGAGGTTGGGGACGCCGCCCTTCATCGGCACGCGCTGCACGTCCAGCACGGCGCGGCGACTTTGGCCCGGCAGACCCCCTTGCAGGCTGACCGACTGTACCCGCAGTACATAGCGCAGTTCGTACTGCCGCCCGCGCCCGCTGCTGTTGTCGGGTTCGCTTTCAAACCCCGCCAGCCACTGCTTGAGCCGGGGGTCGAGCGCCTCGGTGACTGGAGCCGCCGCGACCGGCTGGGCCGCCTGCGGCTGACTGGGCGACTGGCCCTCGGGCGGGTCGGTGGACAGCACCAGCGCCGCCACATGACGGCAGCGGTGCCGCCCGCAGGTGCAGGACGAATCCAGCAGGCGCGGCTCGGGGGGCGCGGTCAGTTCGGCCATCGCCTGAAAGGTCTGGCCGCCGTCCAGCACAGCGGCACTGGCCCGCCACCCCTGAGCCGTCCAGGCCAGAGTGATGTCCTGCACGGCTTCCCGGCGCAGCGCCAGCCCCTGGGCCGCCGTGTCGAGCGCGAAACCGTGCGGCAGACGACTGAGCTTCAAGGCTTCACCCACACGCCCGGCAAAAGCGCGCAGTCCAGCATGACGGCAATAAACACATCCTGTAGTCTAGCGCGCTTTTGAAGACTGGAGGCAGCAGCGTGAAGGCGACTGGAATATCGGGGCCGTTGGGATAAGCGTCAGCGTCCGGTGTACTGCACCCGCCACACCCGGCCCTCGCCGTCGTCGGTGAGCAGCAGGGCGCCGTCAGGCATCACCTGAAGGTCGACCGGGCGGCCCAGCGTCGTCTGCCCGCTCAGGAATCCTGTCAGGAAATCACTGACCTTGCCCGTCTTGGGGTCAATGGTAATCACCTTGTAGCCACTCTTTTCAGAACGGTTCCAACTGCCGTGCAGCGCGGCGAACAGTTGTCCCCGATAGGCCGCCGGAAAGGTCTTGCCCGTGTAAAAGGCGATGCCCAGCGGCGCGGCGTGGGCGGTGGTCAGGGCAAAGGCGGGCGTGGCGCGGCGGCAGGTGGCGGCGTCCTTCTTGCCGAAATCGCGGTCCCAGACCTGCGGCTGCCCGGCCTGGGTGGTGTAGCAGTAGGGCCAGCCGTAAAAACCGCCCGCCCCGAGCTTGAAAAACCCTTCAGGCGGCAGGTCGTCGCCGAGCTGGTCGCGCCCGTTGTTGCTGGCGTAGAGCGTACCGCCAAACCATTCCAGCCCCACCGCGTTGCGTAGGCCCGTGGCGTAAGGCTTGCCATTTTTGCCGTCGGCGTCGTAAACCCACACGGCGGCGCGGCGGGCGTCGTTTTCCTCGCAGACGTTGCAGGTGCTGCCCGTCGAGACATACAGCTTGCCGTCCGGCCCGAAGACGATGGTGCGGCTCCAATGGCCCCCGGCGGGCAGGCTGATGATTTTTTCCGGCGCTCCGGCGCGGGTGTCGCCCGGCTTGTAGGCAAAGCGCACCACGCCGTCGGTGTTGGCGACATACAGATAACCGCCGTGAAAGGCGAGGCCATGCGGTTGGTTCAGGCCCGAAGCGTAGGTGAGGGTGCGGTCGGCACGTCCGTCGCCGTTCCTGTCGGGCAAAATCAGCACCGTCCCGGCCCGCGAGTCGCTCAGGAAGACATCTCCCGTCGGCGAGAGGGTCATGAAACGCGGCTGCGAGAAGCCTTCGGCGAAGAGGCCCACCTTGAACCCCTGCGGCGCCTGCAAAGCCGGGAGAGCTTGGGCCGCCGCCGTAGAGCCGACGAGCATGGAGGCGAAGATAAGCTGTTTGAACATAGGCTCAGAACAGCACATTTCGGCGGGTCTGGGGCCACCCCCTTGCTAGGCTAAGCCTCATGAACCTGCCTGCCCGCGTGCGTGTCACCCGTCCTCCCCTGCCCCTGGCCCCGGCCCTGGCCCAGGCCGCCGCGCGGCTGTGTCCGGCGGCTCCGCGTGAGTTGCAGGCGGCGGCCCTCGCCATCGCGGGCGGCTCGGTCGTCGGTGCCCACCTGCGCTGGGAGGGCGGCGAAGTGCAAAACGTGGAAACGGGCTGGCGTGGCAAAGGCATCGAAGAAGCGCTGACACAGGCCACAGCCCAGGACTGAAAACCGAAAAAACAGCGTCCGCAGCAGCGCCGTTTCCTTGTCAGGGCCCTAGCGGACAGGGGCCTCGTTCACTGGTCGAAGAAGTGACAGCTGATCATGCTGCCCTGCTTGAGGTTCTTGTCGAAGAAAAATCCGAGGACATACTGCGCCTCGGCGGTCTTCCCCTTGGCGGCGTAGACGGGTTTGTAGATGTAGAAGCTGCCTGTCAGATTCTGACTCAGGGTCTTGGCGGGAATGGCCTTCTTGGTGACGTATTTTCCTGACCCGTCGCTTCCCTTGAAGCCGCTGACCGTCAGGGTCTTGTGAAAGGCTTGTTCGGAAGCCCGGAAAGCACTTTCGGTGGCCCCCGGCATGAAGAAGAAATCGCCATTGAAGCATTCTCTCTCCCTGCCGGTATACGCGTTGACAATGCCCTGCATGTAGTCCACATAGGGCTTGGTCACGGCGCGCGCCTTCTCGAACTGACCGTTGTCGCCGGTCACTTTCACCTTGCCTATCTCGAACGGCAGGTTGAAGGTGCCCTCGGCGGTCGTGAAAGTGTCGGAAGGGTAGGTCTCTAAACGGGTGGTCTGGGCCGAAGCCTGCGAACCCAGGAGAGCGGCCAGAAAAAGAACGACTGCCTCTCGCTGTTTCATGCTTGACCTCCTGCCGACAGCTTTCGAGCAATCCGTCACGGGCATGTCAAGGCCAAGGGTGGGTTTTCTTCCGTGAAGCGAGGGTGAACGGGCCGAAGGCCTTGTGGGTGAGCCGCCACCGCCCCCCGCGCCGTCCGTTACACTCGCCCCATGCGTCCCGAACTGCTGTCCCGCGTGCTGTCGCTGCTGCCCGAACGGGGCGAA
>NZ_JAUNHK010000087.1 GCF_030523985.1 Deinococcus sp.
GTCAGGCGGTCAGACTCATACCCCGTACAGCGCCCCGTATTTCTCGCGCAGGTACTTGAGGTATGGCGCGGCGCTGAGGGCCTGCCCCGTCGCCCGCTCCACCAGGTCGCTGGGGGTATAGAGGCGGCCATGTCGGTACACGTTTTCGGTCAGCCAGGAGCGCAGGCGCGAGAAGTCCTTGCAGGCAATGTCCGCCTCCAGGCCGGGGTTGGCGGCCTCGGCAGCGGCGTAGAACTGGGCGCTCAACACGTTGCCGAGGGTGTAGCCCTGAAACGCCCCGCCGATGGTGCCGAAGTACCAGTGAACGTCTTGTAGCGCCCCGTCGGTGTCGCTGGGGGCCCGTAGGCCCAGGTTCTGCTCGTAGGCGGCGTGCCAGGCGTCGTTCAGGTCACGCACCGCCAGCTTGCCCGAGAGCAGGTCACGTTCCAGCTCAAAGCGGGTGATGACGTGCAGGTTGTAGGTCAGTTCGTCGGCGTCGGTGCGAATCAGCGAGCGCGAAACGGTGTTGACGGCGCGGTGCATCTCCTCCTCGGTCACGTCCCTCAGTTGCTCCGGGAAGGTGTCGCGCCAGTCTCCGAAGTAGGCCGCCCAGAACGCCCGCGAGCGGCCCACCAGGTTTTCCCACAGCCGCGACTGGCTCTCGTGGACACCCGCGCTGACGCCCCCGCCCAGCGGCGTGCCCAGGAACGCCTCGTCCACGCCCTGTTCGTAAAGGGCGTGCCCAGCCTCGTGCAGCGTGGAATACAGCGCCTCGGTAGGGTCGTTTTCCTTGACCCGCGTGGTAATGCGGACATCGTGCCCGCCCAGCCGCGTCATGAAGGGGTGATGCGTGAGGTCCTGGCGGCCCCGCGTGAAGTCGTAGCCATAGTCGCGGATGACCCGCTCTCCGAAAGCCAGTTGTTTGTTCTGGTCAAAGCCCCGCGCCAGGAAGTCGGTGCGTGGCGCTCCGGCGGCAATCACGGCGTCGGCCAGCGGCACCAGCGCCCCCCGCAATTCAGCAAAGACCTGCCCGACCTGCTCGGCGGTCATGCCCTCGTCGGACTCGTTGATGTAGTAGTCCATCGGGTCGGCAAATTCGGGAAAGTAGCTCGCAGCTTGCAGGCTCAGGTCGAGCGTCTTTTCGAGGTACGGCACCATCCGCCCGAAGTCGCCTGCGGGCCGCGCCTCGGTCCAGGCGCTGTAGCTCTGGCCCAGGTGTCCGCTGAGGTCGCGCACCAGGGCGGCGGGCAGGCGGGTGGCCTTCTCGAAATCCTGCCGGGCGACCGCCACCATGCGGGCCTGTTCGGGCGAGAGGTCGCTGCGCCCGGCGGCGGCGTCGAGTTGCTTGCCGTACTCGGCATCGGTGGCGCGGGCGTGATGCAGACCAGCGAGCAGACTTTGCTGACGCGAACGGCCCTCGGCGGCTCCGGCGGGCAAAAAGGTGCTCTGGTCCCAGCCCAGCAGCGACCCGATGCCGCCCAGGTCGGCCAGTTCCTGCCAGTGCGCGGTGAGGGCCTGCCACTGCTTGTCGTCTTGAGTTGGGGTCATCTCCCAGAGAGTAACGGTCAGGTACAGGCAAAATCATCACCTTTCCCTGAAGCCACCTGACACCCGGCGCGGCGGCGCGGCAGGCACACTGGGGCAAATGGCAAATCTGAAGGAAGTCGGCACTGAGCTGCGTGACGCCGGAGCCCAAGCGGTGCAAGGGGCCACGCAGAGCGTTCAGGAAAGCGTGGAGCAGGGTGTACGCCACGCCGCGCCGGGTCTGGAGGCGCTGGCCCGTTTCGGCTATGCCAGCAAGGGCGTGGTCTACGGCACCATCGGCCTGCTGGCACTCAATCTGGCACTGGGACGAAGTGGTCAGGTCACCGATTCTCAGGGCGCCCTGACCCGCATCCACGACCTGCCGCTGGGCGGGCTGCTCATCTGGCTGCTGGTGGTCGGGCTGCTGGGCTACGCGCTGTGGCAACTGCTGCGGGCACTGCTCGACCCCGAGGAGCAGGGCAACGGGCCCAAGGGCCTGCTCAAGCGGGCCGGGTACGCCGTGAGCGGGCTGACCAACTTCGGGGTGGCGTACTTTGCCTACCGCCTCGCCACCCAAGCGGCGGTCACGGCGGGCGGCAGCACCCAGAAGGACCTCGCCTGGCAGGTGCTCGACTGGCCCGGCGGTCAAGTCTTGCTGGGCCTGGCCGGACTGGTGATGCTGGTCGTCGGCGGGGTGCAGGTCGCCAACGCTGTCAGCGGCAAGTTCATGAAGCGCATTGCCCTGCACGACTTCGCCGCCCGCCACGCCGAAACGGTGAGGCGCGTCGGGCAGGCGGGCATCGCGGCGCGGGGCGTGGTGCTCGGAGCGGTGGGCGTTTTCCTGCTGCTCGCCGCCTGGAAGGGGAGTGCCAGCGGCGTGCGCGACACGGCGGGCATCCTCAACTGGCTGCACGACCAGGGCAGCGCACTGCTCGCCGTCGTCGCGCTGGGCACCCTCTGCTATGGCGCGTGGTGCTTCGTGCAGGCGCTCTACCGCCGCATCAGAATCGGAGACTGACGGGTGGCCCCTACCCCCGCATCAAGAAGTGCTCGATGATGGCGTGGTGGTCCTCGAAAAAGAGGTCGGGCCGCCCCAGCGCCTCGTTGAAGGGAAGCCAGAACGCTTCGGCGGCGTCGGCGGCGGGGTGCAGGCCGGGCAGTGCCCCCAGCCCCAGGTCGAAGTGAAACGCCTGCGTGACCGTGCGCCCGCGCTGACTGCGGTCAGGGTAGTCGAAGACCGTCTGGGCGCGGAGGGCCGCCGTCAGGTCGTGCTCGGCGGGCAGTCCGGTTTCCTGGCGCACGCTGCGAACGGCGCAGGCCAGCAGCGTTTCCCCGAATTCCAGCAGGTCGCCGGGCAGCGCCAGCAGGCCGCGTCCGGGGCGGGCGGCGCGGCGCACGGTCAGGACATGCCCGCTGCGCGTGACCACCGCGTCCGCCGCCACGAACACGGGCGGGGCCGGGGACGCCTGCCACGCGGCGCGGTACTCGCGCAGATAGTCGTACTCGGCCCGCAGTTCGGCGTAGTCGGGCGTCTGGCGAAACGCGTCCAGAAAGGCGTGGACGGCGGGCGGCACCATGCCGCGCACGTCCTCCAAGCGGTCCTCGAAGTACGCCTTGCGAACATCGGTCGCACTCAGCGGGCTGACCACATGCGTCGGCAGAAATTCCCAGGCCGGAAAGGAGCGCAGGTAGTAGCTGCTCTCGTCCTTGATGTGCCCGACCAGCGCCACGTCACGGCTGCCCCCCGTGTGGGCCGCCACGCCGCCCTGCACCTGCGAGAGCCACAGCGACTCGTTGTAGAAGAAGTCGCGCACCTGCACGAACCGCAGCCGCCCGGCCTCCACCCCGACCTCGGCCAGCATCGCCAGAATGACGTCCTGCCTCTCCTGGGCCGTGAAGGGATTTTTGGTGTTGCGGGCCGCCCGTGCCGAGCCGATGACCACGATCAAGGTCTGAACACTCTGCAACGCCCCTTGCATCACCAGCAGGTGCGCCTGATGCGGCGGCTCGAAGCGCCCGATGTAGACGCCAAATTCGCGGAGGCGGGGCAGCGGTTCGGGGGGCAGGGAGGCCGGTGCGGTCATGGCCCCCATTGTGTCAGGGCTTTTCCTGATCCTCATGGAGTCGCCCGCTAGAATCTGGCCCGTGCCGTCCATCCTGCCGCGTTATGTCCTGCGAGAAGTCCTGAAGATGTACGGGGCAGGCTTGGCGCTGATGTTCGCCCTGCAAATGGCCGACACCCTCAGCAGTACGGTGGGCAAGGCGCTCAGCTACCACGCCAGCGCCGCCGAAGCCGGAGCCGCCTTCATCGCCATTTTGCCCAGCATCGTCAACCGTTCGCTGGTGCTGGCGGTGCCGTTCGCCATCTTGCTGGGGCTGTCGCGGCTGCAAAAGGACTCGGAACTCAAGGCGAGCTTGGCGGCGGGCGTGCGGCCCCTTTCGCTGGCCCTGCCACTGCTGCTGCCTTTCGCGCTGGTGGGAGTGGTGGCTTTCTGGAATGCGGGCACGGTGGTTCCGGCGGGCCTGGACAAGTGGGACAAGACTTGGTACGGCATCTTCGGCATGTCGGCCCCCATTCCCAGCCGCGACAACTACACCTACGCGCCGCCGGGAGCGCTGTACTACGCCGGGCGGGTGACTGGCCTGGACACCTCGGCTGCGCCGAACGCTGCCGCACAGCCGCACAGGGCGGCGCAGCTCGGCGGGGTGATGGTGCAGCGCGACGGCGCGGTCTACACCGCCAACTCGGGCACCTGGGACGCCACTGCGCAGACCTGGACGCTGGATTCGCCCTGGGTGACCAAAGCCGGGCAGCACCCGCAGCAGGTGGCGGGCGCGGTGGTGCTGCCGCAGCGCGATGCCCTGCAACCCCCACCCGCCGACCCCAAGAAAATCAGCACCGCCGAGTTGCGCCGCACGCTGGCGGGCACCGCCCTGACCCGCGAGGGACGGCGGGACTACACCTACCAGCTCGCCTCGCGCTACGCCGACCCCTTCACGCCCATCGCCTTCGCGCTGGCGGCGGCAGCGCTGGGACTGCTGGTGCGTAACCAGGCGGCGGCGATGGCGGCGGTCATCGTGTTTATCGCAGGTTTTTATGCCGTGTGGATCACGATGCCGCAGCTCGCCCGCGCCGGAGCACTCGACCCCACACTGGCGGCCTGGATTCCCAGCCTGATTTTTGTGGCCCTGGGCCTGGGGCTGGCCTGGCGGGTGAACCGATGAAACTTTTCGAGCGCTACGTGCTGTCCGAGATTTTGCCGCCGCTGCTGGGGGCGCTGGCGGTGGTCATCCTGCTGTTTCTGCTGGCGGGCCTGGAAGAAGTCATCGGGCCGCTGCTCGCCAAGGGAGCCAGTCCGGTGCTGGTGGCGCGGCTGCTGGCGCTGACCGTGCCCGAAGCCCTGGCCCGCGCCCTGCCCATCGGGCTGATGTTCGCCACGCTGCTGGGCCTGTCGCGCCTCGCCTCGGATTCGGAAATCAAGGGGGCGCTGGCGGGCGGTATTCCGGTCACCCAACTGATGCGCCCGGTGCTGACGCTGGCGCTGGGCGTGGCGGCGCTGTCGTTTCTGATCGGCGAAGGCTTGCGGCCCAAAGCGTACTCGGAGTCGCTTAAGGTGCAGCAGCAAATCGTGTTCGACAACCCGCGTGTAGCGGGCCTGGGGGCCACCGACGCCAGCGGGCAGAGCTTGGTGCTGACCGACGCGCTGGGCCGCGCCATCAGCGTGGGCAGCGTGGGCGCAGGCGGCGAACTGCGCGACCTGCGAATCGTGGTGATGCAGCCCGGGCAAGCTCCCCGCGAGGTCATCACGGCGCAGTCGGGCACGCTGACCCCCGGCAGCAACGTGCTGGAACTGCGCGACGGGCAGCGCGTGACCTACCAGAACGCCCGCCCGGTGACGGTGCTGACCTTCAGGACGGGCCGCCTCCCCGTGCAGGACGTGCAGGCCAGTTTCGCCAAGCAGGAACGCAGCAGCACCGAGCAGGCCGGCATCATCAACCAGCCGCTGCGCGACCTGTGGAACCGCACCCAGGCCTACCGGCAGCAGGGCGTCCCCGCTCCCGCCGAATTCACGGCGCTGCACCGCAAGATCGCCGAACCGCTGGCGGCCCTGGCGCTGAGCTTTTTCGCCGTCAGCCTCGCGGTCTTTTCCTTCCGGGGTGGGCTGAACCTGGGCTTTACCTGGGCCATCTTGCTGGCCTTTGCCTACTACGCCACCTGGAGCGTGTTTCGCATCATGGGTGAAAACGGCGGGCTGCCCCCGGTGGTCGCCGCCTACGCCCCCGACCTGATTGCGGTGGTGGCGGGACTGGCGCTGCTGTGGCGCTCGGAACGGCGCTGAGGAACCTCGTCAGGGCTGCCCAGTTTCAAAGTCGCAGGGTCATGTGGTGCAGCGCGTGCCGCCCCCCGTCCGCACTGGCGACGGCCCCCGGCTGCACGCCCCAGGTCACGAAGCCCCAGCGTTCGTAGAGGCGCAGGGCGGCGTGCTGGGTGTCGGTCACGGCGAGTTCGATGTGTTCGACCCCTTCCCAGCGGCGCACCTGGGAAATGGCGGCCCGCATCAGCGCGTCGGCGCAGCCCTGACCACGGGCCTGGGGCAACACGCCGACCCCCACGATTTCGGCGCGGTGACGCAGGGCCGGGCGGGTTTCGCGGGTCAGGGTCAGGATGCCGACCAGTTCGCCCGCCAGATAAGCGCCGTAGGTCATGTGATGGTCGCCGGGGGTCAGGCGCTCGGCCACCGTCGCCAGCCGCCGCCCGGCCCATTCCTCGGCGGTGGTGACATACGCCAGTGGATCGGATTTGAGCAGCGCCAGCCGCACCGCGAAATACGCCGAAGCCTCGGTGGGCCGCAGCACCCGCACCACTGCCGTCGCGCCTCCGGTCACGCCCGCTTCCCCGTGACGCGTTCCAGCGCCGCCACCCGGTCACGCCAGTTCAGAACATGCCCGTCCTCGCGCACCCGCCGGGTCAGGGTGAAGTCCAGCGAGTGCACCAGCCAGCCGGGGGCATTCCACTCGCCCCGCGCCACCACGCCGTCTTCGGGCAGCCCCAGGTCGGCGGGGGCGTAGAGGCCCGCTTCGCCCACCGCGTCCTCGATGGCGTAGCTCCACGGCGCGTCGGCCAGCAGCGGCGCGTGCAGGGCGTAACACTGGTTTTCCAGGGCGCGGGCCATGCTGCCCACCCGTACCCGCGTGAACCCGGCCCGCGAGGACGTGAAACTCGGCACGACCAGCAGTTCCGCGCCCTGCCCAGCCTGGGCCTGAGCAAGATGCGGAAACTCCGAGTCGTAACAGATGGCGATGCCGAATTTGACGCCGTTCGCTTCGAAGACCTTCACACCCGCACCGGGGTCAATGTGCCATTCCTCGGCCTCGAAGCGCGTCATCAGCAGCTTGTCCTGATGGCCCAGCGGTCCCTGCGGCCCGAAGACGTGGGCGCGGTTGACATAGCCCGCCCCCTGCGCCTGTGGCAGGCTGCCCGCCACGATGGTCAGCCCGTGCTCCCGCGCCAGCCGCTCGTGCAGGGCCAGAAAGTCCGGCAGCAAAGCCTGTAAAGCCGGACGCATCCCGATGATGTCGTGGTGCAGTTCGGCGGGCAGCAGGCTGACGAGTTCCAGCGGCGCGTACTCGGGAAAGACGAGCAGTTCGGCCCCCTGCGCCGCCGCGTCCCCCACCCAGCGCGAGAGTTTGGCGGCGTATTCGTCCCAGGAAGTCAGAAAGCTGACCGGATAGGCAGCGGCGGCGACGCGCAAGGTGGACATACCGCCCAGCATACGGGCAGTGGCGGCGCGAGTCAGTGCGACTTTTTCCAGTCGGCGATGAAGCCCTCCAGCAGGTGACAAAACCGCTTCGGGGCCGCTGCACTAAACTGCGGCATTGTGACTGCGCCCGACTCTGCCGAAACGCCCGCCACCGAATCACCGCTGACCTTCGGCGGCAAGCCCCGCGTCTATCCCATGCGCCTTTATGGTGACCCGGTGCTGCGCCGCAAGGCCAAGCCGCTTTCCCCGACCGACACGCTGCAAGTGCCCGGTTTTGCGCCCCAGACCGTGCGCGAAGTGGCCGACACCATGCTCGAAACCATGTTCGAGGAACGGGGCGTGGGCATCGCCGCGCCGCAAATCGGCCTCCCGGTGCGGCTGTTCGTGGCGGTCGAGTACGCCGACGACGAGGAAGAAAACGAGGGCCAGGAAAAGCCGCTGCGTTCGCGGGTGCTGCGTGAATACGTGATGCTCAACCCCGTCGTGAAGGCGCTCGACAAGAAAAAGGACAAGAGCTATCAGGAAGGCTGCCTGAGCATTCCCGGCATCTACGAAGAAGGCGTGCCCCGGATGCGCCGGGTATCGGTGACGTATACCGACCTGGACGGCGTTCAGCGCACCCTGGAAGCCGAGGACTACCTCGCCCGCGTGTTTCAGCACGAAACCGACCACCTCGACGGCAAGCTGTTTCTCGACCACTTGCCCGCCGTGGTCACCGAAGACCACCGCCGCGAGCTGCTCAAGATTCAGCAGGCGTCCAAGAACTTCCTGTCGCATCTGGCGCACTGGAACAGCACGGCGCACCTGCGGGAGACCCTTTGAGCCGCCTGCCCAAGGTCGCCTTTTTCGGGTCGCCCGCCTTCGCGCTGCCCGTGCTGGAGGCCATCCGCGCCGAGTTTGAAGTGGTGCTGGTCGTCGCGCAACCCGATAAACCTGTCGGACGCGGCCTGAAGCTGACGCCGCCGCCCGTCGCCGCCCGCGCCGCCGAACTGGGCTTGCCGCTGGCCCAGCCGAAAAAACTGCGGGGCAACGCCGAGTTCGCCGCCACTTTGCGCGACTCCGGCGCAGACGTGGCCGTGACCTGCGCCTACGGCAAGATTTTGCCCGCCAGTGTGCTGCAAATCCCGCGCTACGGCTTTCTGAACACGCACACCAGCCTGCTGCCGCGCTACCGGGGGGCCGCGCCGATTCAGTGGGCCTTGATCGGCGGCGAAAGCGTGACGGGCACGACCATCATGCAGACCGACGAAGGTATGGACACCGGGCCGATTCTGCTTCAGGAGCCGTTACCGATTGCGCCCGAGTGGACGAGTCTGGAACTTTCCGAAGCCCTCAGCACTCAGGCCGCCGGGCTGATCGTGCGGGCGCTGCATGACCTGGATGCGCTGCGGCCCCAGCCCCAGGACGAGGCGCAGGCCACGCACGCCCCCATGCTGGTCAAGGAAGACGGCTTCGTGCGCTGGCAGGATCCGGCGCAGGCGGTGGTGGACCGCTACCGGGGCGTGGCGGCGTGGCCCCAGACCACCGCTTTTTTCGGGGGCAAACGGCTCAAGCTCGCCGGGCTGAGCGTGGGCGCAGGGCAAGGTCAGCCGGGCCAGATTCTCGGCAGCGGCCCCGAGGGGCTGACCGTCGCCTGTGGCAGCGGAGCCGTCCTGATTCGCACCGTGCAGCCCGAAGCCAAAAAGCCCCAGCCCGCGCAGGTCTGGGCGCAGGGACAGGACGTGAAGGTGGGCACCCGCTTTGACCTGTGGGAACCTGCCGCGCCCTGACCCCGTCCCAGGGAACCTGCCGCGCCCTGACCCCGTAACAGCGGCATGTCCCCCCTTCAGTTTCCCCTGACGCTGGAATTCAAGTTCAGCATCTTCACCGAGTTGCAGGTTCACGACGCGCAGGGGCGGCTGCTGGCCTACGTCCGCGAGAAGACCTTCAGTGTGCGCGACGAGGTCAAGGTCTACACCGATTCGTCGCGTCAGCGCCAGACCCACGGCATGAAGGCGGAAGGATTCATGGCGGGCGCCCTGGACTGGAAAGCCAAACGCCGCATCCGCCGCACTGACGGCAGCGTGGTGGGCGCCCTGCAAGCGCAGGGGATGCGCACCCTCTGGGCCGCCGGATACGAACTGCTGGGGCCACAGGGCGAGGTGCGCTTCGTCATCCGCGACGACCAGCCCTGGCTGAGCCTGGTGGAAGGGGCCGTAGACGCCATTCCCTTCGTGGGCGACTTCGTGGCGATGGGCTTCGACTATTTCGTGAATCCGACGTTTACCGTCAGCGACTCGGCGGGCACGGCGGCCTACCGCGTCCACAAGAAACGCAGTTTTCTGTCCCGCCGCTTTCAGGTCGAGGAACTGCGCCCCAGCCCCGCCCAGGACGACGAACTGGTGCTGCTGGGCCTGATTCAGTTGGTGCTGCGCGAACGCGAACGCGGGTAATTCGACTCAGCGCCCAGACAGCAGCAGCGCCCCCGCCAGCGCGAAGGCCACGCCGACCCACTGGGGCAGGCGCAGGTGCTCACGCAGCACCATGACCGCCATCAGGGTGGTGAAGGCCGGGTAGAGGCTCGACAGCAGCGCCCCGATTGCCAGCCCGCCCCCCTGCACGGCCAACAGGTAAAACAGGTTGCCCAGCATGTCGCCGGGAAAAGACGCCAGAATCAGGCGCGGATGTTCCGGTTTCAGGCCCAGCCGCCGGGCCGTGAGCGGCACGATGACCGCCGAACTCGCCACCCGCGCCGCCGCCAGCGTCCACAGCACGCCGGGGGACTCGGCCTGTCCCAGCAGCACGAAGAAGAACCCGAACCCCAGGCCCGCCAGCAGCCCCAGCGGGACGCCGCTGCCCTGCCCCCGGTCGCCGGGCTGAAAACTGAGCAGCGCCGTGCCCACCAGCACACCCGCCGCGCCCAGCCAACCCAGTGCGCTCAGGCTTTCGCCCGCCAGCAGGCCGACCACCACGGGCACCACCGCCGAGAGCGCCCCTGTGCCCACCGACACCGCGCCCATCGGCCCCAACGCCAGGGCACGGTAGAAGGCCAGCACCGAGACCAGCCCCACCAGTCCCGCGCCCATGCCCCACAGCAGGTCGGCGGCGGGCGGAACAGGCTGACCCAGCAAAAACGCCAAACCCAGCAGCGCCAGCGCACTCAGCGGATGGGTGAGCGCCACCACCCGCAGCGGCGAATCGCGCCGACTTGCCAGCCCCGCCAGAAAATCGCCCACGCCGTAGGTCAGGGCCGACAGCAGGCCAGCCGCCACCGGATTCAAGAGGAACGCTCCAGCATCAGGCCGTCAGTGTAGGCCAGAAGGGGGCGGCTTCAGGGCTCACCGGGTCAATCCCCAACCGTGACGCCCTTCCCGATGATGCGTCGATAAACCGTTCGCACAACTTGCCGACGTGAGCGCTGGATATTCTCCTCTTCGGTTCCAAACGTCAGCAACATTCTTCCAGGCCCAACAACAGCCGAACGAGGGACATCCATGAACGAGAAAACCCGCCCTGAACACTCTGCGCCTTGTCCGGATGAATCAGGAGTCGTCGATGCCCACGAGGCTGCGCGGCCAGAAGAGGAGCAACTGAACCGCCGCCGTTCTTCCTTGGGTCCTGACGTCATCGCCAGTGTGGTCAAAAGACAGGAGAAGAATGTTTGAATTTCTGCTTAA
>NZ_JAUNHK010000088.1:0-5199 GCF_030523985.1 Deinococcus sp.
TTCGAGGTAGTTAAGGCTGGGCAAAATCTCCTCACGCCACACCTCGACCAACTCGCTGGCCCGCACTTCGGACGGCACAGCCTGAAATGCGGGCCAGGGCAGCGAGTGCGCCAGCGCCGCCAGCAGTCTGTGCGGGCTGGCCCCCTGTTCGCGCCACTGGCTGAGGGGAGCGGCTCCACCGCGCTTGGCGAGCCGTTCGCCGCGAAAATCGGTCATCAGGGGCACATGCAGGTAGCGGGGGCTGGGCACCCCCAGGGTCTGTTGCAGGGCGACTTGCCTTGGCGTGGCTGTCCAGAGGTCTTGCCCGCGCACCACGTCGGTGACGCCCATCAGCGCGTCGTCCACCACCACCGCGAAGTGGTAGGCGTACACGCCGTCGTTGCGCCGCAGCACAAAGTCGCCCACCTCTGTCGGCAGGAACTGACACAGCCGCTCGTGGGTCAGGGCGTCGGTGACGCAGATTTCGCGCTCCGGCACCTGCCAACGCTGAGCAGCGGGGCGGCCCGGTTGCGGCGGCTGGTGGCGGCACAGGCCGGGATAGACCAGTTCGGCCCCGTGCGGCGCTCCGGCACTGTCCTGCACGGCGGCCACGATTTCCTTGCGGGTACAGGTGCAGGCGTAGGTCTCCAGACGCGGCAGCACGGCGGCATACACTTCCAACCGCTCCGACTGCCGGAACTCGGCGTCCCAGTCGAGGCCCAGCCATTCCAGGTCGCGCCGGGTCAGGTCGTAGGCCCAGTCGCGCACCCGCCCGGTGTCCAGGTCTTCAAAACGCAGGAGATGCCGCGCCCCCAGCGCCCGCGAATGAAGCCACGCCAGCAGCGCGGTGCGGGCATTGCCGAGGTGCATGGCTCCGGTGGGACTGGGGGCAAATCGGCCTGTGAGGGGCATGCCCTACAGGGTAAGAGATGGAAAGGGTCAGGGATTCAGGCCCGTTCGCGCAACCAGCGCAGCAGCAAATCCTCGACCAGTTCGCTGACGCTTTCGCCGCCGTCTTTTTTCACCTCGCGCCACACCGCCCGCACGGTTTCCTTACGGACATACACGGGTTCGACCCGTTCGCCCGTTTCGCCCTTGTGCCTGCCGTCGGGGGCGGGGGTTTTCTTGGTGGGCTTGGTCTTTTTCTTGCCGTCCAGATAGTCGAATCGGCCCATCAAATCACCTCGCGCGACAGGCGCAGGATATCGTCCCAGGCGGCTTCGGCGCGGGGGTCGCGCACGTCGCGGCACAGGGTTCCGGCTTCGGCGGCCTTCTGGTAGGCGGCGTAGTGGCGCACCGGGGTATTGCAGACCGTCCAGCCGTCGTCGCGCAGGTCGTCGCGGGTCTGCTCGGCAGCCTGCCCGGTCGGGGGCACGCGGGTCAGCACCACGCGCACCTTGCGGGCGGCGTCCTCGTCCTCGAAGAAATCGAGCAGTTCGCGGGTGGATTCCAGTTCCAGGGCCGACACGCCGCTGGGCACCAGAATCAGGTCGGCCCGCCCGGCGAGTTCGCGCAGTTCCTTGCGTTTGGGACGGCCCTCGGTGTCGATGATGACGGCGTCCAGGTCGGCCAGTTTCTTGGGTTTGACTTCGTCGGCGTCCAGCACGGGAAAGCCCAGTCCACCTTCTCCCCGGCCTGCCCAGCGCAGCGCACTGCCCACCCGCCCGTCTTCGTCGATGAGGGCGATGGCAAGGCCGCGTTCGTGGCAGGCTCCGGCGAGGTGGACAGCGAGGGTGCTCTTGCCCACGCCACCTTTTTCGGACGTGATGGCGATGATTTTCGGCATATCCGGCCCACCCTAGCAAAAGGGGCCTCAAAAGTTGTCAGCCCGTCACGTGCCGCAGTGGGAGAGGCGGCGGGGCTTCCAAGCTGAGCTGCTCACCCGTGCGGGGATGCGTCAGCCCCAGCGTGTGGGCGTGCAGCAGGTAGCCCAGGTCGCCCGGCAGCGCGTCTGGGCGAGCAATTCCGCCCGACAGATACAGCGGGTCGCCCGCGAGCGGCAATCCCACCGACGCCAGATGAATGCGAATCTGATGCGGCCTGCCCGTGAAAATCTCTACTTCAAAAAGCGTTGTGTCGGGGCGGCGTTCCAGCACGCGGGCCAGTGAGCGGGCGGGTTTGCCCCCCGAAGTTGCCGCGAACACTTCGCCCAGTTTGGCGTGCCCCACGGGGCCAATCGGCGCGGTGATGTCGTACTCGTCCTGCTCGGCCCGGCCCGCGCTCAGCGCACGGTAAATCTTGCGAATGCGGTGTTCGCGCCAGTCGCGCAGTAGGGCGGCCCCCGCTTCCCGCGTCAGCGAGAACACCACCAGCCCCGAAGTCCCCCGTCCCAGACGGTGCAGCGGTGAGGCCGTGGGCCAACGCTGGCGCACCCCCATCAGCAGCGTGTGTTCCAGAAAGCCACCGCCTGGCATGGTCGGCAGTCCAGAGGGCTTGGACACCGCGAGCAGGTCGGCGTCCTCGTACAGCACCTCGAAATGGAGCGGCACCTCGGGTTCCTGCCAGGGCGGGCGGTGCCACACCAGCCGTTGCCCTGCCCGCAGCGTTTCGCCGCCCGTGACGGTCACGCCGTCCACCTCCACCTCACCTGCCGAGAGCCGCGCCGCCCAGACTTCGCGGGGAGAGTGGCGAAACTCGCGGGTCAGGTAGTCCAGCACGCTGAGACCGCCGCGCTGGATGTGGGAGGGGTAGGCGTAGCCGGAGTTGAGCATAGGAAGGGGGTGAGGTCTGTCTACAATCGGGTCATGTGCTCCCTCTGGCAACTCGACACTCACCTCAGGAGTGCGCTGCAACGTGACCCGCACCTCGCCTATGCTCTCGCGTATGGCAGCCTGACGCAAGGGACCGCCGACGAGTTCAGCGACGCCGAATATTACTGCTGGAGTGAGGAACCTGTGGACGCGGAGAAGTGGTTGCGGGAAGTGCTCAGTGGGACGCCCTGGCGAATTCTGCACGCTTTTGTAAACGACTTCGGCACACCGAATTTTGTGCTGAGTGGGCTGCTACGGGTCGAACTGCATAGCAAACACGTGGATGACTTGGAGCAAATTCTGGACTGGGCCAACGAGAACCTGTTCCCCGAGCGGATGCTGGTCAAGGATGCCGATGGTCGCCTGGCCCGGCTGCTGGCACAGATGACGGCACAGATTCCCCCGACAGAGGATGTGGACGCTCAGCTTATTTTTGACCGACTCGTCGGCTGGTTGTGCTTTGGCCTCAACGTGTTGGCGCGAGGCGAGCGGATTCGCGCTCTGGAGCTGCTGGGATGGGTAAGGGGTGCCCTGTTGCGGCTGGCACGACTTCAGGAACGAGCGACGCAGCACTGGCTGACCCCTGCGCGCTTGGCAGAACGGGAGCTTAGCCAGGAATCGCTGGAACGGTACGCTGCGACTGCGGGGAGCTTGGATAACCTCGCTCAGAATTACGCGGCTGCTTGGCAATGGGTCAAAACACTGCAAACAGAGCTGGGATTACGGCTTGACCCCAAATTAACGTCCGAAATAGAGGTGCGGCTTCAGACTTTCTCGTCTTGAAGCTGTTGCCTTTCGCTAAACTCCTCCCCGATGACCCAAGGCCCTCCCATTTTCGGCCCTTCTTCGCCCCGCAGCCAGCCGCAGCCGGGGCATCTGTACGACGTGGCGGTGGTCGGCGCGGGACTTGCGGGCACTGAACTGGCCTGGCGACTGGCCCACGCGGGCCGGGACGTGCTGCTGGTGTCGCAGGCGCTGGACACCCTCGGCAACCTCTACCAGCCGACGATTGAGGGCGCAGGTTTTCCGCCTGAGAGCGTGTTTGCCAAAGTTGCCGCGCAAATGGCCCCCGATGTGGACGGCTGGACGTTCCACCGTCTGCTCAAGGCTGAAATTGAGGGAACGAGCGGCATTCACCTGCTGCAAAGCTGCGTGACGGCGCTGGACGAGACAGAGGAGCAAGTCACGCTGTCCACCTGGGAAGGCCCGCAACTGCACGCCCGAACGGTGGTTCTCGCTGTCGGCGCGTTTCTCAAGGGCCGCCTGCTGATTGGCGACACGATGGAGGACGCGGGCCGATTGTCCGAAGTCGCCTACGATTTTCTGGCGGACGACCTGACCATGAGCGGCGTGTGGCTGGTGGGCGCGGAGCAGACTGCCGCCGCTGCCGAGGGTGCGCCCGACTACGCGGTGCGTTTTCTGACACCTGCGCCGAGTGAACTGGACGGCTTTCGCGTAAACAGGCTGGAGCGGGTGCGGATGCTGGGCCGCTGCACTCCGGGCGAACATACCTACGCCTCGGTCTTGCAGGACGCCGCCCGCCTCGCTGGAGAACTGGCATGATTTATCGCCTCGGAGACTTTCGTTTTCCCGACGACCCCGCCCGCCTGTACCCCCAAACCCCCACGCGGCCCTGGGTGCTGGAAATCGGCTTTGGCGATGGCCGATTCTGGCCCCACTACGCCCGCACTTTTGCCGAAGCGCCCAACTATCTGGGCGTAGAAATCAGCGGCACGTCGCTGCTCAAGGCCCACCGCCGCCTGAAGGACGCGGGGCTGGACAACGCCATCCTGACCAAGCTGCCCGCCGAAGTGCTGCTGCCGGGGGTGATTCCACCCGCAAGTCTGGACGCCATCGTCGTCAATTTCCCTGACCCCTGGCCCAAGGCGGGCCACGAAGATCACCGCCTGCTGCGCGTGCCGTTTTTTCGGCAGGCCGCCAGTCGCCTCAAATCGGGCGGCGCGGTGCTGCTGACCACCGACCACGACGAATATTTTGAATTCGCTTGCGCCCAGGCCGAGGCCAGCGGCGTCATGCGGGTGGAGCGTACCGAACCGCCCACTGCCGCACTGGAAACCAAGTACGCCCTCAAGTGGCGCGACCTGGGGCTGGGGGCCAACCACGCCCGCTTCGTGCCGATTGCGCCGACCCCCGCCGCCTTCTTGCCCTTCGCCCCCTACCTGGAGAGTGACCCCAACGTGCCCCACGCCGTGCTGACCCTGCCCGCCGACTTCGCGCCTCAAGCCTTCCAGAAACAGACGGTGCGCGGCCCCCACTGGACGGTGGTGCTGCTCGACCTCTACGTGACCTTGCGGCGCGGCGGCTGGGTGGCGCTGGCCCACGTCGTAGAGGGCGACCTGACGCAGGAGGTGCTGGTCGGCATCACCGAGCGCGAAGACGGCACGCATCTGGTGCGCCTCGCCAAATTCGGCGGCCCGATTATCACGCCAGGAGTCAAGGCGGCGGTAGG
>NZ_JAUNHK010000088.1:5299-10781 GCF_030523985.1 Deinococcus sp.
GCCTCGCCAAATTCGGCGGCCCGATTATCACGCCAGGAGTCAAGGCGGCGGTAGGAGCCGTGACCGAGTGGCTGGAACGCGAGGGAGCGGCGGTCAAGCACCGGGGGTATTGAGGGCTGCCCCCGCACTACACTGCGCCCATGCTCAAGCCCTTCCTCCTGGCCCTCACCCTGGGCGGCGTGGCGGCTGACCTGGCCCTGGCCGCGCCCGCGCCCGTGGTGCGTAACTTCGGCCTGTCCGAACCCCAGCGCCGCGCCATCTGGACGCACACCATGCGCGGGCAACTCTCCATTGCCGAGCAGACCCAGGACGAGGGCCTGACCCGAATGCTCAGCGCCGAGACGAAGGGCGAGAAACGCACCGCGCAGTCGGCCTCGTTGTCGTGTGCTCTGATGAGCCGCATCGACGCCCAGGCGGCCAGGCAGCAGCCGCTGATAGACGAGCTGCACGCCCGCATTCGCCGTGGCTACGGGCTGTCGCAAGCGGCGCTGGACGGCATCTTGCGCGAGGGTGAGCAAAAAGGCTGGGCGCTGCCGCTTTGAGCCTGAGCTTCACCGACGAACCCATGAGCGTCATCCTGCCCGCCGTGCGCCGCGTGCTGGACGCCGTGGGCGAAGTGGCTTTCGAGGTGCCCGACCCCGACCTGGGCGTGGGCCTCTACGCGGGCGAGGTGGGCGCGGCGGGCCTGCACCGTCCCTGGCCGACCTGGGCCGACCTCGCGGAGACGCTGGGGGCGCACCTGCTCACGCCGGAGCGGGCAGGAGAGGGCCGCGTGCGCGTGCGGCTGCGGCGGCAGGCAGGCACCCCCGACCCCGACGCGCAGGGCTACGGCGGGCCGGAATGGGCGCGGGTGGACAAGCTGGAAGACCCGGTGTTTTTGTTCACGTTGGTCGAGGCGCTGCGGCGGGTCAGCCCCCCGGCAGGTGGGCGCGTCCTGAGTCTGGGCGTGAGCGGCGGGCGTGAACTGGACGCGCTGGCACTGGCTTTTCCGGGCCGTGAGTTCGAGTTGGTGGGTCTGGACATGGAGGCGGCGGCCCTGGAGCGGGCAAAAGAGCGGCATCCGGCGGGGCAATTCCGCGTGCTGGACGTGAACACTTTGCCCGCCGCCGACCTGGGCCAGTTCGACCTCATCCTGTGCCTCAGCCTGCTGCAAAGTCCCGGCGTACAGACCGACCGGGTACTGGCGGCGCTGTACCGTCATCATCTGACGTCCGGCGGTGGGCTGGTGCTGGGCTTTCCGAATGCCCGCTACCGCGACGGGGCGCTGAGCTACGGCGCACGCCTTCTCAACTTTGCCCGCCCCGACCTCAGCCTGCTGTGCGCCGACGTGACCGACGCCCGGCGCAGGCTGCAAAAGTACGGGTTCAAGGTCTTCGTGACGGGCAAATATGAGGTGCTGGTGACGGCGATTCCGGCAGGGACGCGGACGCCGGAAGGTCTGGCCCTGTAACCACAGTCGTGAACGGCTCAGCTTTGCGGTGACGGGTCACGGCTGGCCTGTCCCGCCTGCCAGGTCAGGTAGCCCCCGTCCAGATTCAGCACGTCGCAGCCGAGTTCGGACAGCAGCCGGGTCGCCGTGTGTCCACGCTGTCCGACCTGACAGTGGACGACCAGGGGCGTACCGCGCAGCTCGTCGGCCCTGGAGCGCAGGTCACCCAGCGGAATATTTTCTGCCCCCGGAATGCGGCCCCGGGCATATTCGGACGGGTCACGCACGTCAATGATGCGCCGCCCGCTGCCCTCCAGTTCGTGCCATTGCAGGGTGCAGGTCAGGCCGTCCATGACGTTTTGCGCCACGTAGCCGAGCATATTGACCGGGTCTTTGGCGCTGCTGTAGGGCGGGGCGTAAGCCAGCGGCAGGTCGCTGAGGTCGTCGGCGTGCAGACCCGCGTGCAGGGCGGTTGCCAGCACGTCGATTCGCTTGTCGGTGCCTGCGCCGCCCACCGCCTGCGCTCCGTAGATGCGGCCCGACTGCGGGTCGAACACCAGTTTGAGGCTGACCCGTTCGGCGCCGGGATAGTAACCCGCATGTGAACCGGGGTGCGTGTGAACCGTGGCGTAAGGCAGGCCCCGCGCCGCGACCTGTTTCTCGTTGAGGCCCGTGCTGGCCGCCGTCAGGTCGAACACCTTGACGATGGCTGTCGCCGGATGTCCCCCGAAATTCACCGGGCGGCCCATGATGCGGTCAGCCACCAGGCGGCCCTGGCGATTGGCTCCCCAGGCCAGGGGCACGAAGGCCAGTTCGCCCAGCGAGTCGCGGACCAGCGCCGCGTCGCCCACCGCCGAAATGTGCGGGTCGGAGGTCAGCAGCGACTCATCGACCACGATGCCTCCGCGCTCAGCCACCTCCAGCCCCGCGTCACGCGCCAGCCCGTCTTCGGGACGCACGCCGACGGCCAGCACCACCAGGTCGGTTTCCAGGGTTTCACCGCTGTGCAGGGTCACGCTGCGTTCGGTCAGCTGCGTGACCTGGGCCGAGCAGCGCACCTGAACGCCGTGCTTTTCGAGTTCCTGCCGCGCCAGCACCGCCAGTTCGGGGTCGAGGGGAGGCAGAATCTGCGGGCTGCCTTCGAGCAGCGTGACCTGATGGCCCGCTTCGCGCAGATTTTCAGCGACTTCGACACCGATAAAACCCCCACCGATCACCACACTGCGCTGCCCGGCGACGGCGGCGGACTTGAGGCGGTCGAGGTCGCTCACGTTGCGCAGGGTCAGGGCGTGCTCGACTCCCGGAATCGGTGGGCGCAGGGGCGCGGCTCCCGGACTCAGGATGAGGTGGTCGTAGGCAAGCGCATAACTCCGGTTCGCTTGCAGGTCGTGCACCTCCACCTGCCGGGCCGCCCGGTCAATCCGCCTGACCTCCTGCCGGATTCTCACGTCCAGGCCGAAGCGGGCACTCAGGCTCTGGGGCGTGTGCAGCAGCAGGCGTTCGCGCTCGGCAATCACGCCGCTGAGGTGATAGGGGAGGCCGCAGTTGGCGAAAGACACATGCTCTCCACGTTCCAGCACGACAATCTCGGCGCGTTCGTCCAAGCGGCGCAGGCGGGTCGCCGCGCTCATGCCCCCCGCCACTCCACCCACGATGACAATGCGGCGCACCCCATCAGAATCTGCAACAGTCATGGCGGGAGTATATACCTCCCTGGGGTATCTCTCGGTACTCGGATGTCCCGCTGGCCTCATACGGGGCTGGGCGGCGCAGGGGACATTCCGGTGCTTTCCTCGGATGTGCTCTGTTTCGCCGCTTGGCAAGTCCGCTTCGCTCTGCTCGGGAAAACAGTTTGGATACCCGAACTATTTCAAAGCCGTATCAGCCCTCCAGTCGCCCCGATTTCCTGAGCATGCCCAGCACGCCCGCCGCGATTTCTTCCACGCTGGAACTGGTGGTTTCCTTGACCGGAATGCCCATACGCGCAAAAAGCTGCTCGGCGCGGCGCACTTCGTACTCGCACTGCTCGATGCTGGCGTATTTGCTGTTCGGCTTTCGCTGGGTGCGAATGGCGTGCAGCCGCTTGGGATCGATGGTCAGGCCAAAGAGTTTGCCCCGGTAAGGTTCGAGGGGCAGCGGCAGGCCGTCACGCTCGAAGTCGTCTTCCGCCAGCGGGTAGTTGCTGGCACGGATGCCGTGTTGCAGCGCCAGAAACAGACTGGTCGGCGTCTTGCCCGCCCGCGATACCCCGACCAGAATCACGTCGCTCAGGCCGTATTGCCGGTCGCCCACGCCGTCGTCGGTGGCGAGTGCGAAGTCCAGGGCCTCCATGCGCGACAGGTAAGCCTCGCTGTCCTGCATGTCGTGGTGCCCGCCCACCACCAGTTTGGCGTCTTCTCCGAATTCCTTTTCCAGCAGCCGGATGTTCTCGGTCAGCAGGTCGAACACCTGCGCAGGCGCGGTCTGGAGGATTTTCAGCACGTCCGCCTGGGTGGTCGTCGTGAAAATCAGGGGCCGCTCGCCCTGGGCCGTCAGCCCTTCCACTTCGCGAACGACGCTCTGGGCCGAGGCCACGTCAGCGGTGAAGGGGCGGCGCACATAGCGGAAGTGCTGGCCTGGAAAGTGGGTCAGCAGGGCGCGGGCGATGTTCTCGGCGGTGAGGCCAGTGTGGTCGGAAACGATCAGAACGGTGCGCGGCATACCTCCAGGGTGCCATGTCCACCCCGGTCAGACAAAGTCATGGGCTAGAACCCTGCACTGGGTTAAAGTGAGGAGATAGAGAACACAAATCCCCTCAAGTGGCGCGGCCTCGGGGCGCACGCCAACGGAGAAAACGTATGGATATGATTCGCCCGTTCCAGACACTAAGGATGACCGACGTGGAAATTGTCGGCGGCAAAAACGCTTCTATCGGTGAGATGATTCAGGGCCTCGCCGCCGCTGACGTGCGCGTGCCGGGCGGGTTTGCCACCACCGCCGACGCTTTCAGGCTCTTTTTGCAGGAAAACGACATCGAAACCAAAATCAACGCCAAATTGAAGGCGCTGGACGTAAACGACGTAAACGCCTTGGTCGCGGCGGGCAAAGAAATTCGGGGCTGGGTGGAAGCCGCCGAGCTGCCCGCCGCGCTGGAAGGAGCCATTCGCACCGCCTACGCCGAAATGGGCGATGATTCTTCAGGAGGTGGGGCCGACGTAGCCGTGCGCTCCTCCGCCACCGCTGAAGACCTGCCCGAAGCCAGTTTCGCGGGCCAGCAGGAAACCTTCCTGAACGTGCGCGGCATTGAAGAAGTGCTGAAGCATGTCAAGCTGGTGTTTGCCAGCCTCTACAACGACCGCGCCATCTCTTACCGCGTCCACCACAACTTTGAACACTCCGAAGTCGCGCTCTCGGCGGGCGTGCAGCGCATGGTGCGTACCGACCTGGGCGTGTCGGGGGTGGCCTTTACGCTGGACACCGAAAGCGGCTTCCGTGACGCGGTGTTCGTGACCTCCAGCTACGGCCTGGGCGAAATGGTGGTGCAGGGCGCGGTGAACCCTGACGAATTCTTCGTCTACAAGCCAGCGCTGGAGCAAGGCAAAAAAGCCGTGCTGCGCCGCACCCGTGGCAGCAAGCAGAAGAAGATGATCTACGCCGAGGAAGGCGGGGTCAAAACGGTGGATGTGGATGAGGCCGAGCAAAAGGCCTTCTCACTCACCGACGACGACCTCACGGAACTCGCCCGCCAGTGCGTGACCATCGAGAAGCACTATGGCCGCCCGATGGACATCGAGTGGGGCAAGGACGGACGCGACGGCAAGATTTACATTCTGCAAGCCCGCCCCGAAACGGTGCAGAGCCGCGCTGGGCGCACGCTGGAGCGCTTCGAGTTGCTGGGCAAAGGCGAGGTGCTGGTGGAAGGCCGCGCCGTGGGTAACCGCATCGGCGCGGGCGTGGTGCGCGTGGTGCGCGAGCTTTCGCAGATGGACAGCGTGCAAGACGGCGACATTCTGGTCGCAGACATGACCGACCCCGACTGGGAACCCGTGATGAAGCGGGCCAGCGCCATCGTCA
>NZ_JAUNHK010000089.1:0-3809 GCF_030523985.1 Deinococcus sp.
CTGCGGCTGGGGGCGCTGGCAGCGGGGGCCATCCTCACGCTGCTGGTGGCCTGGTCTGCTGCCGGACAGTGGGCGCTCTACCGACTGGCGAGCGGGGGCAGACCAGGGGAGAGGGAGTAAAGCCGCTGGGCGCGGGGTTATTTCCCCAGTTCTTTGACCATCTGCCGCACGGCCCCCAGGTGGTAGGCGACGTGGGCGGCGGCTCCGGCAAAAGTGGCGGTCAGGTTGCCGTCGGTGGGCTTTTCGCGCATGGTTTCGGCATAGGCCAGCACCTCGGCGTAGGCCGCCCAGAGCCGCTGCTGCACCGCCTCCCACTCCTCCCCTCCGCACCCACCTGCATGGGCAGAAAGCTGCCTTTCCAGTCGAAGGGGCCGCGTTCGCCGTCTCTTTCCCAGCGCACCAGCACTTCCAGATGCAGGGCGCTGTGGCGGGCATGCCCGGCGATGCTGGCCCCGTGGATCTCGCGGCTGGCCTGCGGTGCGCTGAGGCGCTCCAGGGTCGGCAACAGCCCATGCCGCACCCCGTCGGCGCGGGTATTTTCCACGAAAGCCGTGCCTGCTTCGGGGTCGCCGCCTTCCAGCGCTTCTTTGAGGATGTCGAGAATGCCGTCTAGGGGGTGCTGGGTCATACACCAGTTTACCTGGGGGTGAGCCTGAGCCTATGCGCTTTTTGCCCTTTCCCGCAGGCTGGCCTCGCCGTGAAACCTACGCACATTACCGCTGTAACCGTGTAGCTACTCGGTGACGCAAAGGGTGAACGTAACAGCACTGGAGCAGGGGCCTGCGCCCTTTGCCCCCGCGCTGATTCATGCCATTTGTCGCGTGGCGAACCGCCTTTCCGCGCTCCGCGTGACCGAGCAGGCGGGCGAAGTCGGCTACTGGGAAGAAATCTGGCCCGCCTACACCGTCTTTCATCCTGACAGCGAGACTTTTTCGGTGCTGTGGACGGAATATCACCCCGATTTTGAGATGTTTCTGGAACGCTACCGGGCCGATGTGGAGCAGTACGGCGACCAGCCTGTCCTCTTCCCGAAGGGTCCCAGTCCTGCCCACGCGCGGAACATTGCCATTGCACCCTGGCTGGACTTTACGGCGTTCAATCTGGACTACGGGCGCGAGTATCTGATGCCTGTTTTCACGGCGGGGCACTGCCGAGTCGGGGACGGCCGCGTGCTGCTGCCACTGGCGATGCAGGCCAACCACGCGGCATGTGACGGCTGGCACGTGACACAGTTTTTCGCGGGCCTGGGGGAGGAGACGACCAGAAAGTAAACTGAGGTCATGACCGACCCCGCCTTCAAACGCATGACTCCTGAGGAATATCTGCGGAGTGAACGTGAAGCGCAGGAGAAACACGAGTTTGTAGACGGCTTCGTGTATCCCCTGCATGCCCAGGCGGGGGCGAGCCGCAGGCATGTGCGGCTGACCGTGAGAATCGTGTCCATGTTAGAAGAAGTCGCCGTCGCGCGGGGATGTCGCCCTTATGCCTCTGACATGAAGCTGCGGGCCGATGGCTGGCGCAACTTTTTTTACCCCGACGTGATGGTGTCTTGCAGCCCCGACGAACCAGAACAGGACTTTGAGACGGACGCCTGCCTGATCGTAGAAGTGCTCTCGGGCAGTACCGCCGCCCATGACCGCACCGGCAAATTCGCCGCTTACACCAAGTTGCCCAGCCTACAAACCTACCTGCTGGTCGAGCAAAACGAGCGGCGCATCTATGCCTACGCTAGAGCAGAAGGCGACTGGGTGCTGACCGAATATGAAAACGGTGTCATTCCGCTGCCTTGCTTGGAGACGGAGCTAGATGTGGGGCGGGTTTACGCGGGGCTGGTGGAGTGAGACTGGGCTACAACACATAAAAAAGCCGAGGCCTACGCCCCGGCTTCTTTTCTGCCATCAGCTCTCAGCCATCGGCATCAGAACGCCGTTTCCAGCGCCCCCAACGCCCCCGCCGCGTCCGTAATCCCCGCCTGCGCCATGTCGGGGCGGCCTCCACCTTTGCCGCCGCCTGCCGCCGCCAGCTTCCCGACCAGTTGGCCCGCGTGTGCGCCGCGTTCCACCGCTGCTTTGGTGGCCTTCACAACCAAGCCCTTGTCGGCGGCAATCACCACAATGTCGGCCCCGCTGGTGTCCAGCAGCTTGTCGGCGGCGCTGCGGAGTTCGTTGCCCTCGATGCCCGACAGTTTCAGGCTGGCGACCTTGAAGCCGCCCAACTCGCGGGTTTGCGCCGCGCTGCCGCCCCCGCCCATCTGGGCTTCGGCCAGTTGCTTGCGCACGTTGGCGGTTTCTTTTTCGGCGGCTTTCAGCTGGGCTTGCAGGCCGCCCACACGCGCTTCCAGTCCTTCGGGGTTGGTGTTCAGCAGGGCGGCAGCTTTCGCCATAGCGTTTAGGCGTTCGCGGACCCAAGCGGTCGCCGCGTCGCCCGCCAGCGCCTCAATGCGCCGCACGCCCGCTGCCACGTTTTCATCCGCCAGAATTACGAACGCGCCGATGTCGCCCGTGCGCGTCACATGCGCTCCGCCGCAGAGTTCCATGCTGGACACCGCCGCGCCGTTATAGTCCACGTCGCCTTCCACCTTCACCACGCGCACGGTTTCGCCGTATTTTTCACCGAAAAGGGCCGTTGCGCCTGCGGCTTTGGCCTCGGCAATCGGCATCTCTTTCCACGATACGGCGAAGTTGGCGCTCACCCAGCGGCTCACGAGTTGCTCCACCTTGGCGATTTCCTCGGCGGTCAAGGCCGAGCCGTGCGAGAAGTCGAAGCGCAGGCGGTCAGCGGCGACCAGCGAACCTTTTTGCGCCACGCCTTCGCCCAGCACGGCTTTGAGGGCCGCGTGCAGCAGGTGGGTGGCGGTGTGGTGACGCTGAATCGCGGCGCGGCTGGGGGCGACCACAGCGCGAACGGTGGCACCTTCGGTCAGTTCGCCTTCTTCGACCAGCACGTCATGCAGGAACACGCCCTGTTTGGTCTTCTGGGTGTCGCGCACGATGCCAGCGCCGCCGTCCCACTCAATGCGCCCCGTGTCGCCCACCTCGCCGCCGCCCTCGCCGTAGAAGGGGGTGCGGCTGAGAATCACGGTTGCCTCGCTGCCCGCGCCGAGCGTGCTCAGGCGTTCGCCGCCGCCCACCAGCGCCAGCACTTGGCCTTCGCCTTGCAGGTGGTCGTAGCCGATAAATTCAGTCGCCGCGAGGCCGTCCAGCGCCTCCTGATTGCCGCCAAACAGTTCGGATTTGCCGTACTTGGAGCCTGCGCGGGCGACTTCCTGCGCGTGTTCCAAGCTCTCGGCGTAGCCCGCTTCGTCCACGCTGACGCCGTATTCCTCGGCAATTTCGCGGGTCAGGTCAACGGGGAAACCGTAGGTGTCGTAGAGTTCAAACGCGTCCGCGCCAGAGATGACGCTTCCCGCTGGCGCTTTTCCGAATTCCTTGTCCTTAATCGCGTGTTCGATAAGCTCTTCGCCCATCAGAGTGATGCCGCCTTCGACGACGAGGGAAACTTCTCCTGAAGGCAATGGAGGTTGAGCCATAAAGCGAGGAGCAGAGTCTAGATAGCGTTTGGCATCAAGCCCAAGCTGCTTGGCCTTGGCATAGGCCCAGTAAACGTGGTCGGCCGATTCTTTAGCAATACTCTGCCCCTTCTCGTTCGTGGAAACAGAGTAGCTGTCATTGAGAACTTGACGAATAACCAAATCATTCAGGCGCTGAATCCCGCCTTCTAGCGTCTTCAGGAAGCGTGCTTCTTCGTCCTGCAACGCCTTTTCCACTTTGGCCTGATTCTGCTTCAGTTCGGGGTACGCCTCGCCCATG
>NZ_JAUNHK010000089.1:3909-10536 GCF_030523985.1 Deinococcus sp.
CGCCTTTTCCACTTTGGCCTGATTCTGCTTCAGTTCGGGGTACGCCTCGCCCATGCCTGCCACGACCAGTTCCACCAGCTTGTACAGCGTCGGCTCGCGGAAGCCCAGCATGTAGCCGTGACGAATGGCGCGGCGGGCAATTTTGCGGGTGGTGTAGCCGCGCCCCGTGTTGGAGAAGGCCACGCCGTCGGCCAGAATCATGCTCACGCTGCGAATATGCTCGGCCACCACGCGGTGAGACACGCTGGTTTCGCCCTCGTAAGGCTTGCCGCTGAGGTCTGCCACACGGTCAACAATCGGCTTGAATACGTCGTTGGAGTAAAAGTCGGGAACGTCCTGCACCACGCTGGCGACGCGCTCCAGGCCCATGCCCGTATCGATGTTTTTGAAGGGCAAATCCTTGAGGACGGGCTGACCGTTCGCGTCCAAGTCCTGACGGTCGAACTGCGGGAACACGAGGTTCCAGACTTCCAGAAAGCGGGCGCTCTCGCGGGTCTGGTAGTAGTCGGCCCAAGTGTCGTCGCCGTACTTGGGGCCACGGTCGTAGTAAATCTCCGAGCAGGGGCCGCACGGCCCGTTGGGGCCTTCCAGGGGCGCGTTGGCGGGCCAGAAGTTCTCGTCGGCATCGAAGCGGTGGATGTGGTCAGCGGGGAGGCCCACTTCCTGCGTCCAGTAACCGAACGCTTCTTCGTCGTCCTTGTAGATGGTGACGTACATCTTGTCCTTGTCCATGCCCATCCACTCAGGCCCAGTCAGGAACTCCCAGGCCCAGTGAATCGCGTCGCGCTTGAAGTAGTCGCCGAAGGAGAAGTTGCCCATCATCTCGAACAGGCTGAGGTGGCGGCGGGTGCGGCCCACGTTTTCGATGTCGCCCACGCGCACGCACTTTTGCGCGGTGGTCACGCGCTTGCTGGCGGTGCCGTCGAACACGGCAGGCGCGCCCATAAAGTTCTCTTTGAAAGGCTGCATCCCGGCGACCGTAAACAGCGTGGTGGGGTCGGGGGCGATGGTGGAGTGGCTGGGCAGAATCAGGTGGCCCTTGGATTCAAAAAAATGGAGGAACTTTTCGCGGATTTGGGCGGTGGTGAGCGGTGCCGTCATAACGAAGAGTTTAGCGCGGGGGATACACTGGACCGCGTGACTGCGCCTGTTTCCCGCCCCCGACCCGAAGACGCCTACGCCGGACTCGATTGGAGCCGTGCCTTCCGCACTTCCATTCAGATGCGCTACGCCGACCTCGACACCATGGGCCACCTGAACAACGCCGTGTACGTGCAGTATTTCGAGACGGCCCGCGTGCTGATGGCCGAGGCACTCGAGCTTCCCGAACACCTCGACCGCTCGGTGATTGCCCGCCAGGAAATCGACTACCTGCACGAAGTCCGCCGGGGACAGGAAGTGGTGGTGGAACTGGTCATCGAGCGCATCGGCAACACGTCCTGGACGACGGTTTGCCGGATGCTGGCCGACGGGCGGCTCTGTGCCTACTCGCGCACGGTACAGGTGCGAGTGGCCGAGGGCGAGCTGCGCCCGCAACCGCTGGAACCCGAAATTCGTACCCTGCTGGCCCGCGTCCTGGGTAAGCCGGAAAGTCAGGGCGGGTCGTGACTCGCGCCAATTATCAGGACCGGGTGCTGTACCAGGGCGACCCCTGGGTGCGCCTCGACACGCTGCCGCGTCTGCTGGCCGAAGGCTGGCGGCGCACGCTGGCGCAGGGCGGCGTGGTCAGCGTGATTCGCACGCCGTTTCAGTGGGTGATGGCGAGTCCGGTCATCGAAATCGAAACGGGCGGCTATCTGGGCGACGTGGCGCTTTACGTGCCGCTGGTGCAGTGGGACGAGGCGCTGGAACTGCTGGGCGAAGACCCCGCGCCGCCTCCGGGCGAGACAGACTGAGCGGGCTGTCCTAGACTCGCCCCATGACACAGCTTTCTGTTTCGGCTCCGGTCAGTATCGGCATCGACGTGGGCGGCACCAAAATCGCCTGTGGGGTGCTGCGCGGCGACGTGTTGCAGGCCCAGCATGTGCAGCCCACCCCGGAAACCGGATGGGAAGCGGTGCTGGACGCCATCGCCGCGCAGGTGCGTGACCTTCAGGCCCAGCATCCCGACGCCCAACTGATTGGCGTGGGCGTGCCGGGGCCGCTCAACGCCGACCGCACCCGCGTCAAATTCGCGCCCAACATCTACGGCTTTACCGACGTGCCGCTGGTGGACGGACTGCGCGAGCGCCTGGGCCAGCGCATCGTGTTGGAAAACGACGCGAAGGCGGCGGCGCTGGCCGAAGCCCACCTGGGCGCGGCGCGGGGCACCGAGAGCAGCATCTATGTCACCGTCAGTACGGGCATCGGCTCGGGGCTGGTGCTGAACGGCAAAATCTGGCGCGGGCGGCACGGCATCGCGGGCGAACTGGGCCACGTCACGGTCATGCCCGGTGGCCCGGTCAGCGGCGCGGGACTGGACGGTGCACTCGAAGCCGTCGCCAGCGGTACGGCGATTGCCCGTGACGCCAGCTATGCCCTGAACCGCGAAGTCGGCACCGCCGAAGCCTTTGCCCTGGCCGAGCAAGGCCACCCGGCAGCGCGGCGTGTGGTGGAGCAGGCCATGCGGCACATCGGCATTGCGCTGGCCGACCTGCAAAAAGTGATTGACCCCGAAGTCTTCGTGATTGGCGGCGGGGTGTCGGCGGTGGGCGACTATTTCTTCCAGGGCGTGCAGCGGGCCGCCGACGAGTACGCACGTGGCTTTGCTCCGGTCACCATTCGCCGGGCGCAACTCGGCGCCAACGCAGGCGTGGTGGGCGCGGCGCTGGCGGCCCTGCACAGTTAAGGCCAACTTGCTATCCTCCGCAGCGATGGACGCTTCTCCCCGGCCTGAGTCACGCCCCTGGCAGGAGACGCTGCGCTTGCGGGGACGCTTGCTC
The DNA here is from genome assembly GCF_030523985.1 of Deinococcus sp. GTDB lineage: Bacteria > Deinococcota > Deinococci > Deinococcales > Deinococcaceae > Deinococcus. The sequence goes on from NZ_JAUNHK010000089.1 coordinate 6,831, forward strand.
ATGCGTCTGCCCCTCACCATGATGGTGACGTGGCTTTTGCTGCTGCTGGGCAGCGTGCAACTGACCTTTCAGATAGGCAACAACCTTTACCGCAGCTGGATTTGGAGAGGCGAAACGACAGAAGTCAAGGCGCGGGTGGCCGATTTGCAGGGGCAGTTGCGGCAAATCAAGGCCGCCGAGCAGGCCGCCGCCGACCCCGACTACATGCAGACGCTGGCCCGCTGCCAGGGCTTCGTGAAGCCGGGCGAAACCCTGGTGGTGGCGACGAACGCGCCCGACGTACCTGCCGAAACTTGCACCATTCAGCCTTTGCCCTGACTTGCTTCATACGCCGGGTGAGCGCAGGGCCGAGCGGGTATGCTGGGGCCTATGGCACTCGTCGTTCTTGTCACGGTTCCCCCGGAACGCGCCCAGGAGTTGGCCCGCACGCTGGTGTCGGAGCGGCTGGCCGGGTGCGTCAATGTCATGCCGGGCCTGCACAGCATCTACCGCTGGGAGGGCGAGGTGGCCGAAGACCCGGAAACCCTGCTGCTCATCAAGACCGTGGGCGAGCAGTACCCGGCCCTCGAAGCGCGTATCAAGTCGCTTCACCCCTACGAGGTTCCCGAAATCGTGGCGCTGCCCTTTGACCGCGCCTCGCCCGAGTTCCTGTCGTGGCTGCGAGAATCGGTCGAAGGCTGAGCAATAAAAAAGACCCCGCCTATGACGGGGTTTTTTCGTGGCGCGCCCTAAAGGACTCGAACCTTTGACCGACCGCTTAGAAGGCGGTTGCTCTATCCAGCTGAGCTAAGGGCGCTCGGCGCGGAAAACACTTTATCACCCGGCAGGCGCTATACAAGCCTCCCGCAGGCAGGCGGCTGACCTATTCTGGCCCCCATGACTTCTGCTGCTCCCGTTCAGGGACGCCTCGACCCGCTTTCCCTCGCTGCCATCCTGGTGACGCTGCTGTTCTGGGCCTCGGCCTTCAGCGGCATTCGCGTGGGGCTGGAGTTCTTTTCGCCGGGTCACCTCGCCCTCTACCGCTTCTTGGTGGCGAGTCTCACCCTGTTCGTCTACATGGGCCTGACGCGCCAGCCTGTGCCCTCCCGGCGTGACCTGGGGCAGATCGGCCTGCTGAGCGTGGCGGGCATCTCGCTCTACCACGTGCTGCTCAACTACGGTCAGCAGAGCGTGCCCGCCGGAACCGCCAGTCTGCTGATTGCCGTGGGGCCGGTCATCACGGCGCTGCTGGCGGTGCGCTTCACGGGCGAGCGGCTCAATGCGCTGGGCTGGCTGGGCACGGCGGTCAGCCTCGGCGGAGTGGCGCTGATCGTGCTGGGCCGGGGCCAGGGGGTCGCTTTTACCCAGGGCGCGGTGATGGTGCTGGCGGCGGCTTTTTTCACCAGTCTGTACTTCGTCTTTCAAAAGGGGGTGGTGGCGCGGGTCGGGGCCTTGCCGTTCACCGTCTGGAGCCTGATTCTGGGCACGCTGCCCATGCTGGTCTTTTTGCCGGGCTTCGGGGCCGAGTGGCGGGCGGCTCCGCTGTCGGCGCACCTCGCGCTGATTTACCTGGGCGTCTTTCCGAGTGCTCTGGCCTACATGACCTGGACGTTCGCGATGGCGCGGGTGGGGGCGAGCACCACGTCCTCGTTTCTGTACGTTTCGCCGGTTCTCGCCATCCTGATGGCCTGGGCGCTGCTGGGCGAGGTGCCGACCCTGACGACGCTGCTGGGCGGGGCGGTGGCGCTGGCCGGGGTGGTGCTGGTGAACACGCGGGGGCGGCCCCGTGGGTGAGGCTCGGCTGGACACTCCCATTCGCCTGCAGGAAGTCAGCGTGCAACTCGGCGGGGTTGCGGTGCTGAGCGGCATCACTCTGGACGTGCGGCGCGGCGAATTTCTGGCGATTATCGGGTCGAGCGGGGGCGGCAAGAGTACGCTGCTGCGGGTCATCGCCGGGCTGCAAAGGCCACACTCGGGCCGGGTCGAGGTGGCCTCGCCGCCCGCGCTGGTGTTTCAGGACTACCGCCTGCTGCCCTGGCGCACGGCGCTGCGAAACGTGCAACTGCCCGCCGACCTGGGCAGTGGTGGCCCCGAGCAGGGGGGAGGGCTGCCCGCTGCCGAGGCGCTCGAACTGGTCGGCATGACCGCCTACGCCGACTATTTTCCCGCGCAGCTTTCGGGCGGGATGCGCGCGCGGGTGGCACTGGCCCGCGCCCTGGCACAGAGCGGCGACATTCTGCTGCTGGACGAACCGTTTGCCGCCCTCGACGCCCTGGTGCGCGAACGTTTTAACGAAGAATTGCGCCGCCTGCACGAAAAAACGGGCCGCACCACCGTTCTCGTGACCCATTCCATCCGCGAGGCCGCGCTGCTGGCCGACCGGGTGGCGGTGCTGCGGGGGGGCCGGGTGGTGGAGGTGCTGGACACGCGGGGCGCGGGGCGGGTCAGTGCCTACACCGAGGGGGTCGAGGCCCGGCTGCGTGACCTGCTCGGCGCGGGCGACTCGACGCGGCTGCGGCCCCCCGAGCGTCCGGCGCGGGGTGGCTCGGCGTGGCTGCCACTGCTGGCCCTCGCGCTGGCGGGGCTGGCGTGGCAACTGCTGGCAGCGCGGCTGAATCAGCCTTTCTTGCTGCCCACGCCCGGCGCGGTCTGGGCCAAACTGGTCGGCAACGCGCCCACGCTGCTGGAGGCGCTGTGGGTCACGGCCCGCACGGCGCTGCTCGGTACGCTGCTGGGCGGGCTGGCGGGGCTGCTGCTGGGTTACCCGGTCGCCAAATCCCGCGCCCTGGAACGCTTCCTGAGCCCGTTTATCGTGGCCTCGCAAAGCACGCCTATCGTGGTGCTCGCGCCGCTGCTGGTGTCGTGGCTGGGCTTCGGGGCGCTGCCTGCCGTGCTGGTGTCGGGCCTGTCGGCGCTCTATCCCATGCTGGTAACTGCCCTGGTCGGCGTGCGCGAGGTAGACCGCACCTACCACGAACTGTTTCACTCGCTGGGAGCGACCCCCTGGCAACGGCTGACGCGGCTGGAATTGCCCGGCGCCCTCCCGACCCTGCTCGGCGGGCTGCGGCTCTCGGTCAGCCTGGCCCTGATTGGCGCGGTGGTCTGGGAATTTACCGACCCCAACCAGAAGGGGCTGGGGTTCCGGGTGCAGGAAGCGGGGATGTATCAGGACAAGGCCGGACAGTTCGCCGCCATCGCCCTGCTGATTGCTTTCGGGGTGCTGCTCTACGTGGTGGTCACGGCACTGGAACGCTGGGCCGCCCGGCGGCGGGGGCGCTGACGGGGGCCGGGCTGTGGGGCGACAGGGCCGCAAAACTGCCCACGATGCGCCCGTGGTGCCAGCGGGGGCTGGTGACGGCCCGCAGCGAACGGAGCTGGCCCTCGCCATCCCGGATTTGCAGGGCGTAGGTCTGCCCCTGACAGCCCCAGGACGTGCGCCACTGTTCCCGAATAGGCTGGTGGTGCGCGGGGTCAATCAGGTTGAGCATGGGATGGCCCACCACTTCTCCGTGCGGATACCCGAGCAGCTCGCAGGCCACGCTGTTGGCGTACCTGACTTCGCCCTCGGCGTCCAGCACGATCATTCCCTCGCCGCTGCATTCGAGCAGTTGCCGCGCAAAATGGAGTTCTTCTTCGTAGGACTGGCGCAACTGCCTGTGCATGCGCAGAATGGTGCTTATCCGGCGAAACAGCCACAGCAGCAGCAGTTGCACCGTCAGCAGGAGAA
>NZ_JAUNHK010000090.1 GCF_030523985.1 Deinococcus sp.
TCACTGCGTTCTGCCCACGTCGGGGCATCGGCAGAGAAGGAAAGAAGCCGGGGACGGGGCGAAAGCCAGTCGCCCCCAGCCGGGAAGGTTTACTTGCGGTACACCTTCGGCACGCCCCCGACGGTGCGGATGCTGCCGCCCTCAAAGTCGGCGGCCCAGGCTCCGGCATTCAGGTACTGGTCACGCACAGGGAAACCGAGGAACGAACCGCTGCCGCCCAGCCCCTGATAGGTCTTGAGCACCGCGCCCTGAAGCCAGAAGGTGCCGTATTTCTCGGTGGAGTACAGAGCGCCGTTCTGGAAAAACCCGTACAGACCGCTCGTGCCGAAGGTGTTGCGGGGAATCACTTTTTCGTCGCCAGCTGCCCAACCGAGTTTGCTGGGGGGACGGGTCGCCCCGTTCTCGGCTTTCGCCAGCGCGAGGTAACGCTCCAGGATGGCCCCGTGAACCGCGTAGGAGCGGCTGCTGCCGTTGGCGTGGAGCAGAGCGGCGTTCCCGTAGGCTCCGACTCCCGCGAACTTCTGCCACCAGCCGTCGCCCCAGGGGGTCGCGTAGGTGGTCGCCCGTCCCAAGCTGCCCTCGCCGCGCAGACGGGCGTAGGCGTCGGCCATCGCGGCGTCGGTGGTGCCGTTCTGACGCTCACCGGGGGCGATGTCGGTCTGCGGGTTCTGGGGAGTCGGGGCAGGGGTGGCCGCCGCGCCGACCCGGAACAGCGCGACATCGGTGACCCAGCTCTCGGCGGGCAGGGGACCAACGACGATGCTCAGCGCCTTGGCGAGGTTGTCCTGACCCTTGATGCCCACCTGGGCAAAGCCCTGGTCGCCGCTGAACTTGGCGATGTCGTCGAGCGAAAGCGGCTTGGCACTGGCGAGGGCGAGCAGTTTGTCCTGCCCGTCGGGGCCGCCGATATTCAGGCTGTACTTGGCCCCCTGCGCCGGGAACGTGCGGGTGACGTTCGCCTTCACGAAGTTGCTTTCTTCATAGTTGTTGGGAAAAAACAGGTCAATGGTGCCGTTGGCATTGACGTTGAAGAGGTAGACATAGGCGTCCTTGTTGGCCCGCAGGCCCACGCTGATTTGCTCGCCCTGGCGGTAAACCGGGTTGGCGTTGCCCGTCGCGTCCTTGTTGGTCCAGACCTCGACCTTCATCTCGGTCTGCACGGGGTTGACGATGATGCTCTGCGCCGAGATTTTGGCCGGGCTGGCCTGGGCGGCCCCGAGCGCGAGCGTCAGTCCGGTCAGGGCGAACAGCCCCAGGGGACGTGCTCCGAAACCGGCGCGTTCTGCTTTCGCTACCTGCTGTCTGTCTTTTTTCATGGGCGCAGGCTAATGATTTCAACTGACGCGATACTGAAAATTGCCCTGCACTTTCCTTCTATGAAGGCAAATTTACATCATGAGCCTTTTCTTCTCTTTGCACTGAGAAAGGTGAGGGGGTAGCCTTCGGGGGGCTACCGACACAACGTAACAGCGCGTATCGTGAAGCCTATGGCCGACCCTGTTTCTCCTTCGCCCGCCGGGAGTGCCCAGCAGCACCGTGACGCGGCCCCCCGCACCATCCGCGCCGCCGTGGTGACCATCAGCGACACCCGCACCCCCGAAACGGACGAGAGCGGCAATTATCTCTGTGAGCGGCTGACCGCGGGCGGGCACCGGGTCGTCGAACGGGTCATCGTGCCGGACGACGCGGTTCAAATCCGCACGGCGGTGGTGCGGCTCATGCGCGTGTCTCAGGTCGTGCTCACCACCGGGGGAACTGGCATCACCGGGCGTGACGTGACCGTGCCCGTCATCGAATCGCTGCTCACCAAGCCCATTCCCGGCTTCGGGGAATTGTTCCGCACCCTCTCCTACGGTCAGGTACGCGGAGCCGCCATGTTGTCGCGGGCAGTCGGCGGCGTGGGGCGCGGCGCACTCGTCTTCGCCATGCCCGGCAGCATCAACGCGGTCAAGACGGGCTGGGAAGGCATTCTGGAGCAGGAACTCGGGCACCTCGTCTACGAGCTGACGCGGCAAGGCCAACTCAACGCCCACGGGCAACTCGTCCAGAAAGAAGACCTGTTCACCGACCTGCCCGAGCCGCTGCCCTCGTTCTCCGAATCGCCCGCACCTGCGGCAGTTGCCAGCACCCCGGTTCCTGCCACCTGGGGCGGCGAATTCAAGGGTGTGGACTGGCGCGCACCCGCCCCCCAGCCCCAGGCTGTGGCTCCGTCGGCACAGGGTGCGTCGGCCCCCGCTCCGAGTGAAATTCCCGAACCAGCCCCCATCAAACTGGGTCGCCACAGCCAGCACGCCACGACCTACGAGCGCACGCCGCTGGTGCGCCCCAGCGACGCGCAACTGGGCCGTCCCGAAGACCGCTGAGCCCCTAGGCCGCGCCCCGTCAATGCCGCGCAGAATGCAGACCGCCCACACCCACCTGCGCTAACGTCAGGAACATGACGGCTGGACTTCTTCCCCCGCTGCTGCTGTGGCCCACGGGTCTTCCCGAAGTCAGCCTGCTCTACGCGCTGACATTGGCCCTGCTGGCGGCCTTCTGGCTGGGCCGAGTAGCCCGCGAAGCCCGGCGCGGACGGATACCGCGTGTCGGCTGGTGGTTCGTGCCGGGACTGCTGACCCTGCTGCTGGCCCGCGTGGGCGACCTTCCGGCGCTGTTCGGCATCGGGGCCGGTCTGCTGCTGCTGGCCGAATACTGGCCCGCTGCCTATGGGCGTCCCCGGCGGCGTCCCCGCCTGGCCTGGCCGCTGTTTGGACTGCTGCTGGCCCTCGGCCTCCTGACCAGTAGCCTGCTGGCAGGGCAGGCGAATCTGCCGACCGTGCTCGTCACGCTGCTGTCGCTCCTTGCAGGTCTGGCCGGACTGCTGGCCGCCGCGCTCTACCCCACTCCGGCCCGGCGTGAAAAGGCCCAGGGCTTTGCGCTGCGCTGGCAACAGCCCCAATTGCCCGAGTGGCCCGAATTCAGCGTGACCCTCACCGGGCAGGGCGCACGACTGACGAACACGTCGCCTCAGCCGCTGAAAGTGGTGGGCTGGTCGCCCCGCAGCGTCAACGCTTGGTTGCCCCCGCGCAACGAGGAAGGCCGCTTGCTCGACCTCCTCGGCAGCGGGCAGAGTGCCTTCCTCCCCCTGTCCGAGCGGGAGACGGGGGTGCGGGTCTGGTACGTCACCCCCCAGAAGCCCGAGCAGACCCGCCTGTTTCGCGCCGACTGGGTGCCCAGCACCCCGCAGACGGCAACTCCGGCGCACCTGCTCAACTGAGCTTTCCGGAAAAGCTCCGAAGCCGGGAACACTTTCCTTGCAGCTGGAGCTTTTGCCCTTCGTAGCCCTCCTTCAGCGTCCGTCGCGGCGCAGGGCCCCTTCGAGCAGCAGCCCCAGCGCCAGCCGCATCTCGTCGCGCAGCGGGCGCTCGGTGCCGTAGGCCGACCAGCGCAGCGCCACCATCAGGTAGGTGTCGGCAATCAGGTTGCTGATGCGTTGCAGGCTCAGGTCGGTGCGAATACGGCCTTCCTGATGCAGCGGGCGCAGAATCAGCTCGACGACCTTGCTGAGCGGCAGCGCCTGATACGCGGTGCGGGCACGCTCGGGGTTGGGATTCATGACCTCGTAAGCGAGGGGAGGAAACAGGTCGCGTTCACGGGCGTTCTCGTCGGCCAGGGCGTCCCAGACTTCGTAGAGCACCGTCATGGGCGGCACTCCCTGGGCCAGCCGCTGCTCGGCGAGGTCGCGCAGGCGCTCCATCACCTCACTGCCGTAGTCGAGCAGCACCGCTTCCTTGTAGGGGTAATAGTTGAAGAACGTTCCCCGAGAAACGTTGCTGGCGCGGGCGATATCGGTTGCGGTCGTGGTTTGAAAACCGCCCTGTTTGAACAGGTCAATCGCCACGTTGTAGATGCGGGCGCGGCGGCGTTCCTTTTGCCGTTCCCGAAGAGAAGAAGAATCCATGACCGGGCCATGCTACGGCAGCCGAGTTCAAAATTGAACCGTGCTCAACGGGGGCAGCCTCCCCCAGGGGTCAGGGCAGCGGGTCCAGGAAGGCCGTCACCTCCTCCTCAACGCGCTCGCGGGCCTCGCGGTGGGGCGTGTGACCGCAGTGTGGCAACAGCAGCGCCCGCGCCGGACCCGAAGCGCCGCCGACCGTGCGGTACACCTGTTCGAGTGTGCCGAATTCGTCGTCCTCGCCCTGAATGACCAGCAGCGGGCAGCGAATCTGCGGCATCAGGTGTTCGACGCTCCAGTCGCGGAACCACTCTGCCGTCCAAGTGTTCGTCCAGGCGCGGAAAAGCGCGTCCACCTTGTCGCCGTGATACTTGACCAAGCGCTGCGCGATGTCCGTCGTGCGGTAGTCACGGATGGCCTGCTCGACCCCGGCGCGAGTCCTGTCCTCGTTGAAGATGTGGGCCCCCTCGGTCACGACGCCCACCACCTGCTCCGGCAAAGTGGCCGCCGCCAGCAGCGCGATGGAGCCGCCGTCGCTGTGACCGAACAGCACGGCCCGCTCTACGCCGCAGGCCGCCAGCACCGCAGGCAACACGTCCCGCGCCTCGTGCAGCAGGTAATCGCGCTCTCTGGGACGGTCGAAAGGGCCGGAGCCGCCATGTCCCAGACGCTCGTAGATCAGCGCGTCGCGTCCGCTGCGCTCAGCCAACTTCTGCGGAAAGTCGCGCCAGGTGGCGATACACCCCAGCGAGTCGTGCAGGAACACCAGGGGAGCACGCCCGGTCGAGGCGGCCTGTCGCCAGTGCCGCACGGCAATTCGGCGGCCCCGAAGGTCGAGCACCTCGTCGGTGGAGTGCAGCGCAGCAAGGCCGCCAGTCTGGGTCGGGCTGGACATGAGGGCAGGATAGCGGCTGGTACAGACCGCCCCATCCGCTCACCAATGGCTCCCTCCGATGTTTACCGGACGCGCACGCTGCCGTCGCGCAGCAGGTAGGGGCGGCCCTGAAGGTCGCGCAGGCCGACCACCACCTGCACCCCCGCTCCGCGCTGAAGGCCCCGTGCTGGCCCGCTCAGGGTCGTCAGGCCACACTGCTGACCGCAGCTTCGCAGACGCGACCCCACCGCGCTGCGCCAGACGCCCTCCCGCGTGACGACGTACAGGTCGGTCACGGTCAGCGGGGGCAGGGTGGCCCCGGTCACGCCACCCGACTGCACCGTCAGATGCACCCTGAACACGTCACCGCTCACGGTCGGAGCGGCCTGGGCCGTCACCGAGCGCCCCCCCAGATTGAGACTGGTGGGCGCACCGAGCAGCTGCCCGGTGGACGGGGTGCCCACAGAACCGCACCCCACCAGCAGACCCGCGACCAGCCCCAGAAACAGCCGTTTCATGAACTCAGTATAGGGGGCAGGCTTCGCCCCCTGCCCTTACCCGTTCACCAGATTCAGCGCCCGGTCGGCAAAGTCGGCGAAACAGCCGTGCAGCGCCCGCAGGGCTCCTTCACGCGGCACGCCCAGTTCGGCGTAGTAGAGCGCCACGTTGATTTCCAGACCGAAAGCCGGAATCCCTGTGCGGGCATGGTGCGCGGCGCTGAGGGTGTCCGTCGTCCAGGGGTCGCCCACCGCCACGCGGGTATACGGACCAGTCAGCACGGGCGCAAAGGCGGCGGCGCAGGCGGCTTGCAGAGCGTCCCAGTGTTCACGCGGGAAGGTGGGGGCGGCGCTCGTGCCCAGCATCAGCGTCAGCGCAGGGCGGGGAGCCCCCCGGTCGGGGCCGAGCGCGGGGCCGAATTCCGCCATAGAGTGCCCCACAATCATCAGGCTTGCGCCGTCCAGTTCGGCCCGCACCTGGGCGTCGAAGCTGTCCCAGATGCGCCGCAGCCGCGCTTCACGGGCCTGGGGCGTCAGGGTGAAGCCCGCCGGGTACAGCGGCTCACGGGCAAAGTCCATCATCTTGATGACGCCGTTGTCCTCACTGTCACCACGCTCGCGGTTGAGGTCGGCGGCGAAACGGCTCCAGGGCGCTTGCAGATAGCGTGCGCCGGGGACGGCATAAATCAGGTCGGTGAAGCCGTCGCCCTCCACGAACACCCGCCGCAAAAAGGCTTCGCGCCGCGCCGTGTCGAAGGCGTCGTCGCCGAGCATGTCCAGCAGCACGTCGGCGGGCAGTTGGCCGGAAGGGTGGGGCGTCAGAATCAGGAGACGGTCACGCGAGGCGGGCAGGGCAGCAGACATGGCTCAGGCTAGCGCAGGCGGCGCAGTTCCAGCGGGTAGGCCACGCCGTTGACCCGCAGCGCACCGCTGAACGTCTCCCCCACCACGCGGCCCGAGAGCAGTGCGTCGGCCTTGAGCGCCACCCCGCTGACGCCCACGCCGAACGCACTCGCGCCCAGCTTGGCTCCGCCGCCCGCGCTGAGGTAGGCGGTGAGTTCCGCGCCCCCTGAGGTCGGCAGCAGTGACCCCGTCGCCAGGAAACGGTCCCCCGTCTTCTGGTTTTCCAGCGTGCCGCTGAGTTGGTGGCTCTTAGGCTCCACGCTGAAGGTCAGGCGGTACTTCTGCTGTTGCAGGAGCACGCGGCCCTCGCCTTCCCAGACCTGCACGGGATTCTGCGTGACCTGCGGCGCACAGGCGCTGAGGGTGGCGAGCAGCAGGCCCGCCCCGAGCAGCCTGTTCACTCGCCCCCCGCCCAAAGGCTCTGGCGCTTGAGCGCCGCCACCAGAGCGGGTTCACGCTGCTCCATGCCCTGCCCTGCGCCGAAATACAGGTCAAGCAGCCGCGCCCAGTCGCCGGGTTTGCCGGGACGGGCCGAAATCGGGTTCATGATTTCGGTTCCGGCCCGCAGTTGCTCGGTGCTGCCGTCGCGGTAGCGGTTCTCGTGGACGACCAGTTCACGCGGCAGACGGGGGCGCAGCGGGGCCTCCTCGGCGGGGCGGCCTACGGTCAGCGCGGCGAAGGGCAATACCCCCTGCGGCAGCTCCAGCAGCGTGAGCAGCGCGTCCAGATTGTTCAGCACGCCGCCAATCCAGCAGCCCTGGTAGCCCAGCATCTCGGCGGCGGTCAGCAGGTTCTGCCCCGCCATCACCGCGTCCCCGATGCCGAAATGCACCGCCACGGCGGGCCACTGCCCCGGCTCGCGCCCCGCGGCCTCCAACACGCGCCCTACGCGGCGGGCGTCGGCACACACCACGAAAGCTTCGGCGGCGGTGGCAATGTGGGCATTGTTGGTCAGCTCTGCCACCTGAACGCGCCGTTCGGGCGTGGTGAGGTGAATCAGCGAGTAAAGCTGCGCGGTGGCGTCGGTGGGAGCACGCTGGGCCGCGTGCAGCACGGCGTCGAGTTCATCGGGCGTCATGCGCAGGGGGGAGCCGTCTTCCGCCGTCTGATACAGGCGGGTGGTGCGGTGGGCATCGAAAAAGGCGCGAACCTGGGCGGGGGTCTGGGTGCCGTGCATGGTTTCAGGATGATAGGTGAGCTGAACAGCGAAACCCCCTACCTAACGCCCGTTTGGTAGCCTGAGCGCCATGACCGACACCGGAATGAGCTTCGCGCTGACAGACGAGCAGCGCATGATCGTGCAACACGTCCGTGACTTTTGCCGCGCCGAAATCGCCCCGCGTGCCGCCGAATTCGACCGCAGCGGCGAGTATCCGCGCCCGCAACTGAGCGGCCTCGCCGCGCTGGGGCTGATGGGCGCCACCGTGCCCGAGGAATGGGGCGGCGCGGGCCTGGACAACGTGACCTACGCGCTGTGCCTGGAAGAAATTGCCGCCGCCGATTCCAGCGTGGCGGTCATTGTCAGCGTACAAAACGGCCTGCCCGAACAGATGATTCTGAAGTACGGCACCGATGAGCAGCGCGAAAAGTACCTGAGGCCCCTGGCGAGTGGGCAGCACATCGGCGCGTTTTGCCTCACCGAACCCCAGGCGGGCAGCGACGCGGCGAGCCTGCGCCTGAAGGCCGAGCGCGACGGCGACGACTGGATTCTGAACGGTTCCAAAGCCTGGATTACCAGCGGCAACCACGCCGACACCTACCTCGTGATGGCCCGCACGGGTGGCCCCGGCGCGAAAGGCGTGAGCTGCTTCATCGTGGAAAAGGGCACGCCGGGCCTCAGCGCGGGCAAACCCGAGCACAAGATGGGCCAGCACGCCGCGCAGACCACCACCGTGACCTTCGACAACGTGCGGGTGCCCCACGCCAACATGGTGGGCGAGGAAGGCCAGGGCCTGATCATCGCGCTGTCCAGCCTGGATTCGGGACGCGTCGGCATCGGGATGCTGGCGATCGGCATTGCCCGCTCAGCGATGGAACACGCCGCCGCCTACGCCAACGAGCGCGAGCAGTTCGGCAAGAAAATCCGCGAGTTCGAGGGGGTTTCCTTCAAGATTGCGCGGATGGCGGCCCGCATCGAGTCGGCGCGGCTCATCGCCCTCAAAGCGGCGTGGCTCAAGGACTCGGGCCAGCCCTTTTCCAAGGAAGCCAGCATCGCCAAACTGCTGGGCAGCGAAGCGGCGGTGGACGTGACCCGCGACGCCGTGCAGATTTTCGGCGGCAACGGCTACAGCGCCGAGTACCCGGTCGAAAAGCTCTACCGCGACGCCAAAATCACCGAGATTTACGAGGGCACGTCCGAAATTCAGCAGATGGTGATTGCTCGGGCGGTGTTTGCCGAACTGGGCTGAACTCAGCGCACCACGTACTGGCGGTCTCCTTCCACCCTCAGCACCACCACCGTCTGGCCGCTTTGCTGCTCCACAGTGCAACCTTCCACGTTCGGCGGCACGGGCTTGCCGGGAAGGACTTGGGTGCAGGGCAGCGAGGAGGCGTCCATCCTGGCCTGGGCTGCCGTCAGCACCATCTGCCCGTACTCGCGGGCGGCGCGGCCCTGCACGCTCATGACTGCCACCATCGCCCCGATGCCGCCGAGAAACAGCAGCAGAATGAGAACGAAGGTGCGGGTCATCTTGCGGCGTTCGGCGGACGTGATTTCCCGCTGCTCTGTCGGTGCGCCAAAGGGCTGACTCATGCGGCCCAGGCTAGCGCGGCTTCGGTGGGCGCGGAAGAAACGCCCGTCCTGCGCTGCCTGGAGGTCTGTGGCGCGTGCTCGCCGGGGGCCTGACCGCCGCACCACATCTCCCCTGATAAACTGCGCCCCGTGAGCAAAGTCATCATCATCGGAGCCGGGGGCGTCGCCAACGTCACCGCCAAGAAGTGCGCCCAGAACGACGAAGTCTTCAGCGAAGTGCTGATCGCCACCCGCACGGTCAGCAAGGCCGACAAAATCGTGGCCGAAATCCACGAGCACATGCCGGGCACCAAGTGCAAGTTCAGCACCGCCACCGTGGACGCCGACAACGTGCCCGCGCTGGTGGAACTGATTAGGGGCTTCGGCCCCGAAATGGTCATCAACCTCGCCCTGCCTTACCAGGACCTGACCATCATGGACGCCTGCCTGGAAACGGGCGTGCACTACCTCGACACCGCCAACTACGAACCCAAGGACGTGGCGAAGTTCGAGTATTCCTGGCAGTGGGCCTACCAGGAGCGGTTCAAGGAAAAGGGCCTGATGGCGTTGCTCGGCTGTGGCTTCGACCCCGGCGCGACCCAGGCGATGACCGCCTACCACGCCAAGCACCACTTCTCCGAGATTCATTACCTCGACATCGTGGACTGCAACAACGGCAACCATGGCAAGGCGTTCGCCACCAACTTCAACCCCGAAATCAACATCCGCGAAATCACCGCCAACGGGCGTTACTGGGAAAACGGCGAGTGGGTCGAGACGCAGCCGCTCGAAATCTCGCAGGACATCTACTACCCCAACGTGGCGACCCGCAAGAGCTACGTGCTGTACCACGAGGAACTCGAATCGCTGGTCAAGCACTTCCCGACCATCAAGCGCGCCCGCTTCTGGATGACCTTCGGTGAGGCGTACATCAAGCACCTCAACGTGCTCGAAGGCATCGGCATGACCAGCATCGAGCCGATCGAGTTCCGGGGTCAGCAAATCGCGCCCATCGAATTCCTGAAAGCGGTGCTGCCCGCCCCCGAAAGCCTCGCGGCGGGCTACACCGGCCAGACCTGCATCGGCGTGCAGGCCAAAGGCATCGGCAAGGACGGCCAGGAGAAGGTCCACTTCGTCTACAACGTCAAGGACCACGCCGAGTGCTACCGCGAAGTGCAGGCGCAGGGCGTGAGCTACACCACGGGCGTCCCCGCCATGATCGGCGCGATGCTGATGCTCCAGGGCGTCTGGAAGCAACCCGGCGTCTGGAACGTGGAGCAGCTCGACCCCGACCCCTTCTTCGCCGCCATGAACAAGTGGGGCCTGCCCATCGACGAACTGGCGGGCGTGGAACTGGTGAAGGACTGAGTGAGCCTTCGGCCCGCCTGAGGGTCTAAGGGCCGAGGAAGCTGAGGCATTTTGCCTCGGCTTTTCTCTTGCCACCGCTATGCCACCTGGCTAATGCGACTGCACTCGTCTATGCCGTAGCCTGGGCTTATGCGAACCACCGGGGGGCCTGCCCGATTACCGCTTTGAGGAGAGCGGTAGTCATGGCAAAACACAG
>NZ_JAUNHK010000091.1:0-3483 GCF_030523985.1 Deinococcus sp.
AGTGCCGCGCACGCCCACCGCGTTGCCCGCCTCGTCTATCTGCGCCTCAAAGTCGCGGGCGCTCATCCAGTCGCGCAGGAAGGTCGCCACCGCCGTTTCTTCGCCGGAAAGCGAGGGGATGGTAACGGCCCCGACGATCAGGTCACGCGCTTGCGTCATGGTGGTGGAGGTCGGCGTCACTCTTGGCGCTCTCCCTGAACGTCGGTGTCGGCTTGGGCACCTTGTTCTTCCTCGTCTTCGGCGGCTTGCGCTTCCGGCTCGTGGTGCTCGTCATCGGCCTGGGCGCTTTGCAGGGCGTCCGAGTCTGCCAGCACCGCGCCCTGAATCGCCTGCAACTGCGCGACTTCGGCGAGGCTCAGAAGCGCCCCGGCACCGACGATGCCCGCCAGCACGACCCACAGCCCCAGGAATTTCTGGGCGTTGAGGAACATCAGCACCGCCGTAATCAGTGCGCCGACCAGCAGCACGCCCGCCAGCAACTTGAGGCGTCCCGGTACGCCGCGCACTTTGCCCGCCTGGGCACGGAGGTCTGCCGCCGTGTAGTGCTGGGCAGGTGCGGCAGCTCCAGCAGGCTGAGCCACGGGAACGGGCGCTGCCGTCACGACCATCTGCTCGACCTGCTGCGGGTCAGGGTCGGGCAGGGAGTGGACTTCGGCGGCCTGGACGGGCGCCTGGGGCCGGGCACCGATCACCATCTGCTCGCTCTCCGGCTCGGCAAATTCGGGCGCGGTGGGCGCGGTCAGTGAGGGCGATTTCCGCACGGCGCGAATCTCCACCGAACCGGGAGGCGGCAGGTCACGGTCAAGGGCATTCCCGGCGGCGGCGCTGAGACCCAGGGCGTTTTCGCGCATCCCGCCCGTGTCCTCGGCGTCCAGGCTGCCGCGCTGGCCCCGGCGGTTGACGGTGATTTTGGGCGGCGGGCCGGAAAACTGCGGTTCTTCTGCCGGGCGGCGCACCGCCGTGACGCTCACGCCCTCGTCGGGGTCGGCGGGCGCCGCAGCGGGAGCGGACTGAGGCGCGGGAGCCGCCGGAGGCCGGGCCGGGGCACTGGGACGGGCAACGGGGGCCGAGGTGACAGGCGGCGGCGAGGTCAGCGATTTGACCCGCGCCGTCACGTCGCGCACCTGTCCGAAAAACTGCTGCACTTCGTCGCCACCGAACCCAATCAGGCTGGCACTCATCGCCACGCCCGCCGGGGTCTCGACGCGCAGGGTGCCTTCGGCGTCGCTGTGAATGCGGGCGAGGTCGCGCAAGGTGACGCGCCGGGTGCCGTGTCCGTCGTGAAAAAGCAGTTGTTCGTCGGTGAGCACGAACAGGCCCGACGCCCCTTCGAGTGAAGCGATGGCAGGCCCGCGCAGGCCGCTGGCATTCAGAACTCCTTCTACACGCTGGCTCATTTCCTGTCCTCCCTGGCGGGGCTGCTCGCCTGCTGCGCTGGCCTGACGCGCGGCCTGCACGTCACCTTGCTCCCGGCTCTGTTCCCTGCTCTTGTCACGCTTCATCGCCGCTCAGCATACCGGGTTCACCCTGGTCTATGAGTTGCCCCAAGTTGCCTGCCACTGGCAAGGGGTCTAGAGGCCGGAGCGCCGCACAGCCTGAGAGGAAAAATGGCGGCTGCATCCGCTTTTTTCTTGCCCCGACTCCCAGAAGAAGTAGGGCGGTCGGCTCCCAAAACGCCCTGTCTTCAGCCTCCTCAGCCCCCAGACCATGAGGCTTGACTTTCAGGCCCGCTAGACTCTGGCCCATGACCGAGCTTTCCCCGCCCGTTTCCCTGCCCAGCGGGTTTATCCGCGCCGACGACGTGCTGCACGAGCGCCTGCTGCCCGACAAGGCCAAATACCTCGACCTGAAATACGGCAACGAGGAACTGCTCTATGGCCTCGACATTCTGGGGGTGGCGGGGCCGTTTTACCGCGTGTCCCCCTGGGAACTGGAAGACGAGCGGGGCGTGCGCCGTATCAACGCCTGCGGCTACGCGGCGCTCCCTTTTGGGGAAATGCCGCCCGCCATCACGGGGTTTATGCGCGAATTTCTGGAACACAACCGCGCCATGACCCTGCCGCAGCAGTCCAGCAGCCCCTGGCGGGCCGCCCTCCAGACCAATCTGGTCAAACTGCTCAGCCGCGAACTGCCCAGCCACAGCGACAGTCAGGTCTTTTTCTGCTCCAGCGGCACCGAGGCCATTGAAGGGGCCATGAAATTCGCCAAGGCGTGGCGGCCCCGCGCCGAGCACTTCATCTCGTTCGGCAGCGCCTATCACGGCAAAACCTACGGCAGCCTCAGCCTGACGCCCAACCCCGAGTATCAGGACGCCTTCCGCCCGCTGGTGCCGGGGGCACTGACCTCGCCCTACGGCAATCTGGACGCCCTCAAGAGCCTGATTCGCCGGGTCGGGCCCGACAAGGTGGTGGCGGTGGTCGTCGAACCGATTCAGGGCGAAGGCGGGGTCAACATTCCGCCTCCCGGCTTCCTGTCGGGCCTGGGCGAGTTCTGCCAGCAGCACGGCATCGTCGTCATTGCCGACGAAATCCAGACCGGACTGGGCCGCACCGGGCACTGGTTCGAGTCGGCGGCGCAGGGCCTCGACCCCGACATCGTCACCCTCGCCAAACCGCTGGGGGGCGGACTGGTGCCCGTCGGAGCGACCATCGTGCGCCACCCTATCTACAAGAAGATGCTGGGCGGCCTGAGCAGCAAGCGCCACTCCAACACCTTCGGCGGCGGGGCGCTGAGCATGGCGGTGGGCCTCAAGTCGCTGGAATATCTGGTGGAGAGCGACTTGCCCGCCCGCAGCCGCGCCCTGGGCGAGCAGGGCCTAGCAAAATTGCAGGAATTGCAGCGGCGCTACCCCCGCCTGTTCGAAGCGGTGCGTGGACAGGGGCTCTTGCTCGCCATGCAGTTTCAGCCGGTGGTCGGCCTGCCGCTGCCGGGCGCCCTGCGCGAACTGGCCCACGAAGCCACCGCCATCCTCGCCCTGCGTGAACTGCACCAGTCCCGCGTGATGGCGAACCTCAGCCTCAGCAGCAAGCGGGTGGTGCGCCTCTCCCCCGCCCTCGACATGCCGCAGGAGACCTTTACCGAACTGATGGAACGGGTTGAACACTTCGCCGGGCGCAACCCCACCTCGCGCCACCTGCTCACCCATACGCCCACCCAGGTCACGCTGGAACTCGCCCGTTTCGCCGCCAGTAAGCCCAAGAAGCGCACGCCCAGCGACGGCTAAACAGAAGCGGGGCTACGGGAGTTCTGCGTCCCGTAGCCCCGGCCTGCTGACGTGCCCCTTACTTGGGCATCAAGTTCAGGACAGCCAGACTCATCGCCTGAGCGCTCGTCTTGATGCTGGGTTCGGGCAGCGGCGCGTAATAGGGAGAGTGATTGAAGGCCAGCGGCTTACCTGTGGCAGCGGCTTCCTTGATCTTCTCGGGGTCCTGTGCGCCGACGAAGAAGAACAGCAGCGGCACTTTGCCGTCTTGCCCGTAGACC
>NZ_JAUNHK010000091.1:3583-10497 GCF_030523985.1 Deinococcus sp.
CTGTGCGCCGACGAAGAAGAACAGCAGCGGCACTTTGCCGTCTTGCCCGTAGACCGAGAAGTCCTCGCTGGCGGTGGTGAAAGGCTGCACCATCGCCTTGTCGCCGAACGCGGCGCGGAAGACGGGTGCGGTCTTGGCGACCAGTGCTGCGTCGTTGACCACGGCCTTGGCTCCGGGCGTGAGCTTGATGTCAGCGGCAGGAGCGCCCGCCATGCTGACTACGGCCTCTGCGGTGCGCTTGATCCCGGCCAGCAGCTTCTCGCGTACCTTGGCGTTCAGGCTGCGAATGGTGCCGCGCAGCAGCACGTTGTCCGGAATGATGTTGCCCGCGCTGCCGCCCTGAAACGCCCCGACCGTGACGACTCCGAATTCACGCGGGTCGCGTTCGCGGCTGACCACGCTCTGCACGTCCACCACGAAGCGCGAAGCGATGAGGATAGGGTCGATGCCCGCGTGCGGGGCCGAGCCGTGAGCGCCCACACCCTTGAAGGTAATTTCCAGACCGTCGGCAAACGTGGTGACCGGGCCGCTGTCATAGCCGACCATGCCAGCGGGTTTGCCGTCGTTGTGCAGGGCCAACACGTAGGCAGGCGTGCCGAACTTTTCGTACAGGCCGTCGTCCATCATCGCCTGTGCGCCGTTGAGGGCTTCCTCGGCGGGCTGGGCCACGAACATCAGCGTGCCGCTCCACTGGTTTTTCAGGGCCAGCAGGGCGCGGGCCGTACCCACCCACGCAGCCATATGCACGTCGTGCCCGCAACTGTGGGCCACGAAAGTTTCCTGACCGTTCCAGGTCGTCTTGACACGGCTGGCGTAGGGCAGTCCGGTCTTTTCCTCCATCGGCAGGCCGTCCATATCGGTACGCACCATCACCGTCGGGCCGGGGCCGTTGCGGTAGATGGCGACGACCCCGGTTTTCCCGATGCCCTCGGTGACGGTGAAGCCCAGGCTGCGCATCTCAGCGGCGAGGCGGGCCGAAGTCTTGACCTCCTGAAAGGCCAGTTCGGGGTTCTGGTGCAGCTCCTTGTACAGCTTCTCCAGCGCCGGGTAAGCCCGGTCGATCTGGGTATTGAGGCCCGGCAAAACCGCCGGAACATCCACAGCCTGCGCCGTACTGGCGGCGAGCAACAGCAGACCACCCAACCTGTAAGCCTTGAACATGAATAACCCCCTTTGCACCTCGGCAGCCCTGACAGCCGCCCGCTGAGCATAAAGGCATTGTATAGATATTCCTCATGCCGGACTAATGGTGCATATACATGCACACTCGGGCTTCTGGCGCGAGAGGTTCTTCGCCCCCTCCCGTTGCCAATCTGAGCGGTCACCGATTTGTTATGGCCCAGCAGAGACGGTGTCGAAGATGGCTTAATGTCAGTTGTCCGTAAGAGCCCGGAAGCGGCGCAGCCACGACACTGCCGCCCATGAACGCGAAGTGGCCCACCCTTTCCCTGCTGGCCCTGTCCCTGACCCTCGGTTCCTGCGGGCAGCCCGCCCAGCAAAGCGCCGTCACCGCCCCTGCCGAAAGCCTCAGTGCGCTGCCAGAAGACCCCTACGCCAGCCTGAGTCCCCTGGCCGAGCAGGGCCGCAAGGGAGGCACGACCACCAGCGACCCCTACAACATCACCCTCAACTTCGCGCCCGGCAGCGACTCCCGCGTGGTCAGTGCCATGAACGCGGCGGCGACCCGCTGGCAGGGCATCGTGACCCAGGGCCTGAGTGCCGTGAACGTCAATATTCCGGCAGGAAACTGTGGGTCTAACCCGGCGTTCAGCGGCACGGTGGACGACATTCTGGTCTTCACCGGCTCCAAGAGCATTGACGGCCCTGGCGGCGTGCTGGCCCAGAGCGGCCCCTGCTCGGTCCGCAGCAGCGGCGGCCTGACGGTCTACTCCACCCTCATTTTCGACAGCGCCGACCTCGACGGGTTTGCCAGCCAGCTGACCGACATTGCCGTGCACGAACTGGGCCACAGCCTCGGTCTCGGCAGCCTGTGGAGCTACAAGGGCCTGACCAGCGGCGCGGGCACCACCGACCCCCGTTACCTGGGCACGAACGGCAACCGCGAGTACGCCGCGCTCGGCGGCACCCTGGGGCAGACCCCCGAGGAAAACACTGGCGGCTCCGGCACCGCCGAGGCCCACTGGCGCGAGCGCACCTTCGGCAACGAACTGATGACCGGCTACCTGGGCAGCGGCAGCAACCCCCTGTCACGCCTGAGCATCGCCGGGCTGGCCGACCTGGGCTACAGCGTGGACTACAGCAAGGCCGACAGCTACAGCGCCAGCACCCTGAACAGCCTGAGCACCGACCACCATTTCGACCTCGCCGCGCACGAGGAAGTGCTGCGGCCCAAGTGGCAGGTGAAGTAAGGCCGGAATGTCTCACCGCCAGTTTCCCCGTTGGAGAGGAGGCTGGTGGTTTTCCCAACTTTGCCCTATTCGCTCAGGCCAGACCGCAGGCCCGCAGGAGCAGCAGGTTGAGTTCGTCGCGGCCCAGACGCCGGGGGCGCAGGGTGAGGTCGCCCGGCAAAGAAGCCGCAGCGCCCGCGAGAGGCCGATAGCGGAACTCGGGCCGCACCACCAGCTCCCGCCCAGCCGTGAGCGCCACCACGAAGTCGAGGTGGAGCACATAGTCGCGGCTCAGCACCTCGCGCAGTGGGGCAGCGTCACCCCCCAACAGGGCCAGGAGGGCGGGGTGCGCCGCGAAACCGTCTTCCAGTTCGCGCGCGATGACCTCCGTGTCCGCCAGCAGGCCCGCACCCGGCAATTCGTACCCGGCGATGCGGCGGCGGGCGGTCTGCGGCAGGTCGTTTCTCAGCACGCTGACCTGCCGCCCGGCCCGCTCGGCCCCGGCCAGCAGTTGCCACAGCCGCCCCAGGCTGGAATAGGTCGCCAGCCCCACATACCCAGCAGGGCGGGACGCGATGGGCCGGGTCGGGCGCTCCGCAGAAGCACTCAGGGCAGGTTGCTCCATGAGGTCAGCGCAGGCCCCCGCCCGTGAAATTGCCTTCCCAGGCGTTGAGCACGCGCCCACCCCGCACCAGCAGCACCGCCGGGTAGGTGCCGACCCGCAGTTGCCGGGCGAACTGGTCGGCCTCCGCGCCGCGCCAGGGGGTCAGGCCTGCCGGGGGCTGGGCAGGTACGCCCTGCACGTTGACCGCCCGCACGGGAAGCCCGCTTTGCAACACCGCCCCCCACAACTCTCCCAGGTCGCCGCAGTCGTGGGTGTAGATCACGACCACTTCACGCTCGTCGCTCTGCCAGGGGTGAGGGGGCAGGGGGTCGCCCAGACGCACGCGGGCGTCGGCACTGCTCAGCCCCAGTGCCAGCAGCAGAGAAAGGAGCGGCGCCCCCATTCGCCGTAGGGTCAGGGAAGCCACCGGGTCGGGACGCTCAGACATAGGCCGACTATGCCAGAAATTCCCCCCTGCTCAGATGACGAACCCGTGAGAGGCACGTCCCCTAGTCCAGGGGGGAACAGGGCAGGAAAAAGGTCAGGGCGTGTCGGACTTGGGCAATGCAACGGGCACCTTGTCCTGGGGCTTGACCTGCTTGAGGGCGTCGGGGTCGGGTTTCTGGTCTTGCAGGGGCGCGGGCGCGGGGTCGGGTGCGTAGCCGGGCAATTGCCTGATTTCGACGCGGCGCTGCACCACGTTTTCCGGAGGCGTGAACTCGGTGGCGATGCGTCCGGTCGTGCGGTCGAGTTCGACGACCACCGTGTTGGGGTCGGTGGCGGCGGGATTGAAGTCGGCCTCGGTGTACTGCGGCAGCTCCACCACTGCTTCGGGCACGTTCTGGTTGGCGACCTGACGGTAACGCGGGTCTACCATCGCCATGTTGGCGTTGGGCAGCCAGGCCGGGTCGGGGGAGCCGCCGTAGACGATGCCCGGCGGCACAGCGAACTTCTTGGGCGTCAGGCCCTTGTGCGACAGTTCCATCATGCGCCGCCAGATGGGCGCACTGATCCAGCCCGAGTAGGACGTGACGGGCATGTAACCGCCCTGCTGCTTGCCGACCCAGACGGCTCCGGCGTAGACCGGCGTGCTGCCGACGAACCACAGATCTTTGGGGCCGTTACTCGTCCCGGTCTTGCCGCCGATGGGCCAGTCTCCAAATTTGGCCCGTGTCGCCAGGCCGCCCTCCTGCTCGGTCATGTCGCCCACCACACCGCGAATCATGTCCAGGCCCACATAGGCGACCTGAGGCGTCCAGACGCGGGTGGGGATACGGGTTTCGGTGGCGGCGTCGTACAACACCTCACCTCGGGCATTCGTGACCCGCGAGATGTAGCGGGGCGGACGGTACAGCCCCCCGTTGACGAAGGGCGCGTAGGCCGCCGCCATCTTGACGGGCGTGGTCTCGACGGCCCCCAGTGCGGCGGAATAGCTGGTGCCTTCGTTGGGCGGAATGTCGAGCTGCTGCAACTTGTTGAAGAAGTTGGGCAGGCCCACGCGGTCGGCCAGACGCACCGTGACCAGGTTCAGCGAGCGGTCGAGTGCCTCGCGGATGGTCATGCTGCGGTAGGTCGTGCGGCCCTCGAAGTTCTTCGGCTCGTAGCGGCCTGTGGGAGAAGACACGTCAGGAAAGCTGATCGGCCCGTCGAACTCGCGGTGGGCCTGGTTCATGCCCTGCGCGATGGCGGTGGTGTACAGCAGCGGCTTGATGGTCGAACCGATCTGGCGCTGGCCCTGCGCGGCGTTGTTCCAGTCGGCAGGCGGGGCGTCGCCGTAGAGCTTTTGCCCGATCATGCCCATCACCTCGGAGGTGTAGGGGTCGACGACCACGGCGGCCAGGGTCGCGCCGTAGGGTAGCCCCCTCGCCTCGCGGCTGGCGGTTTCCACGGCGTTCTGAATCTTGGGGTCGAGGGTGGTGTAGACCCGCAGGCCGCCCGAACCGTAGACCTTCTCGCGCCCGAAGCGCCGCACCAGTTCGGCCTCCACCTGCTGCACGAAATGGGGCGCACGGGTCGAGGTCACGGCCTTGAGTTCCTTGGCGGTGGGGTCGGTCAGCTTGGCGCTCTTGATGTTGCCCGCCTCGTCGTAGGCCACCGTCCAGCCACGCGGCTGAACCTTTTCTTTCCAGGCGTTGTCCGCCTGCTGCTGTGTGGCCCAGCCGTCCTCGACCATGCGGGCCAGCATCGCCTTGACCGCCGGGCGCACCTGCGACTCGTAGTTGGCGTAGCGCAGACGCGGGTTAGGAATCAGCGCGGTCAGGTAGGCACTCTCGGCCAGCGTCAGGTCTTTGGGGGCCTTGCGGAAATAAGCCTGGGCCGCCGCGTATACGCCGTACAGCTCGACCGGGCCGCCGTCACCCCAGTAGATGGCGTTGAGGTAGTTCTGCAAAATCTCGGACTTGGTAAAGGACCGCTCGACCTGCGTCGACAAGATCCATTCCTTGACCTTGCGGTCGGGGCTGCGCTTTTGCTGGTATTCGTCGAACAGCAGCGTGTTCTTGATGAGCTGGTTGGTGAGGGTGGACCCCCCCTGCACTTCCTCACCCTGGGCCAGACGCATGACCTGACGGCCCAGGCCGATGGGGTCGAGGCCATAGTGCTGGAAAAAGCGGCGGTCTTCGTTGGCGATCAGCGCCCCGATCATGAAGGGGCTGACCTCGTCCAGGCGGACGATGGTGCGGCTGACGGCTTGGTCGCCGATGCGCGGAATCAGGTTGCCCAGCGGCGTCTTGTCGCGGGCATAGACGCGGGTTTCGGCCCCCAGACTGCGGGTCAGGTTGTCGAGTTCGCGGTAGTCGGGCAACTCGCGGGTCCACTGGGTGACATAGGTGGCCGCCACACCTGCCCCGGCAATCAGGGCCGCGATGACCAGCGAGGACAGGAATTTGAGAAAACGCAGGAAAAAAATCAACGCCGGGCCTCCTGAGCGCGAGCGGGCCGAAAGCGGGTGTTCCGGGCGAACCTCACGACGCGGGCAGGCTCCCGCCCCGCCGCGCCTCTATGAGCTGGGACACGCGGCCCCGCAGCATCTTGCCGGACACCGGCTTGCCCACGATGTCGTCCGCTCCGACCAGTTTGGCCTGGTCACGGGTCTGGTCGTCGTCCACAGCCGAGAGCAGCAGCACCGCACAGTTACGCAGGCGCTTGATGCGCTTGACCCGCGAACAGATTTCAAAGCCGTCCATGTACGGCATCTTCACATCGAGCAGCATGGCATCGGGCGTGTGAGACTGGAGATAGGCCAGGGCCGAGCGCCCATCTTGCACCGCGACGATTTCATGCCCGTCGGCAGACAGGATGACTTCCAGCATGGTTCGAATGGCCGGTTCGTCATCCGCGACGAGAATCGTATACGCCATACCCACCATGATACCGAAATCTCTGTCTCCGTGGCTTCGCAGGCGTCAGTGGGACGGGCGGCGGCGGCCTGCCAGTGCTCCCTTGATCCAGCGCAGGGGGTCGTTCGGCACCGGACTCAGGGTCAGGCCGACCTGCTGGGCGATGGTTTCGGCAACCTGCTGCTCGCTGAGACTGGTCACGTCGATGTGGGTACGGAACTGCTCGCTGCGCAGTTCGTTCAGGCGGTCCTCAATGCCGCCCACGTACAGGTCGGTGTGGCCCTCGCGCTTGAGACGACTGAGCACCACATCCAGCGGCGCGAGCAACGTGAAGTGATGCACGCTGAGGTCACGGGATTGCAGGCCGCTCATCAGACGGCGGTGCCGGGCCACGTCCGTGATCGTGACCGGGACGATCAGCGGCCCGTCGGCTTCGCGGCTGGCGTACTGCAAGGCGTCGAGCATCAGCGGAATCCACATGGGATGCGTCTGGGGGTCTGCGGTGAACTTGGGGGTCAGCTTCTTGAGGGCCAGCCCCATTTCTTCGGGTTCAAAAATAAAGCTGCCAGGCAAACGCTCGTGCAGAGCGTAGGCGGCGTAAATCTTGCCCACTCCAAAGGGGCC
>NZ_JAUNHK010000092.1 GCF_030523985.1 Deinococcus sp.
TCTGGGGCATGGGGCCGTCAGCGGAGCTGACGACGAGGATGGCGCCGTCCATCTGGGCCGCACCGGTGATCATGTTCTTGACGTAGTCGGCGTGACCGGGGCAGTCGACGTGCGAGTAGTGACGGGTTTCGGTCTGGTACTCGACGTGGGCGGTGTTGATGGTGATACCGCGGGCCTTTTCTTCGGGGGCCTTGTCGATCTGGTCGTAGGCCAGGGTTTCGATGCTGGGGTCAGCCGAAGCCGCCGTGAAGGTGATGGCGGCGGTCAGGGTGGTCTTGCCGTGGTCGACGTGACCGATGGTGCCGATGTTCACGTGGGGCTTGGTGCGTTCGAACGTTCCTTTTGCCATTGTCTTACTCCCTCCAAGCGGTGGATTCACACAGCACACAAAAACGACCCTTTGTTCGGGCTTCCCCCGCGCATACCACAGGGTTCTGGTGGTGTGACCCACATTGGGTTGATTCTCGCCAGGGCGGTGTCCCGCCTATTGTCTGGCACGTTGCACTGCTTCCACGAAGTGGGATACAGCGCACCGATTCATCAGCTTACACGAAAAGTGGGATTAGGGCAAGAGGACAATCTGCTGACTCCTCAAGAAGCAAAAAGGGGCGACCTGCCCCAAGCACAGGTCACCCCTCTGTAGCCCCATCACCGCCTGAGGTACTCTGCGACCTCCCGGTCAAAAGCCCCAAACAGCATCGCTATACCCAGAATTGTGCCGAAGGGGAACAGCAACAGACTCAAGACGGCAATGACAATGCTGGAAGTGCGGCCCGACGCTTTCCCTTCCAGCACGGCTTGCCGGGTGAAGTACAGCCACAGCACCAGCGCCGCCGTCAGGAAAAAGGAAATCCAGAGCGTCATCTGAATCTGCTCGGGCGAGAGCGGCCCAACGCTTTGGTTGGTCATCTTGCCGTAATCCACCAGAAGGTCATTGAGCATGGGCCCCGAGAAAGGAATCGTCAGCAATGACAGGCCATTGTAGACCAGAGCAATCATAAGCGGCAGGGTCAGGAACGCCAGACGACGCGGGAGCGGACGTGGTGTTGGAGAAGGAGAAGCACTCATCCTCTGTAGGGTAGCAGTCACTCTGGCCCTCCTCAGCCCATAGAGCCAAAGAAAAGCCCGCCCCGGAGGACGGACTTTCTTTTCAGCGAGCCTAGCCGAAGAATTACTTCTTCATCAACTGCTGCGCCAGGTTCGTGGGCACCTGGGTGTAGTGGTCGAAGAACATGGAGTAGCTGGCGCGGCCCTGGGTCTTGGAGCGCATGTCGGTGGCGTAACCGAACATTTCCGAGAGGGGCACGAAGGCCTTCACGATCTGCGCGTTGCCACGGGCTTCCATGCCCTGAATCTGACCACGGCGGCTGTTCAGGTCACCGATCACGTCGCCCATGTACTCTTCGGGGGTCGTGACTTCGACGCGCATGACGGGTTCCAGGATGGCGGGGCTGCCCTTCTGGACGGCTTCCTTCAGGCCCATGCTACCGGCGATCTTGAACGCCATTTCCGAGGAGTCCACTTCGTGGTACGAGCCATCGTAAATGACGACCTTGATGTCCACGACGGGGAAGCCCAGCATGGGGCCGCTCTGCATGGCTTCTTCGATACCCTTCTGGGCTGGCCCGATGTATTCCTTGGGCACGGTACCGCCGACCACGGCGTTCTCGAAGATGAAGCCCGCACCGGGTTCCAAGGGCTCGACGCGCAGCTTGACGTGACCGTACTGACCACGACCACCCGACTGACGGGCGAACTTGGAGTCCACTTCGGTGGGCTTGGTGATGGTTTCGCGGTAAGCCACCTGGGGCGCGCCCACGTTGGCTTCCACCTTGTACTCGCGCTTGAGGCGGTCCACCAGAATTTCCAGGTGAAGTTCGCCCATGCCCGCGATGGTGGTCTGACCGCTTTCCTGGTCGGTTTCGACCTTGAAGGTGGGGTCTTCTTCCGCGAGCTTGCTCAGGCCGATGCCCATCTTTTCCTGGTCGGCTTTGGTCTTGGGCTCGATGGCGAGCTTGATAACGGGTTCGGGGATGTCAATGCTTTCCAGCAGCACGCGGTCATCGCCGTCGCCAATCAGGGTGTTGCCGGTGCCTGCGTCCTTCAGGCCGATGACCGCGCCCAGTTCGCCTGCCTTCAGCTCAGTCACTTCTTCGCGGCTGTTGGCGTGCATCTTCAGCAGACGGCCCACGCGCTCGCGCTTTTCCTTGCTGGCGTTGTAGACGTAGCTGCCGCTGGTCAGGGTGCCCGAGTAGATGCGAACGAAGGTCAGGCGGCCCACGTAGGGGTCGGCCATGATCTTGAACGCCAGAGCGGCCAGCTTGCCTTCGGGGTCGGCGGGGAACTCGGTGACGGTTTCGCCGTCCTCGTGGGTGCCCTTGATGGCGGGGACTTCGAGGGGGCTGGGCAGGTAGTCAACCACGGCGTCGAGCAGGAGCTGCACGCCCTTGTTCTTCAGCGAGCTGCCGCAGAGCACGGGGAAGATTTTCTTCTCGATGGTGCCCTTACGCACAGCGGCGACCAGCTCCTCGACGGAGGGTTCTTCGCCTTCGAGGTACTTCTCCATCAGGGCTTCGTCCACTTCGGCGGCAGCCTCGATGAGCTGCTGGCGCATTTCCTGCACCTTGTCCATGTACTCGGCAGGCACTTCGCCGACTTGAATGTCGGTGCCGAGGTCGTTGGTGTAGGTGTGGGCCTGCATCCGCACGATGTCGATGACGCCCTTGAACTCGTTTTCAGCGCCCATGGGGTACTGGATGGGAGCAGGAATCGCACCGAGGCGCTCGCGGATGTCGTTCACCACGAGGTCGAAGCTCGCGCCGGTCTTGTCCATCTTGTTGGAGAACGCGATGCGGGGCACGCCATAACGGTCGGCCTGACGCCACACGGTCTCACTCTGAGGCTCGACGCCCTGGCTGGAGTCGAACACGGCGACCGCACCGTCGAGCACACGCATAGAGCGCTCCACTTCGATGGTGAAATCCACGTGACCGGGGGTGTCGATGATGTTGATGGTGTAGTCCTCGCCCGTGGTGCTGTGCTTCCAGTTGGCGGTGGTGGCGGCGGCGGTGATGGTGATGCCGCGCTCGCGCTCCTGCTCCATCCAGTCCATCGTGGCCGCGCCGTCGTGCACTTCGCCGATGTTGCGGTTCTTACCGGTGAAGAACAGGATGCGCTCGGTGGTGGTGGTCTTACCGGCGTCGATGTGCGCGGCAATCCCGATGTTGCGGAAGTGGGTGAGGTACTGCTGGGACTTGGTAATAGTCATAAGACTCCCTGTTGTACGGCGGCACCGTCAGGTGACCGTGATGGATATTTCGCTTTTCAGTAAAGCGGACGGTAGGAGGTTCCCACCGTCCGCACTGTCACGTTTCCGACAGGCGGAAACGAAGACTTTACCAGCGGTAGTGCGCGTAGGCGCGGTTGGCTTCGGCCATGCGCTCCACGTCGTCTTTTTTCTTGATGGCGCCGCCACGGCCCTGGGCGGCGTCCATGATTTCGCCCGCCAGACGCTCAATGGCGGTGCGCTCGGGACGGCTCTCGACGGCGCTGATCATCCAGCGCAGGGTCAGGCTCTGCTTGCGGCGCTCGGTGGGTTCCACGGGCACCTGGTAGGTCGAACCACCGACGCGGCGGCTACGAACTTCGACGCGGGGCTTGACGTTGTCGTAAGCCTGCTTGAAGACCTTGAGCGGCTCCTGGCCGGTGCGCTCCTGCACCAGACGGCAGGCTCCGTAGAAAATGCGGCTGGCGAGGTTCTTCTTGCCATCACGCATGATGCGGTTGATCATCGCGCTGACCAGCACGTCCTGGTACACCAGGTCGGGCTGAACGGGGCGCACTTCTGCTCTGCGGCGACGTGCCATGTTCTTGCTCCTTGATTCTCGACGCCCACACCGGGCGCGGCATGCGGTTTCAGACAGCCTGCTTCATGGGCCTCACCCCTCGCTGATCTTCACAGCCTGAGAGATGGGGCCTGGGCTGTGACCTTACTTCTTGGCGGGAGCCGCTTTGGGCTTCTTGGTGCCGTACTTGCTGCGGCTCTTGTTGCGGTCCTTGACGCCCTGGGTGTCGAGGCTGCCGCGCACGATGTGGTAGCGCACACCGGGGAGGTCCTTCACACGGCCGCCGCGAATCAGCACGACGCTGTGCTCCTGCAGGTTGTGGCCTTCGCCGGGGATGTAGGCGGTGACTTCGAAGCCGCTGGAGAGGCGAACACGGGCAATCTTACGGAGCGCCGAGTTGGGCTTCTTGGGGGTGGTGGTCTTCACGACGGTGCAAACGCCACGGCGGAAGGGGCTGCCCTTCAGGGCCGGAACCTTGCTCTTTTTCTGGAGAACCTTGCGGCCCTTACGCAGAAGCTGCTGGGTGGTAGGCAAAACATCACTCCTGTTTGGTTGATTTGGCGCGTGCGCCAGGCAAAGGCTGTTTATCTCTTCATCTCTGTGACGGCGAGAAAACAGCGCCGGGTTGACGGACGGGGTCCAGGCCGGGCGTGGCCCACACCCGTGAGGTGGTCACCGCTGAAGAAGGGCCAGGACAAAGCCAAGACACCTCTGAGCGGTCTATGCCGAGAAGCGCCACCTGATGCAACCCATTCCCAGGGGCGGCTTTCCAACCTTGCCATGATACGGGACAGCAAACTCACGGCGCAAGGGGCCGGAGGTCGCCTGCGCTCTAGCCCGGCCTGTTGCTGGATTGCGGTGCGGCTCTCAGCAGAAAAAGCCCACCCAGGCGGGCCACCGTGCGGGCCAGCATGACCTTCCAGTGGCGTGAGGGGGCCACCTGCCTTGCCTCCGCCTGAGCGTGCAGCACCCGCTCCGGCTCCGGGTCGAAGAAGGGCTGGCCCGTTTTCAGCGCCTCACGCACCCAGGCCAGCGAACGCTCGTGCCCCGGATGGAGTGGCGGCAGGGCGTCCCAGTCGAAAAAGCCGACCTCGGAGGCTTCTGCAGTGGGGTGGGGTTCACCTTCCGCTCCCACCAGAAAGACCGGGGCCACCAGATGCAAGCCGTGCAGGTTGGGCGCAAAGCGGCTGTCGAGGACGCCCAGCAGCCGCACGGCCCGGCCCCGCAATCCCGTTTCCTCGAACAGTTCGCGCTCGGCAGTCCCGGCGGGGGTCTCCCCCACTTCAGCCAGTCCACCGGGCAGCCCCCATAACCCGGTGTCCCCGCGCCGCATCAGCAGCACCTGCCCGCCGCGCAGCACCACCGCCTCAGCCGCCAGCAGCGGTGTGACGTGCGCCAGATGTTCCAGATAGGCCCGCCGAACCTCAGGCCCGGTCACGGGAAGCCCGACCCCAGCCAGTTCGCTGCTCAGCGTCAGTACCCGCCGGAAGCGGTCAACGTCGTAAGGGTTCTGGGCGTAAGCCAACCCGCTCAGGGCAATGGCCCGGAGTTCCTGCGCCAGCAATGCGGGCGTCGGCTGAGGCGAGTCGGCCACGGAGGGACGGGTCACTCGCCCAGGGCGGCGGAAACCACGTCCCGCGCTTCCTCGAAGACCTGGCGCAGGTGGTCTTCGCCCCGGAAACTCTCGGCATAAATCTTGTAGACATCCTCGGTGCCGCTGGGCCGGGCGGCGAACCAGGCGTGCTCGGTGGTGACCTTGAGGCCGCCGATCGGTTCGCCGTTGCCCGGAGCTCGGGTCAGACGCGCGGTGATGGGGTCGCCCGCCAGCATGGTCGCCTTGACATCTTCCGGCGACAGGTTCGCCAGAATCTTCTTCTGCTCGGCGGTAGCGGGGGCGTCCTGACGGCTGTAGGCGGTGTGTCCGTAGCGGTCGGTGATGACTTCGAGGCGCTCGGAAGGGGTCAGACCTGTCTTGGCGGTCATCTCGGCGGCGAGCAGACCGGGGATGATGCCGTCCTTGTCGGTGCTCCAGGGGCGTCCGTCCAGCCGCAGGAAACTGGCCCCCGCCGACTCCTCACCGCCGAAGCCCAGGTCGCCGGAGAGCAGCCCCGGCACGAAGTATTTGAAGCCCACCGGAACCTCGACCAGTCGGCGCTCGGTTCCGGCGGCGACCCGGTCAATCAGGGCGCTGCTGACCAGCGTCTTGCCCACGCCCGCGTCGGCCCGCCAGCCGGAACGGTTGCGGAACAGATAGTCGATCATGACGGCGAGGTAGTGGTTGGGGTTCATCAGGCCGCTGCGGGTGACGATGCCGTGGCGATCCGCGTCGGGGTCGTTGCCGATGGCGACATCGAAGTCGTTTTTGAGGCTCAGCAGCCCCGCCATCGCGTAGGGACTGGAGCAGTCCATGCGGATTTTGCCGTCCTTGTCCACGCTCATGAAGGCAAAGCGCGGGTCGATATCGCGGTTGACGATGGTCAGGTTGAGGTCGTATCGCGCCGCTATCGCTTCCCAGACCGGCAGGCTGGAACCGCCCAGCGGGTCTACCCCGATACGCACGCCCGACTCGCGGATGGCGTCCAGGTCAACGACTTCGGGCAGTTGCTCGACATAGGGCGTGATGAAGTCGAAGGGCTTGACGCCTTCGAGGGCGTCGGGAAACATCATCAGCTTGACGCCGTGCAACCTGCCCCGCAGCAGTTCGTTGGCGCGGGCCTGAATTTTGCCCGTCACGTCGGTGTCGGCGGGACCGCCCGAGGGTGGGTTGTACTTGAAACCGCCATCTTGCGGGGGGTTGTGGCTGGGCGTGATGACGATGCCGTCGGCCTGTCCCCCCTGCCCGGCGCGGTTGTGCTCCAGGATGGCGTGGCTGACCAGCGGCGTGGGCGTGAACAAGCCCGGCTGCACCCGCACCTCTACCCCGTTGGCGACCAGCACCCGCAGCGCGGACATCCAGGCCGCTTCAGACAGCGCGTGGGTGTCCAGCCCCATGAACAGCGGCCCGGTGATGCCTGCCGCCGCACGGTACTCGGCCACCGCCTGGGTCACGGCCAGGATGTGAACCTCGTTGAAGGTGCCGTTCAGAGACGTGCCCCGGTGACCGCTGGTGCCGAACGACACCTGTTGCGCCACCTGGTCAGGGTCGGGACGGGTCTCGTAATAGTGCGCGACCAGACGGGGAATATTGGTCAGGAGGGACTGTGGGGCAGGTTTTCCAGCCAGCTCGCTGAGAGACATGGGGTCAGTCTAGAGCAGCCGGCGGCGCGGGGCGTCTTGCCCGTCCCTGAATCAAGGTCGGCGTCAGACCTCGATCTTCTTGAGTTTCTTGAGCGCCCGGCGGTGCTGCTCGATTTGCCGCTGCACGATGCCCAGTTCACGGGAAATTTCGGCTTCGTTGCGGTCCCAGCGGGTTTTGCTGAAGGCCCGCACCGCCTCCTCGAATTCCTGAAGTTCGGCCCGCGCCTGCTGCTCGCCGTGCCGCTGCAACTCGTTGATTTCGCCGCGTGGAATCTGCGCCGGGTCGAACTGGAAAAAGTCCTGAAGACCCTGCCGCCACGCCATCAGTTCGCGGGCGAAGGGTGCCGGCAACGTTCCGAGGCGGTCCGGCTCGATTTCGCCTGCGTTGCGGATGCCCCGCGCCACCGCCAACGACAGTTCACGCGGCCCCACGCCGGGCACGCCGCCCGACCGCAGCGCCTGGAGCGCCAGAAATTCACGTTCGGAGCGCTCATACCAGCGGGTGTAGAGCGCCCGCAGGCCCCCCCCGCGTCCCAGGTCGCGCAGGCGGTTGCGGCGCTGTTCCAGTTCCATGTGGGAGCGCAGGAACGTGGCCCCGGCATTTTCGCGCTGGTAGCGTTCGCGCAGTTCCTCGCGCCGGGCCAGCAGCGCCGACAGCTCGTTTTTGACTTCCTCACGCCGGGCCAGCACCGCTTGACGGTAGACCTGATGCTGCCCCCCCGTCGGAATGAGCTGACGCACCAGACCCTTTTCCCAGGCTTCGTAGCGGTCGATCAGCCCGTCCCAGTCCACCACGAAGCTGCGGCCCAGCGTCAGCGCGAACAGGATGATGCCCGGCACGACCAGCAGCGCCAGAAAAGACCGCTGCACCAGCCAGACCGCCAGCATCAGCACCGCCAGCACCAGTGCCCGCAGCACCCAGGCGATGAGCCGCTCCAGCTGGGCGTGGCCCATGCCCTTGGGACGGCTGGGCAACCCCAGTTTCAGAGAGGGCAGGGGGGGCGCTTCGGTGACGGGTGCGATGGTGGGCGATGGAGGCGGCGAGGCCACGCGCATGATGTCGCTCCAGAGTTTCTCGACCCGGTCGGCCACGCTGGTGTCGTCGTCGTCGAACTCGGTGGGGCGCTGCTGGGCGGCCACGCACTCGGGGCAGGGCTGCCCGCGCACCCGCAGATGCTGGGGCTGCTGCTCGCAGGGGTGCAAGGCGGCGGCCATTTCACGCAGGGCGCTGGCCCATTCCTGAGGCGAAGGCCGGGCCTGGGGGTCGGCGTGCCCCGCCACGAACGCCCGCTCGAACAGCGCCTGCACCTCCGGCGAGAGGGCCGCGAACGGCAGGCTGCCCGGAACCGCCCGCAGGCCGGGAGGAGGCGAGGCCGCGTCCACGAATTGCCCCGCCGCAATGGCCGCCACCGGGCCAGGAGCCGGGCCGCGCACCTGCACGCCCGCGTAGGGGTGACGCTCCAGCAGCAGCTCGAACAGCAGCACCGCCAATCCGAAGAAATCCTCACCGGGCTGATGCAAGCGCGGCACGAGGGTGTCGGTTCCCTGGCGCTGGGCCTCGGCGGGGGTGTACTCGGCGCTGCTGGGCAGGGGCGTCATGACCTGCTCACCGAGTTGCAATTGGTAGTCGTCGCTGCCGACCAGCCAGACCTCGCCCGCGTCGGTCACGAGCACGTGTTCGGGGCGCACGTCACCCATTAGGTGCCCGCAGGCGTGCAGGTCGCCAAAAGCCTGGGCCAGCCGCTCGCCCACCTGCACCCGGAAGCGCCAGTCGGCCTGGGGGAATTGCTGACGGCGCAGTTCGGGCACCAGCAACGCCCGCAGCCCCGCCACATGACTCAGCCCTTCGGGGGGCAGCGGCGTGACCAGCCCGGCCAACTGGCGGTTGCTGCCATACAGCGGCGCCGTGGGCCACAGCACCCGGCTGGGAATGCGTGGAGGCGCGGTCTGGCTGACCATTCCCTCCACCTTTCTGGCCTGGGTCGAGGTGGGGGGCGAGAGGTACACCTTGAGCAGTTGAGGCGGCAAAGAAGAGTCCGCGCACAGGTAGAGGTTGGCGTGGCGCCCGCGGGCCACCTCGCGCCCCTGAGGAACGTTCGAGCCGTAAGCGTCTTGCAGGGCGGAGGGAGCGCTCATCGGGCTTCAGGGTACGACGTTGGGCGGCTCGAGGAAAACAGGTCACGCCCCACCCGCAAAGAAAGGCGTCTGAGACAGCTTCCTTACCGTTCGGTACGGGACGCCCGCCCCGCCGGAGCTGACTATGCTGGGTACCATGACGCTGACCTGCCCCACCGCCCACCAGTTGCTCGCGGTGCGGCCCATGGCTCAGCCCACACCGCTCGACTTCGTGGTGGTCGGCCTCAACCACCAGACCGCGCCCGTGGAAGTGCGTGAACGGGCCGCCGTCCGCGCCGGGCAGGAGGACGTGCTCCTCGACCACCTCTCGCTCTATGCCCGCGAGGTGATGCTGCTGGCGACCTGCAACCGCACCGAGGTCTATCTGGCCGGAATGCAGGGCGACCCGCAAGACGCCTTTCAAGACCTCTGGGGCGAGGACTTGCTGGGCCACCTGTACGTGTACCGGGGCGACGAGGCGGTGCGCCACCTCTACCGCGTGACCGCCGGACTCGACAGCATGGTCATCGGGGAAACCCAGATTCAGGGCCAGGTCAAGCGGGCCTGGCAGAGTGCGCGTGAACGCGGCCTGAGCGGCACCCTGCTCAACAAGATTGCCCAGGGCGCCCTGGCCGCAGGCAAGCGTGTGCGCCATGAAACGGGCCTGAGCGACAAGGTCGTGAGCGTGTCGAGCGCCGCCGTGGAACTGGCCGGGGCCGCGCTGGGTGACCTGTCGCGGCGCACCGCCCTGATTCTGGGCGCAGGCGAAACCGCCGAACTGACCCTGACCCACCTGCGGGCGGCGGGGGTGCAGGACGTGATCGTGGTCAACCGCACGGCGGAGCGGGCGCAGGTGCTGGCCGACAAACTGGGGGGCCGCGCCTGTCCCGCCGAAGCCCTGGAAGCCGCGCTGCTTGAAGCCGACGTGGTTATCGCCTCCAGCGCCGCGCCGCACTATGTGGTCGGGCCGCAGGGGGTCAGAAACGCCCTCGCGGCGCGTCCGGGGCGGGGCATGTTCCTGATCGACATCAGCGTGCCGCGCATCCTCGACCCGGCCATCAGCGAGGTCGCCGGAGCGTACCTGTACAACCTCGACGACCTGACCGCCGTGGTGCAGCGCAACATGCAGAGCCGCCGCGCCGCCCTGCCCTACGCCGAGGCCATCGTGCGCGAACTCGGCTCCGAGCTGAGCCGCTGGCACCTGACCCGCGAAACCCAGCT
>NZ_JAUNHK010000093.1 GCF_030523985.1 Deinococcus sp.
CCCGCTACCGCGCCCTGACCTTCGGCATCGCAGGGCTGTGGGTAGGCGACAAGCGGTAAACCTGTCCGGGACGAAACTTTCCGGACGTGGGCAGCGTAGGAGTGGTGTATGCCGCTGCTGCCCGTTGCCCTGTACACCGCCCTCGCCTTCCTGTTCGGCCTCTGGCAAGTGGGCTGGAGCCCGGAACGGTTGCCGCTGTGGTTTTACGGTTATGCCCTGCTGGTGGGCTTTTTCTCGGCGCTGACTTTCCGGTTGCCCTCACTTGACCACGCCCAGCGCCCCTTTTGGCAACGCGTGGGCCTGCGCGGAAGCAGCATGTTGCCCGTTATGGCCCTGCTGTCAGTGGACACCGTCCTCAGCCAACCGGCGCATCTGGGACGTTGGGCGGCGGCGTGCGCCTTGGTGCTGCTGCTCAGTGGCCTGTTTTCCCTGTGGCTGGACAGGAAAAGTCAGCAGGGCAGCCGGGGGGCGCGGGTGCTCAAAGACTGGTTTTGACGCCTCCGCGCTCTACTCCCCTCCCAACAGCAGCTCCTCGAACGTCAGTCGTTCGGTCCCGTCCGTTGTCTGCTCACGCAGAGAGGCCGCTGCACTGCCCGCTGGCAGCTCCAAGTCACGCGACACGAACGCCCCGAAGGTTGGCAGGTCGGGCCATCACGCCCCGATGCTAATCACGTTGCAGGTGCAGCGGCACAGCGAGGTGGTGCGGCCCCGTTCGTCCTTCATCTCGATTTCCCAGACCATCAGCGATCGGCCCCGGTAGCTCAGGCGGGCTTCTCCCGTCACGAATCCTTCGGTCAGGCCGCGCACATGGGTGCCGCTGAGGTCCACCCCGACCGCCACCTGCCGCTGCGGGTCGAGGTTGAGCCACGAGCCGACACTGGCGAGTTCTTCGGCCAGGGCCAGGGTCGCGCCGCCGTGCAGCCGTCCGGCGGGCTGGCGGTTGCCCTCGACGGGCATGGTCGCCACGATGTTTTCCCGGCTCACCCGGACATAGCGAATGCCCAGCCGGGCACCCAGCGTTCCCGCCAAACCTTCTCCCTGCGGCCCGTTCATCTGCGCGGCCAGCTCCTCGGGGGTCAGGCGTTCCAGTTCCTCCGGGGTGGGCAGCGTCAGGTCAGGGTGCAGGGTCATGGGCCACATGCTACGGGATAAATGGGCTTTGAGCCATGAGCTTTGAGGTTTGGGCCGGAAAAAATCATGCCTCACGGTTCATGGCTCACGGCCCGTTTCCACCACGCACGCCGCGAACGCCGCCGCGTACTCTTCCTGCTCCAGCCCCCGCCCGATAAACACCAGTTCGCTGCCGCCGAGCGCGTCGTCCCAGGCGTCGGCAGTAAAGAGGTCGCGCACCGCCTGAAACAAAATCCTTTGCGGGTAGCCGTGCAGCGTCAGGAAGCCTTTGACGCGCAGCACCTCGGCAGGCCGCGCCAGGATGTGCGAGGTCATGAAGCGCTGCCACGCGTAGGGGTCGAGCGGGCCGTCCGTTCGCAGCGTGAAACTGCGCAGTCCCGGCGTGTGCTGCACCGGGGGCGCGCCCTCCAGCACGCGGGGGTCGAAGTCGCGGCGCGAAAGCAGCTTTTCGGCGTCTATCTGCCCCTGCTCCACCCGCACGATGTCCGCCAGCGGGTTGATGCCGCGCAACACGCCCTCGGCGTGGTCCAGGCGGGCGGGGTCGGCCAGGTCGGTCTTGTTCAGCACCACCAGCCCCGCGTAGGCGAGTTGGCGGGCCGCTTCGGGGTGGTCTTGCAGCGTTTGCAGGACGTGGCGGGCGTCCACCACCGCCACCAGCGAGGCCAGCGCGAAGGCCGCCCGCACCGCCGAATCGAGCAGAGTTGCCAGCACCGGGGTCGGGTCGGCCACGCCGCTCAGTTCGACAATCACGGCGTCGGGCTTTTGCTCGCGCATGGCAATCGTGACCAGGGCGCGCAGCAGGTCGTCGCGGCCCGTGCAGCACAGGCAGCCCGCCGTCAGCTCCTGCACGTCGTCTTCGAGTCGCTCGATCAGGCCGCCGTCCACGCCCGTCTGCCCGAACTCGTTGACGATGATGCCCAGGCGGTGCGGCAGCGAGCGCACCAGATGGTTGACCAGGGTGGTCTTGCCCGCGCCCAGAAAGCCGCCGATGACGATGACAGGAATGTGCATGGGGCTCAGGATAGGCCGACTGCGCTAGGCGCTGCCCCCACCCACTAAGCGTTCTGGCGCAACATTTTCCTGACCCACTTTTTCTACACTGAAGCATGAACACTCAGGCCCGGAAGGAGGAAACCCGAATACCCCCGCCCGCACCCGCCCGCATCGCGCCCGATCTGAGCGCCCCGCGTGTGCTGGTGCTGAACGCTTCGTATGAGCCTTTGCAGGTCACGAGCATCAAACGGGCCATTACGCTGCTGCAATACGGCGTGGCCGAAGTGCTCGAAGAGAGCCGCGACGTGATTCGCTCGCCCAGCACGGTCATGCAGGTGCCGAGCGTGATTCGGCTGCGTAGGTACGTGCGCCGCCCCCGCACCGAGGCCGTGCCCTTCAACCGCCGCAACGTGCTGCGCCGCGACCATTTCACCTGCCAGTACTGCGGCAGCCAGAACGAACTGACGCTCGACCATGTGCAGCCCCGGTCACGCGGCGGCAAGCACGGCTGGGACAACGTGGTGACCGCCTGCCGCGAGTGCAACCAGCGCAAGGGCAACCGCACCCCCGAGGAAGCCGCCATGCCGCTGCGAACCCTCCCGCACGCGCCCACCTTCGGCGTGTACGCGCACGGGCAATTTGCCCACTGGCAGCCCGAGTGGAGCGGCTACATCCGGGGCTGAGCCGGGGACTGGGGTTCGGGCGCAAAGAATTCTTCGGGTTCGAGCACCACGGTGCGGTTGCGCCCCCCCTCCTTGGCCTGATAGAGGGCCTGGTCCGCACGGCCCAGCAGTGAGACGGCGGTGTCGTCGGGCCGCGCCCGCGTGAGGCCCAGGCTGATGGTGACGGTATTGGGCGGGTCGTCCCAGCGCAGGCCCATGACCTGCTGGCGGAGCTGCTCGGCCAGGTTGTAGGCTTCGCGGTCACTCAGGTCTTCGGCGGCCAGCAGCAATTCCTCGCCACCGTAGCGGGCGGCGAAGGTCCGGCGGCCCGCTTGCTGAAAAAGCTGGGCGATGCGGCGCAGCACCTCGTCTCCGAACAGGTGCGAGTAGGTGTCGTTGATGCCCTTGAAGTGGTCTATGTCGGCCAGAATGACGTGCAGGCTGTGGCCCGTCAGGGTCAGTCGCCCGATGAGGCCAGGGAGCTTTTCCTCGATGGCGCGGCGGTTGTGCAGCCCCGTCAGGCTGTCGGTGCGGGCCTCATACTCGGCCTTCCGCAACCGTCCTTGCAGGGGGTCGCCCTTCAGCAGAACCGCGTCATGTGCCTCCTGCACGAACTCCATGTTCTCGCGGGTCAGGAGATGGTTGCGCCGCTGCAGCAGCGCGACGCGTTCCTTCTGGATTTCCAGCGCCCGCCGCCACTCGCCCAGGGCCTCGTAGCGGGCCGCCAGGACTTCGAGCAGTTCGCCGTCGGCCTCGGTGATGCCGCTTTTGCGGCTCAGGTCCAGGGCCTCGCGCAGCAGCGTTATGGCCTGTGCCGGGTCGTCGAGCAACCGGGCCAGGGCCAGCCGCGCCTTGATTTCGCCGTAGCAGTAGTGGCTCCGGGTGGAGGTGAGGGCGTCCCTGAGTTTCTGCTCGGCCTCGGCGTTGCGCCCTTGCTGCACCAGCCAGTCGGCCCAGAGCAGTTCGCGCTCGCAGTGGACGACCCAGGGAGACAGGGGGTCTTGCAGGTGGTCGGAGCGGCGCAGGCTCTGCTCGGCCATGTCCAGGTGTTCGGCGGTGTGCCCCGGCTGACCCAGCGTGCGGTGATGCTGTGCCAGGAGCAGGTTGGCGTGGGCGCGGGTCAACTCGCTGTAGACCTGCATCTCCGGGGCCAGGATCGAGAACTGGCTCAGACGGTCGAGGGTATGCAGCGCCTTTTCCGGTTCGTTCCAGAGGTTGTAGGCGGCGGCGACATTGATGATGATTCGCCCTGTCAGCGTTGGCGGAATGGCCCCGGCTTCCTGCTGAACAATCTGATACCCGGCCTGCAATTCCCGCATGGCGTCGCGTATCTCGCCGCGCATGACGTGCAGCAGCCCCAGGTTGTTGGCGGCCTTGACCCGCATCGCCGCGTCCCCGATGTCCTCGGCGAGCTGCTGGACCCGCAGCAACTTCTGGTGGGCCAGCTGGCTCAGACCCAGGTCAATTTCGATGGTCGCCTGAAAGTTGAGGGCTTGGGCCAGCAGGTCGGTTTCGCCGGAAGATTCGACAACGCGGGCGGCTTCTTGGACCCAGATGTAACTGCGTTCGAGCGAGCGTCCACACAGCCAACGTGCGGCAGCAAGGAGCCGGGCCGCACGGCTGAGGGGAGGGCCAGCTGGTGAGGGCATGGGGTCAATTTAACGCAGCGCCCTGGGGGCTTGGCAGTACATCAAGCTCGCCTTGGTGATACGCTCACACCGTAATCCTTTCCCTGGCCTGTACACTGAAGCCGTGAACGGGACCATGACGCGACAGCACCATCCCCCAGCGTCCTGCCCCCCCCGGAGGCGTCCATGAGCGCCATCTATCAGCGTGCCCGGCCTATTCGCTGGGAAGACATCGTGGGCCAGGAACACGTCAAGGACGTGCTGCGAACCGCGCTGGAGCAGGGGCGGGTGGGGCACGCCTACCTGTTTTCCGGCCCGCGTGGGGTGGGCAAGACGACCACCGCCCGCCTGATTGCCATGACCGCCAACTGCACGGGCGCTGGCCCCAAGCCCTGCGGCGAGTGCGAAAGCTGCATGGCAGTGCGGGCCGGGTCGCACCCCGACGTACTGGAAATCGACGCGGCGAGCAACAACAGCGTGGACGACGTGCGCGACCTGCGCGAAAAAGTCGGGCTGGCGGCCATGCGCGGCGGCAAGAAGATCTACATTCTCGACGAAGCACACATGATGTCGCGGGCGGCCTTCAACGCCCTGCTCAAGACGCTGGAAGAGCCGCCGGGCCACGTCATCTTCATCCTGGCGACCACCGAACCGGAAAAAATTATTCCTACCATCCTCTCGCGCTGCCAGCATTACCGCTTTCGCCGCCTGACGCCTGAAGAAATCGCGGGCAAACTGACGGGGCTGGTGCAGCAAGAAGGCGCCCGCGCCGACGCCGATGCCCTGCACCTGATTGGCCGACTGGCGGACGGGGCCATGCGCGACGGCGAAAGCCTGCTCGAACGGATGCTGGCGGCAGGCACCGCCGTGACCCGCGAGGGTGTAGAGGACGCCCTGGGCCTGCCCCCCAGCGAGCGGGTGCGCGGCGTGGCCTCGGCGCTGCTGGTCGGGGATGCGGGCGCGGCCCTGAGCGGCGCGGCGCAGCTTTACCGCGACGGATTCGCCGCCCGCACCGTGGTCGAGGGACTGGTGGCGGCCTTCGGAGCCGCGCTGCACGCCGAACTGGGCCTGGGCGGGGAAGGGCGGCTGGAGGGGGCCGAGGTGCCCCGGCTGCTCAAGCTGCAAGCCGCGTTGGATGAGCAGGAAAGCCGCTTTGCCCGCTCCGCCGACCAGCAGAGTCTGGAACTCGCGCTGACCCACGCCCTGCTCGCCGCCGATGGGGGAGGGGGCAGCGGCGCGGGGGCCTCGGCCAGTGTTCCGGCTGACCTGATGCAGCGGCTGAACCGCTTGGAAAAGGAACTCTCGGCCCTCAGAAGTGCGTCAGGAGCGGCCCGGCCTGCGGCGGCAGTGGCGGCGACCCCAGAACGTCGCCCGACAGCGCCACTCCGGGAAGAGGCCGGGGCCGCAGCTTCGGCGGCAAGCCCGGCGGCGGCCCCGCGTGGCGACTGGAGCAGCGTCATTTCGCGC
Source organism: Deinococcus sp. (assembly GCF_030523985.1). Taxonomy (GTDB): domain Bacteria; phylum Deinococcota; class Deinococci; order Deinococcales; family Deinococcaceae; genus Deinococcus. Next base: position 5,882 of record NZ_JAUNHK010000093.1, read on the forward strand.
AGTTCCATGCAGATGCGGGCTTTCCTCAAACCCGCGCGGCAGCACGCCGAGGCCGGGTATGTCAGCCTGACCTACGACGAGCGCAGCAGCTTTCACGCCAAACAGATTGCGGGCAAATTCGACGAACTGGCGGCGACGGTGGAACAGGTCTTTGGCCCGGTCACCTTCGAACTTATCGCCCCGGACGGTCTGGGCAGGCGGCGGGAGGCGGCGGGTCACACGACCGCTCCGGCTCCGGTGGCGCCCACGCCCATTCCAGCGGCGGCTCCTGCTCCGGCTCCCGCCCCCCCAGTCGACGACCTCCCCGATTTCGACCCCACGCCGCGCCGCGCTCCCCGGCGAGAGGCGGCACCCGCTCCGACTCCTGCGCCGGAAGGCCATTCGGGAGCCGTGCGCCCGCCGCCCCGTCCGCCCGTCAACCGCGCCGCGCCGCGTGAAACCCGCCTGAGTGACCCCCCCAGCCCCGACGACGCGGCCCCCGCGCCCCTGCCCGAAGTGGACATCCCCGGCTGGGAGGAAGACCCCGTCGCCGCGCCTGCCCCCGCGCCTGCCGATGCCCAGGGCGGGGACAGGGTGACGCCACCCACCGCCGCCCGCGAGTTGTACCTGGGTGAAATCATCACCGAGGAGCCGAACTGGGAGGATTTCGGGGCACCCATAGACGAGGCCGGACTGCCCGCGCTGGACGACGCGCCGTTTGCCGAGTACAGCGCCCCGCGCCCAGCCCCCCGGCCCGCGCCGCGTCCGGCTCCGGCACCGACCACGCCCGCCGAAACTGCCCCCTCCCGTCCAGGCGATATCCGCGCCCACCCCATGTTCGAGGATGTCAAAGGCCGTTTTCCGGGCCGGGTGCGCGAAATCGGCAAGAACCGTCGCCCCCAGGTCGCCCGCACCGGGGCAGCGGAAGAAGGCGGCGAGGACACGCCGGAAGACGCGGCAGAGGCTTGAGCGGGGCGGGGGCGATGCCCGCGTGCGCTAGCCTGCCGCCTGAACTATGTCGAATGTCTCCATGCGCCGCCTTGCCCTGAGTCTCGCCCTGGCGGGGTCGGTGCTGGCCCAGACTGCGCCGCCCGCCCCTACTGCGCCATCGGCCCCGGCCTTCGCCCGACTCGCGCAGTGGCTGCCCAAGCACGACTTTTTGCCGCTGCCCCTCTTTCCGCTGCCCAACCTGTGGCCTGTCGAGCTTCCGGCGGCTCCCGCAAGTGCCGACACCCGTCCTGGCGACCCGGCGGGCCAGGCACCCTCGCCCGACTTGCCTGTGCTGACCCCCTCTGACTCGGATTTGCCGCTGCCTGCGCTGGGCGGCGACCTGAGTACGCCCGTCACGGGGGCAGCGGTGCGCGGGCTGTGGGTGGACGCCTTCGGCCCTGGCCTGAAGACGCGGGCGCAGGTGCAGCAGACGGTGGAGGACGCCCTCGCGCTGGGCGTCAACACCCTGTTCGTGCAGGCCATTCGGCGCGGCGACTGCCTGTGCATGAAAAGCGGTCTGCCGCTCATCACCGACCAGGCGCTCGAAAAGGATTTCGACCCGCTGGCGGTCATCACCCGGCTGGCGCACGAGCGCGGTCTGAAGGTCATCGCCTGGGCCAGTGTGACGGGGGTGGCGAACGCCGCTGTGCCGAGTACCGCCCCCGGTCACGTCATGAAGACGCACGGGCCGAACAGCGGGGCGCAGTCGTGGCTGGCCCGCCGCGCCGACGGCTCCTGGCTGGAAGGGCGCGACGGCTGGCTGGACGCCGGGATTCCGGGAGCCGCCGATTTTATGGTGCAGAGCGTGGTGGGCCTCGTGCGAAATTACCCGGTGGACGGGCTGCAACTCGACCGCATCCGCTACCCCGACGGGGGCAACTGGGGCTACGACCCCAAAACGCTGGCCCGCTACCGCGCCGAGAGTGGGGCCAGCGGCACCCCCGCCGCGAGCGACCCGCGCTGGCAGGCCTGGAAACGTGAGCAGGTCACGGCCCTGGTGCGCCGCATCGCGCTGGAGGTCAAGTCGGTGCGGCCCGACGCCTGGATGAGTGCCGCCACCATCACCTACGGAGCGCCGCCCGCGCCCGGCGACCTGGCGGCCTTTGCGAAGTCCCGCACCATGACCGACGTGGCGCAGGACTGGCCCACCTGGGTGCAGCAGGGCCTCATCGAACTCAACGTGCCGATGAACTACAAGCGCGACGCCTTGCCCGAGCAGCGGGCGTGGTTCGACGGCTGGAACAGCTTTGCCGACAGTGTGCGCCGCCGCGCCGACGGGCAAAGCAGCGCCCTGGCCGCCGGAACCGCCCTCTACCTCAACCCCCCGGCCCAGAGCGCGGCGCAGGCCGAGCGCAGCGTGCGGGCGGGGCTGGGCTGGGTGGGGTACTCCTACCGCACGCCCACCCTCGGCGTCTACGAGGGCAAGGAAAGCCCCGCACAGGGCCGGGAGCTGGTGCGGGGGGCGCTGCGGGCCAAACCCGGCATCCTGCCCGCCGACCTGCGTTGGAACGAGGTGGCTCCCAGTGCGCGGGGGCTGCTGGGGCGCATTCAGGGTGCGGAGGTGCTGGGCGGTCAACGGGTCACGGCGTGGCAGGAAGGCCGCGAGGTGGCGCAGGTCAGAACCGACGGCAACGGCTACTACGGCTTCCTGATTCTTCCGGCGGGCCGCACCGAAATTCGGGTGGGCACCCAGAGCTGGACAGTCACGGTACCCGAGCGCGGCGTGGTGCGCGTGCCGGACTTGCTGCTGCGGCCCCTGCCGGGCGCGGCCCCGGCTCCTGCAGTGGTCAGCCCGGGAACGCCGCCTGCCGTCAAGCCGAAGTAGGCCGGGCGCTACACTGGGCCGCATGACCCACAATCCGGGCAACGACGCGACAGACGGTATTTCTCCCCTCGAATTCCGGCAGACCCTGGGCCGGTTCGCCAGTGGCGTGACCATCGTCACCGCGCAGGACGGCGAGGAGCGCCGGGGCATGACCGCCAGCGCCTTTGTCTCGGTCAGCCTGACGCCGCCGCTGATTCTGGTCAGCGTGGACAAGCGGGCGCACATGCACGCGCTGCTGGGCCAGGAGGACGTGACGCACTTCGGGGTCAATGTGCTGAGCGCGGCGCAGCGCCACCTCAGCGACCATTTCGCCGGGCGGCCCGGCCCCGACGAGCAGGTGCCCTGGTTCATGCACGAGCGCGTGCCCCTGATCGGCGGAACCATCGCGCAACTGGTCTGCCGCAAACACGAGGTCATCGAGGCGGGCGACCACACCCTCTATCTGGGCTTCGTGGAATACAGCCGCTACACCGACGACGACCCGCTGCTGTACTTCCGTGGGCAGTACCACGAACTGGGCTGAGGCGTGCCGACTTCGACGCTGCACCTGCTCATCACGCTGGCGCTGGCGGGCCTGACCCGGTTGGTGGCCTATCCCCTCGACATCGGTGGCGGGCGGGTGGTGGACGCTCTGGACGCCTTTTTGCTGATGTTCGCGCTGGTCAACCTGCGCCTGGGGTGGGCCGCCGCCAACGCCGAGCATGGAGGACGGGCGCCCGCGTGGTTCGTGGCGCTGGCGTTGCTGGCCGCCGCCGTCATCACCTTCGGGATGCTCTCGGCCCTCACGCCGCGCTGAAGGCGCTGAAATGAACGAACGGACTTTTCCCACCCTGGCGAACCAGTAGGCAACATGGGGGCCGCCGATTTACCCCGGCACGCTTCGCCGAATTCAAGCGGCGGCTGCGGGCCACCAAAGTCGAAGCCTATTGATTCCGGGTCACGCTTTTTTCAGATACATCGTCTTGAGCACCAGCGTGCTGCGGCCCTCTTTGACTTCCACCACGTCCTCGCCGTCTTCGGAGAGGCGGATGTTTTTGAAGACCTTGCCGCGCTTGAGGTCGGTGCCGCCCTTGACCTTCAAGTCCTTGATGACCATCACGCTGTCGCCCTCTGCGAGCGGGTTGCCGTTGGAATCCTTGACCATGGGCCGACTATTTCACGGCCAACGGAGGCTGGAAGCCCCGCAAACGCAGCGCGTTGCTCAGCACGAACACGCTGCTCAGGCCCATCGCGGCGGCGGCCAGCATGGGCGAAAGGTTCAGGCCAAAGCCGCTCAGCACCCCCGCCGCCACCGGAATCAGAATGATGTTGTAGGCGAAGGCCCAGAAGAGGTTCATCTTGATGTTGCCGATCACGGCGCGGCTCAGGGCAATAGCGTTGGGCACGCCGCGCAGGTCGCCCGACATCAGCACCACGTCGGCGGTTTCTACGGCCACGTCGGTGCCGGTGCCGATCGCCACGCCCACGTCGGCCCCAGCCAGTGCGGGCGCGTCGTTGATGCCGTCGCCCACGAAGGCCACCCGCTTGCCACCCGCCTGCAATTCGTCCACGGCCTGCGCTTTGCCTTCGGGCAGCACTTCCGCCAGCACCCGCCCGATGCCCGCTTCCCG
>NZ_JAUNHK010000094.1 GCF_030523985.1 Deinococcus sp.
ACCAGGCCACCAGCAGCGTGAGGATGGCCCCCGCTGCCAGCGCCCCCAGCCGCAGCCCCTGCTCCAACTGGGTCAGCCGCAGTTGCCAGGTCTGAAGCTGGGCGCGGGTGTCGGTCAGGGTCTGCGCGACGGGCAACCGTCCGTCCAGCGCCCTTTGCCACTGTGCCGTCAGGTCAGCGGCCCGCTGAAGGTTCTCGGTTCCAAACACGGTGCCCAGCAGCGGCGTGCGCTGGGCGCTGCGGGCCAATTCGCCCAGGGTCTGCACGGCGCTCTGGGCCTCCGGGCGCACCAGCGCGTCAACGGGGGCAAGCGCCGTTTCGACCTGCACCAGTTGAGTATTGAGATGCCCGAGTTGCGTCTGGGCCGTGTACACTGTCGCCTGCACCGGAACGAAGGCCAGCGCCCCGCCGACCCAAATCCCCGTCACCAGCAGCGCAGACAGCACCAATCCACTCAGGCCCAGCGTTCTTGCCAACGCGAGCCGTTTTTTTGCTCGAACCATAGGCGCAGGCTAACGCGAGCCGGCCAAATAAAAAATCCGCCCTTTGCAGGCGGTGATAGAAAAAGAATAGAGCGGTATTCAGGCAGTGTCAAGGGTATGCACTCGCTTAAGGGCCGCACTTTGCCTGCTCTCTGCTAGAATTGTTGTTCTCTGCCTCTGCCCTCACCGTGAGAGCGGAGCCTTCGGCGGAACTTCCCAGACGCAGGAAGAACCGACACCGTAAAGGAGCGTCTCACATGCATAAAGTCGCTATTGTTGGAAGGCCCAACGTCGGCAAATCCAGTCTGTTCAACCGTCTCATCGGTCGCCGCGAAGCCGTGGTCGCCGACTTCCCCGGCGTGACCCGCGACGCCAAGGAAGGGCTGATGCTCTACCACAACCACCGCATCACCCTGATCGACACGGGCGGGCTGTGGAGTGGTGACGAGTGGGAAGAAGCCATCCGTGAAAAGGCCGAGTGGGCCATGGAAGGTGCCCAGGCCGTCATTTTCGTCCTCGACCCCCGCGAGGGCCTGAGCGCCGCCGACTACGAAGTGGCCGACTGGCTGCGCCGCCTCGGGAAACACGTGATTGTCGTCGCCAACAAGATCGACAGCCAGAAGCACGAGCCGTATCTGGCCGAACTGTGGGGCCTGGGCTTCGGCGACCCGCTGCCCATCAGCGCCGAGCACGCGCGTGGTCTGGACGACCTGATGGACAAGGTGCTGGAGTACCTGCCCGAAGACACCGAGGACGTGCCCGACATCGCGCCCATCCGCATTTCGCTGATCGGGCGGCCCAACGTGGGCAAATCCAGCCTGCTCAACGCGATTACGCAAAGTGACCGGGCCATCGTGGCCGACCAGCCCGGGACCACCCGCGACAGCTTGGACGTGGAATGGGACTACGGCGGGCAGCGCTTCGTGCTGGTGGACACGGCAGGTATTCGCAAAAAGCCCGACACCGCCATCGAGGATTTCGCTATTCAACGTTCGCAGGTCGCCATCGAGCGCAGCGACATCATCTGGCTGGTAGTCAACGCCACCGACATCGGGGACCACGAACTCAAGCTCGCCAACCTCGCTTATGACAGCGGCAAGCCCGTGATTGTGGTGGTCAACAAGTGGGACCTCGTGCCCGACGAAGAGCTCAAGCGCACCGAAAAAGACCTCAACCAGAAGCTGCACCACATCAGCTTTGCGCCCCGCGTGTATACCAGCGCCATCAACGACTACGGCATTCACGACATGCTGGCCGAGGCCATGAAGCTTTACGCCAAGTGGCAGTCGCGCATCGGCACCAGCGAACTCAACCGCTGGCTGGAAGTCTGGCAGATGAAGCAGCGCGTGCCCAACTTCCACGGCAAGCCGCTGAAGATGTACTTCATGACCCAGGTGGAAACCGCGCCGCCCACCTTCGCCATTTTCTGCAACCGCGCCGACTTCGTCACCCGCGCCTACGAGGGCTTCTTGCAAAACCGCATCCGCGAAGACCTCGAACTCGCCGGAGTTCCGGTGCGGCTCAAGTGGAAGGAAAAAGGCCCGTACAAGAAGGGCAAGAAGGGCGACGAGGACAGCGAGGATTGACCCGAGCGCCAACAGAAACGGAGACGACCTGCACGCGGTTCGTCTCCGTTTCTGTTGGTTGTATCAGCGGCCCAGTCTGCCCTCAATCAGCCGCAACACGCTGGCAGGCAAGCCTTGCCGGAAGGGGTTGAAGTCCTGACCGTCCAGCACGGCCTGAACGGTTCCCTGGCCGCCGGGCACCTGAAAAGCGAGACGGTAAAAGGCCCGGTCGGGCATTCCCTCGTCGCGGGCCAGACGGCTGCTGGCCAGTTGCAGGGCGGCGCGGCGCTCCAGCAGGGCGCGGGCGTCGGCCAACTGGCGTTCGCCCGTCGGCCCCAACGCCGCGTGCAGGGCCGCGAGGCTCGCCCCAGCGTCGGCGGGCGTCAAGGCCGGAAGACTGCGTAACCGGGCAAACTCCCGTCCCAGTTCGGCGGGGCGGGCCACGCTGAACCCACTTCGCCGCGCCGCGTCGCGTAGGGCGCTGACCGTGACCAGCAACTCGAAGGTGGGGTGATCCCAGGCGGGCCGGGCCGCCACAGGCGCAGGGACTGTCTGCGGGGTCGTCTGCGCCGGAATGGTGCGCGGCGAAAGCGGAGAGCCGGGGCCGACCTTGATGGCGAGCGCCCCCGACAGAGCGAGGAAACCCAGCAGCACCGGGGCGGCACGCACGGCTGAAGAGCAAAAGGGGGAAAGCATTCGAACTCCTTTGAGCGCCATATCGTCCTGATTCTTACGGCGCGGCTTGACGGCTTTCTGAATTCGAGATGCGAAAAAGGGGGGGCCCGCCGCAGCAGACGCCCCCTAGGCAGGCCCGAAGCTCAGGGGGCCAGACGTTTGGCGCGCTGCGCCGGGGTTTCTTCCGGACGCTGGACCGGCCCCTTCACAGGACGCATGTGGTTGACCTTGCGGGCCGTGCGCTGCGGCTCGACCGAGAGTTGGCCGATGCGGTTGTACCACTTGTAGCCTTCGACGCTCACGCCCGCTTGCTTGGCTCCACTCAGCACCTTCAGGTAGCCTTGGTGCGCCAGGTCGGCGGCCTCGCGGTAGCGCCGGGCCTGGTAAGCACTTTCGGCTGCGGCGAAGGTCTGGTCGGCCTGCTGGGCGACAGCACGCACGTCGGGCACCTTGTCCGAGTTGCGGACGAGCTGCAAAATCGCGTTGCTGTTGGTCAGGTAGGCGGTGGTCAGGTAACGGTACTGGGCATCAAGGTTGAACTGACCGAAGGTCTTGGACAGGTTGTTGTAGCTCATGACGCTGTGTACTTCGTCGCCCACGTCCACGAACAGGGTGGAGCCGCTGGGGCCGAAGTCCTCGTCACGCTCGCTGTCGTAGCCGTCGTGGGGGTGCGACTGGCTGAGGTGGTGGCCCGACTCATGGACCACGGTGTCGGTGAAGCCGTAGCCTGCCCTGTTCAGCGCCGGGGTCAGGAAGTTGAGCGTCAGGGTCTGGGTGCCGGTGACGCCGTCGCTGATGGCCTGACCGAGCAGTCCCTGGTTGGGGGTCTTGGCGTTGGTGTCGTTGAACAGGTAGTTGGTGAGCTGGTACTGGCCCGGCGTGGCCTGGCTGCGCTGACGAATTTCGGCCAGGGCGAGCTGGAAGAACCGTTCGCCCTCGGGATCGGCGTAGTCGGGCGAGCAGGCGTCGTCGGTGGGCAGCGGGAAGAAGCACTTGTAGGCGTCGGCCACGTCACCGTCGAGCGCCGTTTGGCGCAGGCTGGTGCTCCATTTGATGAAGGGATTAAGGACCTTCAGGCGCTCTTCCACCAGTTGCGGCTTGATGACATTGGTGCTGACAGGCGCGTTAGGCCCCTGCTCCAGCGCAAGGTCCACATTGATGTGCTCGGGCATGTCGGGCGGGGTCAGGGCCACACGGTACAGGGCACTGGGGGTAAACAGCAGGTCCACCGCCACATAGCGCACGACTTTGCCGAGGTCGGCACTGATCTTCTCAGCGTAGGCCGCGCTTGCCTTGCGGGTGCCGTACTCCCAGATGGGCGGCATGCGCTTGTCGTAAACCTTGTCACCGTCCAGGTCGCCGTCGCTGACGTTCCAAGCATTCGTCCAGTAGTCGGGGTTGGCCGACTGGTCATAGAACCAGATGCGGCGGGCGCTGGCCTGGTCGCTGCTGGGGGTGCCGCCCCAGGCGACGGTGCGGCGGCTGCTGCGCTGCCCGAAGTCCACGTTGGTGTCGGACTCTACCGACTCGGCCCGCTCGTGCGAGTAGCTGTGGAACTTGAAGTCGGGGCGGCCATACCAGTTGATCAGGAAGACCGTGTGCTCGGTGGGGTCAATGCCCAGCTTGCCCGCATTGTCACCCAGCCACTTCTCGACAGCGGCGCCGTCCACTTCCCAGTTGCCGGTGATTTCGCGGGCGATGTTGCCAGCCGGCTCGGGGCAGGCGTACAGCGGCGTCAGCTCGGTGGGTCGGCGGTCCAGCACCTTGAGCACTTTGGTGCTGTCTGCCGACTGGCAGTTGTAGGCCGCTGCCGAGATGTTGAGGTAGGTCAGGCCATCTTTTTTCAGCGACTCTTCCTTGCCGTTCTTGGCCAGGAACGCGAAGAACTCGTCCTCGAAGCTCTTGGGGGCCGTCACGTAGTTGTAGTCGAAGGTGAAGTTGTTGCCCGTCAGCTCGTTGTTGCCGTAGAAGCTGGGATAGCGGTTGATGGTCTTGTAGGTCGCGGGCAGTTCCTGGCGCAGGCTGCTGAAGTTCAGGTCGCGTGCCCCCGACACCTGGCCGGGCGAGGTGGCGGCGTATCCGATGTTGACGATATTGACCTTGAGCTTTTGCTCGATGGCGCCGAGTTCGCCCGGCTTGAGCGTGCTGAGCTGACCGAAAGACGAGGGGGCGAGTTCCGCGTTTACAGACTGGTTCTCTCCACAAGCGGCGAGCAAGCTGGCACCGAGCAGCGTCATTCCCAGAGCTTTAATCTTCATGGTTTCTCCTTGAGAGGCGGGACAGAAACGGGAACACAGAGGCCCTAAGGTCAACCTCCATGAGCAAAAGATGTAAAAATCTTGGGCGCTACGATAGCAAATGAAAGGAGCGAGCGAAAGCTGCCAGCAAACAGTCAGTATTGCTTTTGCGCTTCGGTCGCTCCTGTCAGATTTTTCTGGCGCGCCCTGCTCTAGCGCAGCCGGGCGTACTCCGCCGCCACCTGCGCCGCCGCCGCCGCGTTGTGGCGCACCAGGGCGATGTTGGTGTCCAGGCTGCGGCCCCCGGTGATTTCCACGATTCGGCCCAGCAGGTAGGGCGTGGTGTCCTTGCCCGTCAGCCCCAGGGCGTCCATGTCGCGCAGGGCCTGTTCGATATGGGGGTTGATTTCCTCGGCGGGCAGTTCGGACTCATGAGGTACAGGGTTGGCGAGCAGCACGCCGCCAGCGAGGCCGAGATCCCATTTGGCCTTCAGCACACGGGCGGCCTCGGCGGGCGTCTGCACGCTCAGCGGCGACTTGAACCCGCTGCGGCGCGAGTAGAAAGCGGGAAATTCTTCTTCGCCCAGCGTGATGGCGGGCACGCCTTGCGTTTCGAGGACTTCGAGCGTCAGGCCGATGTCCAGAATGCTCTTGACCCCGGCGCTCACCACGCACACGTCGGTGCGGGCGAGTTCAAGCAGGTCGGCGCTGATATCCATCGTGTTGCCCGCGCCCCGGTGAACGCCGCCCGTGCCGCCCGTGGCAAACACGCGAATGCCCGCCAGCGCCGCAATTCGCATGGTGGACGCCACCGTGGTCGCCCCGTGCTGCCGCAGCGCCACGGTGACGGGCAGGTCGCGGGTGCTGATTTTCTGCACGTTCTTGTCGGTGGCGAGCAGTTCGAGTTCCTCGGCGTTCAGGCCCACCTTGAGCCGCCCGCCCAGCACGGCGATGGTCGCCGGAACCGCGCCACCGTCCCGCACGACCTGCTCTACGCTGCGGGCCATCTCGACATTCTGCGGGTAAGGCATCCCGTGGCTGATGATGGTGCTTTCCAGGGCGACCACCGGGCGGCCTTCCGCGAGGGCGGCGGCAACTTCGGGGTGCAGGTCGAGGTAGGAACGGGCCGAATCGGGAGTTTGCATCAGAGGATTTCCTTTGCCGCGCTCAGGCGGGCTTGAAGACTTTGGCGCGAGAGGTCGGGAACGACGGTAAAAGGGCTTTCTATGGTCAGGGCAGCGGCAGCGTGGGCTTCGCGGGCCGCCTGGGCAGGCAGCGCCCCAGCGACCAGCGCCGCCAGAAACGCCCCCAGCATGGAGTCTCCTGCGCCCGTCACGTCCACCACCTCGGCTTTGAGGGCAGGCAGTTCGGTGCTTTCTTCGGGCAAACTCAGCAGGCTGCCGCGTTCGCCCCGGCGCACCCAGACGATTTCGCTGCCCTGGGCATGCAGTTCGAGGGCCGCTGCCCGAATCTCCCCCGCTTCATCCGCCACCGTGCGCCCCACCAGCGCCGAGAGTTCCGACAGGTTGGGCGTCAGGGCATAGGGCGCGTATCCCGCTGCCAGGGCCGGAAGCAGCCGCACTGCTTTGGGCACGCTGACGGGTTCAAACACCACACGTTGCCTACCCTCAGCCGCCAGGGCCAGCAACGCCTCCAGCGTCTCGGCACTGAGGTTGCCGTCTGCGACCAGCCAGCCTGCTCCCCGCAGGGCGGCGCGGCGGCTGCGCAGGGCAGCGGGGGTCAGGGCTTCCATCACGTCCATCGCCGCCACCGCGACCAGCAGTTCACCCTCCGCATTCAGCACGGCGGTATAGCTCCCGGTGCTGTGGCCGTCCACACGCACCGCCGCCGACACGTCCACCCCAGCTGCCGCCGTTTCCCGCAGCAGGGTGTCGCCCATCGCGTCCTGGCCTACCGCCGTCAGCAGCCGCACGGCTACGCCCAGCCGGGCCAGGTTCTCAGCCACGTTGCGGGCCACACCGCCGGGCGACTGACTGGTGACGCCAGGATTGCTGGTGCCGGAAACCAGCGGGCCGCAGATTCGGGCCTTCAAATCCATGTTGGCCCCACCCACCACCACGACCCGCTCGGCCCTCGCTTCGGGGGCCACCACATAGCCGCGTCCCAGCAGCACTCCCTTTTTCATCAGGTTGCTGACATGGACGTTGACCGCCGCCCGCGTGGTGCCCAGTTGCTGGGCCAGTTCTTCCGGCGAGGCCAGCGGCGACGCCTGAATGCGTTCCAGCAATTCACGTTCACGCTCCGTCAGGGTCATACTTAGTATGGTAAACCTACTTATAAGAATAAGCAAGGCCCGTCTTTGTCCCTCATCTCGGCCTGCTAAGGTGGCGGCATGAGTATGGGATGGACTTCGGCGGTAGCCGGGCTGGCTTTGCTGGCGGTTGGACGGTTAAGCGAGACCACGCCTCCGGTTTCGCTGGCGGCCCAACAGGGGCAATCTGCGACGCTGCGCGTGCAACTGGCGACCAGGGATACGCTGGTCAGCCACGAAGCCCCCAACCGCCTGACCCTGACGACCCCTTGGAGCAAGACCCAGGTGCAGCCCAGCGGCACACGCCATTCGAATCCCGCTTTCGCCAGCTACTTTGCCCAGGTCAAGCCCATGACCTTCAAGGTGAGTGTCCCAGCCTCTGTCAAACCGGGCAACTACCCTGCGCAACTTGGGGGCGAACTATTCGTCTGCGACATGCGCGACAAAGTTTGTACGTTGCGGCCTGTCCAGGTTCCAGTCCACATTCGGGTCGGTGCCACTGCCCAGATTCGCAGCACGACGCTGACCCTGCGCGACCAGGACTTGAAGCCTCGGGGGCGCAGGCTCTAAAGCCGGGCTGACTTCACAGAGATATGCGTCCCCTACACTCGCCACATGACGCAGGAGAAACCCGCCCCCCTGTCGACGCTGACGGTTCGTGAAGCCTGGCATGGCGAAGTCAGTGACCCCGAGCGCCAGTTCCGGGGAACCGTGACCGCATCGGACCTGCCGCTGTTGCCCCTGGGACAGCAAGTCACCGTTTGCTATGAGGCCGAGAGCCGCCGCGTCGCTGCGCCCAGCGAGCATGGCCGTTACGTCCTGAGCGCGGCGGGGGAAGTTTACCCCCTCGCCAGTTTCACCTGCCGCTCGGCGGCGACCACCGGACGGCAAGGCACCGACGACACCGAAGCCGCTGACTGGCAAGTCGTGGTTCTCAGCGCGGCAGAGTCCTCCCCGGCTACAGATCGCGCCGACTGAAGCGCCACATGCCGCCCACGACGGCGAGGAGCGTCAAGGCCACCGCCCAGACCACCATCCCCGTCGGAGCAGGTGCGTTGCCGAAGATGGGATTGGGGACAGCCTCGCCCATCTGCCGCATCACGCCCGGTTGCAGGTGGTAGCTCGCCCCCAGCCACAGGGCATTGGTCGGCATCAGCACGTTGGCGACGCGGCCCAGGGTGACGACGGTGGCGTTGTCCGAGAGGGTGCCCAGCAGATTCAGGATGCCGCCGCTAAAGCCCACGCCGTACAGCACGAACACCCCGATGCCGTTGGCGAGGGTCGTAAAGAGTGTGCTGCCCAGTACCGTAAGGCCCGTCAGCAGCAAGGACACCAGCAGGAGCAGCAGAACCGCTGGCACGACCTCGGGCGGCAGGTAACCGGTGATGGCCCAGACGCCACCCAGCAGACCCGCCGAAAGCAGAGCGACATACCCCATGTTGACCAGTGAGAAGCCCAGCCAACGCCCAGCGACCAGTCCAGCCCGACTGACCGGACGGGCGACCACGCTCTGCATAACCCCACTTTCGATGTCGGCACTGATGGCCCCCACCGCCGACAGCACACTCATCAGCGACCCCAGGAAGTACACCAGATACATGCCGAAGGTGGTCGTGTACATCACTGGCGCATTCGACAGCCCGGTTCGGCTGCGCTCTATGCCCGCCTCAATGGCCCGCTGGTTGAGTTCATCGTCCATCTTGAATACGCCGTAGAGGTAGAACCCGAGAAAAAGGCTACTCAGTACCAGCAGCACCGCCACCAGTTTCTTTCGCACCGCCTCGCGTAGGGCCAATTCTGCCATCAGGCCCACAGAAGCCCAGAAGTTACGCATGATGCGTCTCCCCTGCCCGCTGCTCAGGCGTCCCTTCAATCAGTTCTAGGAACATGGTTTCGAGGTCAGGACGGCGTGGCGTCAGGGCGTAGAGTTGCACCCCTGCCAAGTGCACAGCCTGGGCAATGGCCGGAACCCGTTGCTCATCCGGCAGCCAGAGTTCGACATCTACCCGGCCCGGCGTATTTTCGTCTACCCGATGAAGCTGTCCAAGAGCTGTCAAAGCCGTCTGCAAGTCAGGAGGGAAGTGGCTGAGGCGCAAGTCGACCGGAATCACTCCCCCCATCAGTTCCCGCATGCTGCCCTGCTGCAACACTTTGCCCGCTTTGACAAAGGCCACACGGTCGCAAACCTGTTCGACTTCCGAGAGCAGGTGGGAGTTGAGAAAAACAGCCACCCCCAGGCCCCGCAGTCGTTCGATGATTTCACGCACTTCGACTCGCCCGATCGGGTCCAGCGCCGAGGTCGGCTCATCCAGAAAAACCAGTCGGGGGTGCGCCAAGATGGCCCCAGCCAGCCCGCAACGCTGGAGCATGCCCTTGCTGTAGCCGCTCAGCTGTTCTTTGCCACGCCCACCCAGGCCCACTTCCTCCAGAACCTGGGGAACACGTTGACGTAGTTCGGCGGCCTTGAGCCCAGCCAGGCGACCATGAAACTGAAGGAACTCCTCTCCCGTCATCCAGGTCTGAAATCGGAACTGCTCCGGCAAAAAGCCGAGCCGCGCCCGAATCAACGGGTCGGCAGGAGAACCGCCGAGCACTTGGGCAACTCCGCTGGTCGGCCATACCAGACCAAGCAGCATCTTGACCGTAGTGCTTTTGCCAGCTCCATTGGGTCCGAGGAAACCGAAGACCTCTCCGGCACCCACGGTCAGGTTCAGTCCATCCACCACAGGACGCTGGTAAACCTTGCGAAGTTCATGTGTTTCTATGACGTTGTCCGGCACTCAGGCAGCATAGGGCAAAGCCATGCTGTTGGATTCCGCCAAAAGTTGCAGACCAGGGCACAAAAAACCTCCCCCTCCGCCGGGTAAGGGCAAGAGGGGGAAGGGTGTGGAGCGGGAGACGAGATTCGAACTCGCGACATCTACCTTGGCAAGGTAG
>NZ_JAUNHK010000095.1 GCF_030523985.1 Deinococcus sp.
ACCATCATGATCCAGCCGGAATACTGCTGGTTTTGCAGCGGGGTGAGGTTCCACAGGCACAGCGCGTTGACATACGGCGTGTAGAGCACTTTGGGTGCGTAGAGCCACACCGCCGCCACCGACATCATCGGCAGGGCCGAGAGCAAACCGAACCAGCCCCGGCTGCCGATGCCCGCAGGCTGCACGGTGGGCAGCGGGCGCAGCACAACGCCCCAGACCATCAGTGAACTGAGGAGATACAGCAGCGGCAGCAGCGGCGCAGCCGTGTTGCTGACCACACTGGCATTGAAGCCCGCAGGCAGGTTCCAGAAAATGACCACCGCCGTCCAGACCGCCAGCGCCACCCAGGGGTCGAGCAGCCAGCCCAGCACGCGCCCCAGTCCCCCGCGTGGGTCGAGGCGAATGCCCCAGGGCAGCCCCAGCACCAGCAGCGGCGGCACTGCCTCGGCCAGCACCATCAACCGGGCCATGTACAGGGCCATACTCTGTCCGGCGAAACTGTTGGCGCCCGTCTGGGTGGACAGAAACCACAGCACCAGTCCCAGGCTGAACAGCGCCGTCTTCCACCAGGGCCAGCGGGCGCGGCCTTCCGGGGTACGCCGGACGCGGGGCAGCGCAGCGAAGTACGCCCCGGCACTCAGCACCAGCAGCGCCAGCATGGGCCAGTCGGGGGTAAAGGCCAGCAGGTCGCCCCAAGTGGGGTTCAGGTTGATCCCCCCAGCGCCGGGCGCCGTCACTGGCCCTGCTCCAGCGGGTTTTGCATCACGTAGCGCACGTCGGAGAGCACGCGGTCGACTTCACCCATCTGGGTATAGTCCCACAGCGCCCGCAGGCGGCCCGACGAGTCGATCAGGTAGGTGGCGGTGGTGTGGTCCACCTGATAATCCTGCGGCGACTTGACCTCGCTGCGGCGGTAGCCCACGCCGTACGCCCTGGCGACTTCGCTCAGGCGCGGTTCGGGGATGTTGACCGCGTCGCCGCCGCCGAAATAGTCGAGGTACTCGCCCAGCAGTTTGGGCGTGTCGCGCTGCGGGTCCACGCTGACCAGCACCACCCGGAACTTCTCGCGCTCGGCGGGTGTCAGTTTGGCCCGCACCTGATTGAGGTAGGCCAGCGTGACCGGGCAGATGTTGGGGCAGTGGGTAAACCCAAAAAAGACCGCGCTGGTCTTGCCGTCTGGCTTGAAGGTGTAGGGCTGACCGTCGGCCCCCGTGCCGCTGAAGGCCGCCGCGACGGGCGGACTGGGGTAGGCCGTGCCGTAGAAGGGATAGGGCGAGCGGGCGCGGGCGAACAGCCACGCTCCACCCAGCAGCAGCGTGACGGCCACCAGCGCCAGCAGCGCCGAGACGTACCAGGGGCGGCCCTGCGGCGGCGCGGCCTCTGGCAGGGGCGGGGCGTCTTGTGGCAGCGTCATCTCAGGGCTTCCTGACCGTGGCGTTGACGGTCAGGGTGCGTCCGTCGGCGGCCTTGAGGATGAGTTTGACCGACTCTCCTACCTTGAGAGGCCGCTTGAGGCCCATCAGCATCAGGTGGTCGCCGTCGTTGCGAAGGGTCAGTTTGCCGCGTGCCGGCACGACCAGCATCGGCGTCATGACCATGCCCAGCATGCCGTTACTTTTGACCGTTTTCATCAGCATGCCGTGTGCCGCCAGCGGCGACGAGACGCCCACCAGTTTGACGGCCTGGGCGCTGGAGTTGGTCAGGGTCATAAAAGCGCTGGTGTCTTTGATGCTCGGTGGAACGGCGGCGACGGTCGCGCCCTGAACGGTCAGCGGCAGTTGCCCGGCAGAAGTGGTCTTGGCGGGTGTGGCGGTTGCCGCCGAGTGCGCCGAATGGGAAGCCGGGGCTGGGGGGGAATGCGCGGCATGGTCAGCCGGGCCGGTTCTGGTCGCCGTCTGTGCCAGCACACCGCACAGCAGCAGTCCCGCGCAGGCGGCCAGAATGACCGGAAATTTGGGAGAAAGGGTCACGGTGAACTCGTCCTTTGGGCCGGGGAACACTCGGCCCCATCAGCGGGCAGTGTAGGCCGGGGCCGGGGCCGGATTGTCCCCCGCGACGCGGCGCTGGAAGCCGCTTCCATATCCGCGCTATGCTGGCCTGACATGCGCCCCCCCACCATTCAGGATGTGGCCCGCGCCGCCGGAGTCGGGGTCGGCACGGTCTCGCGGGTTCTGAACAACCACCCTTCAGTCAAGGGTTCCACCCGCGAAACCGTCCTGCGCGTCATCACCGAACTGGAGTACACGCCCAATCCCCACGCCCGCCGCATCGCCGGGGGCAAAAGCTACACCATCAGCGTGCTGCTGCCGGTCGTGACCACCGAATTCTATGTGCGGCTGCTCGACGGGCTGGAAACAGCCTTTCAGGACGCCCGCTACGACGTGGCGATTTTTCCGCTGCTCGACCGTTCGCGGCTGGAACGCTATCTGGGGTCGCACACCCTGGCGTATCAGGCCGACGGACTCGTGATGGCGACCTACAACCTGACGGGCATGTTCAACGAGCGCCGACTGCGTACGCAGCAGCCCACTGTGCTGGTGGACGCCTACGGGGAAGGCGTGGACTGCGCCTACATGGACAATCTGGCGGGTGGGCGGCTGGCTGGCGAATATGCCGTGACGCTGCCCGGCACGCTGCACGCCCTCTGGGTCGAGACCGAGTTGGACCAGCTTTTCGTGACCCGCGTCTTCGAGGAGCGGCGCAGCGGTTTTCTGGCGGCGCTACAGGCGGCAGAGCGCCCCCTGGCTGGCGAATACACCGCCGGGTTCGACCCCCACTCGGCACGTCAGGCCGCCGTGACGCTCCTTGACCGAGCGCAGGAAAAAGGCGAACTGCCTTGCACGGTCTTCGCCTCGGCGGACCTGCTGGCCGGGGCGCTGATGGACGAAGCAGCGGCGCGGGGCCTGCGAGTGGGCCAAGACGTGCGCATCATCGGCTTCGACGACCAGCCCTGGGCCGCAGCGCGGAGGTTGACCACGCTGCACCAGCCCGTCGAGAGCATGGGCCATGAGGCCGCCACGCTGCTGCTCTCGCGGCTGGGTGGTTACAAGGGAGCGGCCAGAGCGCGGAAATTCACGCCGCGTCTGGTGGTGCGCGACACGGCGTAGGGGGGCGGCTGCGGCGCTTCTCTTACCCCTGCGCTTTCTTGAGCCACTTCTGAATGTCGGCCCGCAGCCGCACGCCCACGGGCGCTTCCAGCCAGCGCCGCAGCGTTTCAGGGTCGCGTCCGTCGGCGTACCAGGCCGCAAAAATTTCTCCGATGGTCGGGGCGGTGTCGGGGCCAGGGGTGCGCGTCACTTCGTCCCCCTTGCCGATTTCGCCTTCCTGAACGACGCGGGCATAGAACCCAGGGCGGCCCATTGCGGCGAAGCGTTTGACGAATCCGGCATCTTCCATGCGTGCGCCGAGGGTGCTGCAGGGAATACGGGGGGCGGTGACTTCCAGTACGACTTCGCCCAGCGCAAAGCGTTCGCCGACGCGCACGGGGGCCGATTCCAGCCCGCCGACCACCACGTTTTCACCGAAGCTGCCCGGTTCCAGCCCGCGACCCAGCAGTTCTTCCCAGGCGTCGTAGTCCTCGCGGGTGTAGACGTACACGGCCTGGTCGGGGCCGCCGTGGTGCTTGCGGTTCAGCACGTGGTCGCCTTCCAGTCCATCGGCCCCCACCCGCACCCGCCCCGGCACCGGATGCTTGCGGATGCCGGTGACGGTCGTGCGCTGGCCGACTTGCAGGGCGGTGGGCTGACCCACATTCACGCTGATGATTTTCATGGCCTCTATTGTGCCGCCTCACCCGCAATCGTGTTCAAATACGGGGCGTGAGCGTGTCCCCTCCCGAAGTCTCCGCCCCCTCGCCCGTCGCCGTAGGCCGCACCCTGACGCTGGCGACCCTTGTCGGCCTGTTTTTGTTGACGGTGCTGCCCTTCGTGGCGGCGCTGGTGCAGGGACAGGCCAGCGACCTGCTGCGGCATGTCGTTTATGCCCTTGCCACCGCCTTTTTGCTGGCTGGCGTGTGGCGCGGCAGCGTCTGGTCGTGGCGGCTGACGGTGGGCCTGAGCGTCCTGAGCGGGTTTCTGGTGTTCGTGGCGGGCATGTTCGCGGGCAGCGTGAACTGGCAGGGGTGGGTGGTCAGCCTCGCGGGTCTGGGATTTATCGCCTGCGGGCTGCTGCTGGTGGGCCATCCGGCCATTCGCGCCTTTCTGGACACCCGCTGGGCGGCGCGGGGGCGGGCATGACCGGGCGCAAATTCACCGTGCAGGGCACCAACAATTCGTTCATCTGCGGCCACTGCGGAGCCGAGGTGCAACCGCTGCAAAACGGTTCGGTTCGCAACCATTGCCCGGTGTGCCTGCACTCCAAGCATGTGGACGTGATGCCGGGTGACCGCGCCTGCGACTGCCACGGCCTGATGAAACCGGTTGGAGCCGAGCAGAGCGGCAAAAAGGGCTGGGTCATCGTTCACCGTTGCCAGAAGTGCGGCTTTACCGGGCGCAACAAGGCGGCCCTGGACGACCCCCAGCAGCCCGATAGCTGGGACGCACTGATTGCCGTGACCACGCAGCGGCGCGAGTAGAAAGCCCCGTTCAGGGTTCAGGGTGAAGGGGGTGGGGTAGGACGAAGAGGGGATTTTTTCGGATTCGCCCCCGTTGCGACTAAACTTGGATATTCCGAGAGGCAGTCGGTTGTAACAAAAAGGGCCGAAAAACAGGGTGGAAAGAGCAATCGGCTTCAGCGCAGAAAAAACATCATGGCCGTGTGCGCCGCGCTGCCGCCCAAAACGAAGAGGTGCCAGACCTCGTGAAAGCCCCAGCCCCGGTAGCTGCGGCGGGGACGCTTGAGGGCGTAAATCACTGCCCCGACGCTGTACAGCACGCCACCGACCACCAGCCACGCCAGCGCCGCCGGGGGCAGCCCCGCCTGAAGTTGCGGCCAGAAGGCGACGGCCAGCCAACCCAGGGCGACATACAGCAGCGTGCTGACCACCCGAGGCCCGCGCAGCGTCAGCAGCTTGTAGCCGATGCCCAGCAGCGCCAGTCCCCAGATGAGCAGCAGCGCCCCGGTGCGGTGGGTGGCGGGCAGCCCGAAAAACAGCACCGGGGTATAGGTTCCGGCAATCAGGAGAAAAATGTTGGCATGGTCGAGCTTTCGCAGCCACAGGGCCCCCGCTGCCCCCGGCGAGAAACTGTGATAACTCGCGCTGGCGGTATACAGCAGCACCAGGCTTGCCCCGAACACGGCGAAGGGCCACAGCGTCAGCCCCCGCGCCTGTGCCCACAGCAGCAGCGGCCCCAGCAGCAGGCCCAGCCCCGCTCCCGCCCAGTGCGTCCAGGCGTTGATGGGTTCACGGGGCGGGGGAAAACGGTTCACGTCGGGCAGTGTAGGCGGCCCTGAGGCGGGTGACTGTGGCCCTTTGATTTCTGCCAACTGATGCAGGAAAAGGCTTTGCCCTCATTCGGCTAAAGGGTTTGCACCTGAGAACTGCCTGTCAGAGCGCTATAAGATGCCCCCCATGTCTTCTCCTCCCTCCAAGAGCGACTGGTTCAGCGAACTGATTGGCCGTACCCGTTTCGTGGTACTCATTGCCGTCATCGCCGTGTTGCTGGTCGCCTTCAGCCTGTTTTTGCAAGGCACCCTGATCGCGCTGTCCACCATCTACGAAACGTGGCACGAGATGCTGACCAAAGGCGTCAAGAGTCAGTCGGGCACGCTTGCCGTGGAGTTTCTGGAAGTCGTCGGCACCATGCTCAAGGCGGTGGTGTTTTACCTCATCGGCATCGGGCTGTATTCGCTGTTTATCAGGCCGCTGAACCTGACCGCCGCGCTGGGGGTCGAGAGCCTGTCGGACCTGGAGCAGAAGGTCGTGTCGGTAATCGTCGTGATTCTGGGCGTCACCTTCCTGGAACACTTCATCCGCTGGGAAAAACCGCTGGACACGCTGTATTTCGCAGCCGCCCTGGCGCTGGCAGGCGGGGCGCTGGTGCTGTTTCAGAATGTCCACAAGGGGTCGGGCAGCGACTTGCAGCAGCCCCAGAGCAAACTGCGTGCCCGCCGCGAATTGTTCGAGAAAGACCACGAGGGCCGCGAAATTACCGAGGGGGACGTGCGCAAGGCCGAAGCCGCGACCCGGGCCAAGCTCGAAGGAAAAGTGGACCCGGAGGACGGAGCGGGATAAGGAGGATGGAGGATGGGTTCGCTTTGCTGATGGATGATGGAAAAAGACGCCCGAGCTGTCACGCTTAGGCGTCTTTTTCTTTGCCTCATGGCCCAGAGCCCAAGGCCCAAAACTTGTTACCGTCCGCCGTAGTTGGGCGCTTCCTTGGTGATCGTGACGCCGTGCGGGTGGCTTTCGATCAGGCTGGCCCCCGTAATCCGCACGAACTGGGCGCTGTCGCGCAGGGTTTGCAGGTCGGGCGCGCCGCAGTAGCCCATGCTGGATTTCAGGCCGCCCACGAACTGATAGATGACCTCGCCTGCCGTGCCCTTGTACGCCACGATGCCTTCGATGCCTTCGGGCACGAACTTGCGGCTGCCGCCTTGGAAGTAGCGGTCGGCGCTGCCCTGGTCCATCGCGCCCAGGCTGCCCATGCCCCGGTAGCTCTTGTAGCGGCGTCCGTCGCGCAGGATGGTTTCGCCGGGGGCTTCGTCGGTGCCCGCGAGCATGCTGCCCATCATCACCACGTTGGCGCCCGCTGCAATCGCCTTGGGCACGTCGCCCGTCTGCTTGATGCCGCCGTCGGCAATGACCGGAATGCCCGCTTCCATCGCGGCGGCGCTGGCCTCGAAGATGGCGGTGATCTGCGGCACGCCCACGCCCGTCACCACGCGGGTGGTGCAGATGGAGCCGGGGCCGATGCCGACCTTGACCGCGTCCGCGCCCGCCGCAATCAGGTCGCGTGCGCCCGCACGGGTGGCGATGTTGCCCGCGATCACGTCCACGTCGTACTGCTCCTTGACGCGGGAAAGCGCGTTCAGGATGCCCTGGCTGTGCCCGTGCGCCGAGTCGAGCACCAGCACGTCGGCCCCGGCTTGCACGAGTGCGCCCGCCCGGTCCATCAGGTCAGCCGACACGCCAATGGCAGCGGCCACGCGCAGGCGGCCCAGGTCGTCCTTGGCGGCGTTGGGGTACTTGACGCGCTTGGAGAGGTCTTTGATGGTAATCAGGCCGCGCAGGGTGCCGCCTTCGTCGGTGACCAGCAGCTTCTCGATGCGGTTTTGCTTGAAGATTTCGTGGGCCTGCTCCAGCGTCGTTCCCACAGGCACGGTGACCAGATGCTCGCGGGTCATCACGTCTTCAATGCGGGTGTCGAGGTCGTCCACGAAGCGCATGTCACGGTTGGTGATGATGCCGAGCAGCTTGCCGTCGGGGGCGGTAATCGGCACGCCGCTGATCTTGTATTCCCCCATCAGGCGGTCAGCGTCGCGCACGGTGGCGTGGGGCGGCAGGGTGATGGGGTCGACAATCATGCCGCTTTCGCTGCGCTTGACCTTACGCACCATTTCGGCCTGCGCGTCGATGGGCATGTTCTTGTGAATCACGCCGATGCCGCCTTCGCGGGCCATCGCAATCGCCATGTTGGTCTCGGTGACGGTGTCCATCGCCGCCGACACGAAGGGGATATTCAGGCTGATTCGCTTGGTGAGTTGGGCCGTCACGCTGACTTCGTGCGGCAGCACCTGCGAGTGCCGGGGCTGAAGCAGCACGTCGTCGAAGGTGATGCCTTCCTGGGCAAACTTGTACCGGTAGCGGTCTTCCTGACTCTGGGCGGGGGCGGGCTGAGCGGGCGCAGTCGTCATGCACGGGAGTTTAACCCTTTCTTGACGTTTTCGGGCCAGTGGAATGCCAGGTGGACTTTTCTACAACTGGGCGGGCCTTTTTGACCTGATGGGGCAGTGAAATTTACATCCTGTCGGCCCAATGTTCAGGGCGTCCACTCTGGCAGGACACCATCCTTTTTCGAACGTTCGGCCTCAGCCCACCAACGGCAATTCCGGCGGCAGCGGCAGCCCCCGCTCGGCGCAGTGGCGCAAGATATCCAGTTCGCGGGCGGCCCACAGCGCGACCCCGTTGGCCTGGGCCAGTTCACGGGCGGCGCGGGTGTAGCCGGGGCCAGACGTGACGACCAGCGCGTGCTGGCAACCGTACAGCGCCTTACTCGCCACAATCGCCTGCACCGCCCCATTGCCGACGGCGGCGCGGTAGCGCTTGACCTGCACGGCGACGCGCTCGCCCCCCGGTGCGCGGAGCAGCACGTCAGCGCCCTGGTCGGCGCGGCCCCGCGTGGCTTCGGCCTGCCAGCCAGGAAGACGGGAAAACATTTCCGCCACCTGCAACTCGAACTCGCGCGGGGTCAGGCTCGCCCAGCCGGGGGCCGGGGCAGGTTCGGGACGCGGCGCTGGCCTGGGCGGGGAGGGCCGTGACGGAGCTGCCCCCCCAAAAGCCATGAACAGCAGCACCAGCACAAGCACTCCGCCCAGCGGCGCCGCCAGCATCCGCAGAGAAGGCACCGCCGCCGCCGCCACCAGTCCCCCCAGCGTCAGCATCAGCAGTAGGGCCGCGCCCGCAGGGTGTGGAGGGGGAGAGGGAGGCCGCGACATGCAGCGGGCAGAGTAGCGCACGGTAGGCCGATGACATGCCCTTTTTTCGCACCCGGCGGGTCTCTATCCGGCCTGTGGAGCCTCTGGCGGGTCGTCGCGTACAGCCCGTGCCCGCAACTGCGCCGCCGTGATGGGTTCGCCGTGACCGGGCAAAACCGTGTCCAGGTCGAGTTCGGCCAGACCTTTGAGGGTTTGTAGGGCGGTGCGGTGGTTCCAGTTGTACGCCTGCCGGGGCAAATGCGCCTGCCCGCCACGTGAAAGCACCGCGTCCGCCGCCAGCAGCACGCCGCCGCGCCGCAGCCCGATTTGGCCGTCGGTGTGGCCCGGCAGGTGGACGACCTCCCAGCCGCCGACCTCTTCGCCGGGGTGCAGCGTGCCGAGTTGACCCGCCCCCACGCGGGGATGCAGCCGCGACACGGCCCGGCCCAGCGCGGGTTTTCCTGCCGGATAGGGCAACTGGTGGTCCAGCCCCAGCAGCCGCTCATGCTCCAGCGGGTGCGCCAAGACCGGGTAGCCCAGCCGCGCCGCGAGAAAAGCGCTCCCCGCGTGGTCAATGTGGCTGTGGCTGATCACGACGGCCTGGGGGTCGAAGGCCCGCAGCAGCCGCACAAATGTGGGCGCGTGGTTGATGGTTCCCGTGTCGAACAGCACCCGGCCCTGCGGCGTCGAGAGGAGGTAGATATTGGCGTAGAGCGGGAGAAGACCCACGCCCGGCGCGACGGCCCTTAGCTTCAACGCGGCGCCCCACTGACTGACTGACGAATCATGGGGCGCATTTTAACGGTGCTACCCTCGCCCTCATGACTCGACCTGCTGCCGCTTTGCCGTCGTCTTTTCTGGGCCAGGCCGGGCGCTGGTTGCTGCTGCTGGGCGGGCTGCTCTGTTACGGCCTGAGCCTCCGTCTGATGATTGACGCCCATGTGGGGGTTTCGCCCTGGGACGTGTTTCACATCGGCATCAGCCGAAAAACGGGCCTCAGCGTGGGACAGGTCAGCATTCTGGTGGGAGCGGTGCTGGTGGCTTTCACCGCACTCGGCCTGCGCGAACGGGTCGGGCCGGGCACCGTGCTGAACGTGGTTTTAATCGGGCTGGTGCTGGACTGGCTGGCCCCGCTGTCGCCGCATCCGACCTTCTGGCCCTGGCAGTGGGCGCAGTTCGGGCTGGGGCTGCTGCTCATCGGCTTCGCTACCGGGGCCTACGTGAGTGCCGGAATGGGCGCAGGCCCCCGCGACAGTCTGATGCTGGGGCTGAGCCGCGTGCTGGGCTGGCCCGTAGGCCGCATTCGCACCGGGGTCGAACTGGTCGTGCTGCTGCTCGGTACGCTGCTGGGCGGCCCGGTGGGTCTGGGCACCCTGGCCTTCGCGCTGGTGGTGGGGCCGAGCGTGGCGTGGGGGCTGAAGCTGTTTGAACGCTGGCGCTGAGGGGGCGCTGAGGGTCGAGGGGAGAGGGTTGAAAAGAAAAAGCATTCTGGCTGCCTATATCGTTGTCCCTCCAGTTGATGGACTTCCCGGCGGTTGGCTCA
>NZ_JAUNHK010000096.1 GCF_030523985.1 Deinococcus sp.
TGATTGACGCCGACCCCAATCTGGCGGGTCAGGCCATGCAGCCCGTCGCCGTGAGTTACGACGGGGAAACCTGGCTGGACTTGGACGGTGACGACGCTGACGACACCGACGCTGACGCCTGACGCCTGACGCCTCATTCAAGCCAAGGAGAACCCCTCATGGGAGAAGCCAAACGACGTAAACAACTGGGCCTGATGCCCACCATCTACCCCTTCAAAGTGCGCCTGGACCGCGACGGTCAGACGGAGTGGCTGCAAGGTGCGCCCGCCGACGTGCAGCCGCAACTGGACAGACTGATGCGCGAGGGCTTTACCGTCGGGGATGCCTGGGATGCCGAGTACCGCACGCTGCACGTCCTGACCGACTACAGCGGCACGCGCTACGACACCCAGGCCGACCTCGCCCGCATCGCCGTTCCGCGCTGGCGTCAAATCGAGGGTGAACTCGCGCTGGGCGGGCAACCCGGTCAACTGCTGGACTCGGAATTGCCCATCGAGGGCGGCAAGGTGCGCTTGCGCGAGCGCTCCACGTCCTTCGACGGCGAGACCTGGCAGCCCTTGATTGCCCCGCGTGACCCGCAGCACATGCTGAAGATGCTGAACACCCACCCCGCGTTCCGGCTGGAAGGCGAAGTGCTGGGCCAGTACCAGGCCGACCACTGGCAGGCGGGCCGCATCGACATCAGCCCCGATCTGCCGGAGAACGCGCCGGAGGGTCTGCTGGAATACCTCGAAGAACTGGTCAGCGAACTGCACGGTCAGACGCCGCAGGAGTGGCAGCAGCTGCACGCCGAGGCGCTGGAAACCTTCGAGGTGGAGCAGGCCGAGGACGCAGACACGCCGCCCGTCGCCCGTCGTCTGTTCTTTGAACTGCGCCGCGCCGCGCCCCTCCAGACGCCTGTGCCTCCCGTCGGCGGCTTCGGCGGGCTGGAAGTGCATCTGCTGGACGGCATGGCCTACTCGCCCGACGGTGAGGTGTGGCACCCCTACGAAGACCCCGAGCAGACCTTCGAAAACGCTCTGGCTCCCGAACTCGCCGAGTTTTTCGACCTGAACGTGGTCACCGTGACCGTCCACGCCGACGGACGGCTGGAATGGGACGAGGACGACGAACTCAGCGAAGACGACATCCAGCAGCTCAAGACCGACCTGCTGGAATCCACCGGAGCGGGCGACCCCGCCGCCTGGAAAACCTGGACGCATCAGGCGCTGACCGAAACCTTCGGTGAGGAACTGAACCTCCCCGCCGATGCCGATTTCCCCGTCCCTGTCGCCGTTCGCCTCGACATTCCCCGTGACGTGCTGGGCGACGACAACCCCCTGTCACAGACCTACATGGAATCCGAAGTGACCTTCGACGGCGAGAACTGGCGCGACCTGTACGACGAAGAAATCCCCGAAGAGCTGCTGCCGTTCGCCGCCGGGCAGGGCAGCAACTGAGATGGAACTCCCGGCCCTGTTCCTGTGTGCGGCGCTGCTGTACGTGGCGTGGCTCAGGCTGGGCTGGCAGCGCATGACGCCCGCCGAGGTTCCGGCGTTGCGGCGAACGGCAGTTCTGGCAGGGGCAGTCTGTCTCTTTCTGGCGCTGTATACCCGTCTGGAAATGGAGTCCTGGTCGCACCTGAGCTTTCCTTTCTCGTTGCTGGCGTGGGGCGTGCTGCTCCTCATGGCGCTGGCTGCTGGCTTTACCCAACTTGCCCTGGGTCGCCGGGGGACTGGCTGGCCCGTGCTGGGTGTAGGTGTGTGCGGCTTCATCGCTATCGCCTTTGCCCTGCTGGTCAACCGTTTCACGTCCGGCGACCCGATTTTTTAATCCCCTGGAGGTTTTATGCCCACTGTTCACGTTTTTGCCCGCGACCACATCAATACCGACGAAATCATTCCCGCCCGCCACCTGACCACCGACGTGGAAGCCGAACTCGCCAAGTACGCCATGGAGGACTACGACAAGGACTTCGTCAAGCGCGTGAAGGCGGGCGACATCATCGTGGCGGGGGCCGACTTTGGCTGCGGCTCCAGCCGTGAGCACGCGGTCTGGGCGCTGCGCGGCGCGGGGGTAGCGGCGGTCATCGCGCCCAACTTTGCCCGCATCTACTACCGCAACTCCATCAACAACGGCTTTCTGGCGCTGGAATGTGACGGCATCGTGGAAGCCTTCAATGACGGCGACGAGGCCGACCTCGACCTGAAGGCGGGCACCATCTCCAACAAGCGCACCGGGCAGACGCTGACCTTCGTGCCCGTGCCGCAGTTCGCGCTGGACGTGCAAAAAGCGGGCGGCTGGCTGGAATACATGCGCGACCACTCGCAGGCCGAGGTGGAAGCCGAGTCGCTGGAAGCGGAAAGCACCGAAGCGGGGCACGGACACCCTGGCAAAGCTGTAGAGGGTTGAGGGCAGAGCGCCGAGGGAAATATCCTTGACCCCTCACTCTCTTCTCTTCACCCTTCACTCTTAACGCACCCGGAGGTGCCCCCATGCCCAAAGTCATCACCCTGCCCGGAGACGGCATCGGCCCCGAAGTAACCGCAGCGGCGGTCGAAGTGCTGCGCGAAGTCGCCCCCGACGTGACCATCGAAGAGCGCCTGATCGGTGGCATCGCCTACGACACCGAGCAAAATCCCTTTCCCCAGAGCACCCAGGACGCCCTGAAAGAAGCCGACGCGGTGCTGCTGGGCACGGTGGGCGGCGCCCACGACAGCGAGTGGAACAAGCTGCCGCGCCACCTGCGCCCCGAATCCGGCCTGCTGGCGCTGCGTAAGGCGCTGGGCTGCTACGCCAACCTGCGCCCGGTGCGCGTGCAGCCGGGGCTGGAGCACCTCTCGCCCCTCAAGCCTGAACTGGCCCGCGGTGTGGACATCCTGATCGTGCGCGAGTTGCTCGGCGGCGTGTACTTCGACCAAGACCGCAAAATTGACGGCGACACCGCCTACAACACCATGCGCTACACCACCCACGAAGTGGAGCGCGTGGCGAAAGTGGCGTTCTGGGCCGCCGAACAGCGCAAGGGCCGCGTGACCAGCGTGGACAAGGCCAACGTGCTGGAAGTCTCCGAACTGTGGCGGCGCGACGTGCAGGCGCTGCGTGACCGCGACTACCGCTCCATTCACCTGAACCACGAATACGTGGATTCGGTGGCGATGCTGCTGGTGTCCGACCCCAGCCGCTACGACGTGGTCGTGACCGAAAACCTGTTCGGGGACATCCTCAGCGACCTCGCCGCCGTGATTCCCGGCAGCCTGGGCCTGATGCCCTCGGCCAGCCTGGGCGACGGCGCGGGCCTGTTCGAGCCGATTCACGGCAGCGCCCCCGACATTGCCGGACAGGGCATGGCCAATCCCGCCGCCGCCATCATGAGCGTGGGCATGCTGCTGCGCCACGGCCTGAAGCGCACCGACGCCGCCAATCAGGTGGACCGCGCCGTCGCCATCGCGCTGCGCCAGGAACCCACCCGTGACCTGGGCGGCAAAGCCGACACCAAGACCTTTACCCGCAGTGTCCTGAACGCTCTGGAATCCTCGCCCAGCGTGGGCTGAGGCCCAGCGACCCCGTAGGCTGGGCCGCCTTCTTCGGGGGTGGCCCAGTTCTTTGTGTTTATGCTGAAGCCATGACGCCAGCCATTCACTTTTCCGGCCCCCCCAAAATTCCCTATCCCGGCGGCTGCGTGCTGGAACCCGCACCCTATGCGCTGGAATACCTGCTGATTTGGCCCGCAGACGTGACTGTGAAGGGCCAGGTCTATCCCAACAAAAAGGTCTTTCCTTTCCTGCGCGAACTGCTCTCCAACCCTGCCGCTTACGGGCTGACCCAGGCCGAAGCCGAGGCGGGCCGCGACCTTTACCTGCACCTCGCCGGGCAAGCGCTGGAACAGGAAGGCGGGCAGGTTGAGTGGCTGGAGCGCGAGTTTGCCCGGCCCTGAGCCGCCCTTCGACCTGCCGCTGCTGCCCCCGGAGCCGGGTGAGGCGCTGCACACCCGCACCGAACGCACGCTGAGGGCGGCCATCCTGGCAGGCCAGTTGCCGCAGCAGCGGCGTCTGCCCGGACACAAGGCGCTGGCGCGGGCGCTGGGCGTGTCGCGCAACACCCTGGTGGACGCGCTCTCACAACTCGAAATCGAGGGCTATATCGAGGTGCGCGGGCGCAGTGGCACGCGGGTTCGGGTGCCGCCGGACGCCCCGGTGCCCCTCGCGCCGCCACCGCTGCGGCTGAGTGCCTGGGCCAGCCGGGCGATGAACGGGCGCGAGGCCGACGCGGGCGGCGAATACCGCTTCGACTTTCGCATCGGACAGCCGGTGCCCGAACTGTACCCGGCACGGGCCTGGGCGCAGGCGCTTGCCCGCCGCGCCGCCGCGCCCCACCAGGGAGAGGGGCTGCGTGACCCCCTCGGCCCACCCGAAACCCGCCGCGCTCTGGCGGCTTACCTGCGGGCCGAACGGGGAGCGCAGGTCACGCCCGAAATGATCCTGCTGACCGGCGGCACCCAGTCTTCGCTGGACGCCCTGTCGCGCATCCTGCTGGAATCGGGGCGGGTGGCCGTGACCGAGGACCCCGGTTACGCCGGAGCGCGGGCGGCTTTTGCGGCGACAGGAGCCACGGTGCTGGGGGCGGCTGTGGACGCCGAGGGTGTTCGCCCCGACCTGTTGCCTGCACAGGCCGATCTGCTGTACCTCACGCCGACCTGTCAGTATCCGACCACCGTGACGCTGAGTGCCGGGCGGCGGCAGGCGGTCATCGGCTGGGCGCGGCAGGCCGGAGCTTTTCTCCTTGAGGACGACTACGCCGCCGACCTGCACCACCAGGGCCGGGCGCCGAGTGTGCTGCAAGGGCAGGCCCCCGAGCGTGTCATTCTGCTGGGCAGTTTTT
This sequence comes from Deinococcus sp., assembly GCF_030523985.1. Classification (GTDB taxonomy): domain Bacteria; phylum Deinococcota; class Deinococci; order Deinococcales; family Deinococcaceae; genus Deinococcus. Next base: position 4,861 of record NZ_JAUNHK010000096.1, read on the forward strand.
CCAAGAGTCTGGCCCCGGTCACGCGCAGCGGCTTCGTGGTCGCGCCGCGTGAAGTCATTGAGGTGCTGTCGCGCACCCGCCCGCTGACCGACCGGGTGCCGGGTGTGCTGGACGCCCTGGCGCTGGCCGACGTGCTGGCGTCGGGAGCGTACAGCCGCCATCTGCGCCGCGCCCGCGCCCTGCTGGCCCACCGCTGCGAGGTGCTGCGCTCGGCACTGGGGGCAGAGTGTCCCGACTGGCAGGCGCTTCCGGCACGGGCCGGGCTTCACCTGTACGTGCGCTTGCCGCCCGGTCATGACCCCCGCGCCCTCACCCTGCAGGCGGCGCGGGCGGGTATAGGGCTGACCCCCGCCGATACGGCAGAAACGGGAGCGGTTCTGCTTGCCTTCGCGCACCTGAGTCCCGAGAATATCCGGCAAGGGGTGCGGCAATTGGCAGCGCTTCCGGCAGCTTCTTCCTGACCCCCGACAGCCTGTCCGCTGGGGGTGGTGCCAGAAGGTCACTCGCGCTACGATACGCCGACATGCGAATTCTTGTGCTCGCCGTGCTGGCTGCCCTGGCCGTGCTCTACTTCACGGTGGGTCTCCGGTTCGGCTATGTCACGCTGACCGAGACCCAGCTTTTCAACGCCACAGGCACCAATACCTACGTGTTCCGCACCCTGGAAGACCGTCAACAGGTCGGCGTCACCGGAACCTGTCGCGTCAGGAGTGGGCGGGCCACCCTGCGCCTGTTCGGCCCTGCGGGAACCCAGGTCGCCGGGCAGGTCTGCCAGAAAGGTGAGTGGAGCCTGAACTTGATGGGCAGCGGCAAGACGGGCAATTACCGACTGGAAGTAGAGTTCGATAAGTACACCGGAAGCATCAACCTCAAAGAAACCCGCGCCGGAGAATAATCTGGGGTCGGCGGTAGGCTTCAGGGCAGCACCACATGCGGCGCGAAGGTCGCCCGGTTGTCGGTGACCCGCCCGCGTCCCTCACGGATGCCCAGGCCGCAGACCTCATCGCCCGCGACCCAGACCCCCAGCACCGGGTAACGCGGCCCGTCGTGCGCGGCATAAGTGGGCAACTCGGTGTAGAGCTGCTCGACCCTGGGCAGGTCGCCGTAGTCGCCGGGCGTCGCCGCCTCGCCGGGCAGTTGCACGTTCTGGCCCTCGCGGGAGTAGAGCGGTTTACGCACCACGTTCGGGCCGAGGGCGCCCGGCGTCAGCGTGGCGGGCAGCAGCAGGCGGTGGCCGGGATTGAGTTCGCACAGCAGGGCGAGTAGCCCCTTGCTGGACGTGACCGCTTTCCACAGCGGCTCGATAAAGCGGGTCGTCGTGGACGCCAGAAAGAGCGCGTCACGCGCTTCCCAGGCGTACTCGAAGGGCCACAGCCAGCACAGGTGCGCGATGGGCAAGTCCCAGGTGTCGAGCAACTCGGCAAAGGCCGGGTTCGTCCCCACTTCGGCGGCGGTCAGAAAGGAGCCGCTGATGCCCGCCGCCTGCGCCAGTTCGCGCTGGTAGGTGACGGTGGCAATGTCCTCGACTTCCTGCCCCGCCGAAAAATGAACCTGCCGCACCCCCCGCGCCGTGTGCAGGTGCGCCCACTGCTCGCCCAGTCCCTCGTGGATGGTGTTCCACTGCCCGGTGCCCGGCGGCAATTCGCCCGCGCTCAGGCGGTCTTCCAGCCAGTGCCACTGGCACACCGCCGCTTCGAGCAGGCTGGTGGGCGTCTGACCATTCACCTCCAGCAGTTTGGGCGGGCCGCTGCCGTCCCAGGCGAGGTCGAGGCGCATATACACGGTCGGGTCGTCGCGCTCCCACGACTCGCGGATGGCCGAGTGCAAAAAGGCCGGAATTCCCAGTTCGGTCAGTCGCCCGCGCTCGATGGCGTACCCCGTCGCTTCCAGAATCAGTTCGGTCAGGAGTTGCGAGTCGCGCCGCAGGTCAGCCACCTGCCCCGGCGTGAAGGCGTAACAGACTTCTTCGCCCCAGTACGGCACCGGATGCTCGGGCGTGGGCGCGTACCAAGTCATGCCGACTTCGTGCAGCCGGGCTTGCCAGTTCGGGCGCGGCGCGAGGGTCAGGCGCTGCATTTAACGAGGCCGCCGTTCATCTTCAGATGAACCGAGCGAAGCGAGGAGCGAAGAAAGGATGTTGAACTGGGAATGAAGCAGTTTCGGTTCTTCCCCGAAAGTGCGGAATGTTAAGTTCGGCATCCTCAGCCCCCGAAGCCGCCGCTTGAGCTGCTGCGTCCGCTGCTGGTGAACCCGCCCCGGCTGGTGCCGCCCGCCTTGAACGAGCCGTAGCGTCCGCTTTTGCTGTCGTAGCTCAGGCCCGTGCTGGCCGGGTTGCCCCCCGCGTCGTAGCCCACATAGCGGGTGGTGCTGCCAGAGTTGGTGTAGTAGGGGCCGTAAAAGCGCCCGCCACCGCCGCCACCCCCCGAACTGTTTCCGCCACTCCGGACACAGGGATTTTTGAGACCCTGAGAGATTTGCACCCGGTAGTAGGTGGCGCACTGCTGGTATGAATTGAAGCCGAGCCGCTGGTAGCGCGACGTGTCTACCGTGTCCTGGCACGACACCAGCAGGGCAGGCAGGGCCGACAGCAGCGGCAGGGCGAACTTCTTGGTCATGCCCATTCATACGGGGCGCGACTCTTTTCGGTTCCCGCTTTGCCCACCTGCACGTTACACTCCCCCCCATGCCCGAATTGCCCGCTCCCCTGCACCTCACCGCCGAAGCGGGTCGCCTGGACGCCGTCGTGTCTGCCCTGTGCGGGGTCAGCCGCTCGCAGGTCGCCGGGTGGATTGAGGCTGGGCGGGTCGAGGTGGACGGGCGCACGGTGGAAAAAACCAGTCACAAACTGCGCGGCGGCGAAGTGTTGCTGGTCAGCCCGCCCGCGCCGCCCTCGGCCCATGTGGAAGCCGAAAACGTGCCGCTGGACGTGCTGTACGAAGACGAACACCTGATTGCCGTCAACAAGCCGCCGGGGATGGTCACGCACCCCGCGCCCGGCGTCACCTCCGGCACGCTGGTCAATGCCTTGCTGGGCCGCATGACGCTGCCCGAGCAGCAGGACTTCGACACCGAGGGCGGCTACCGGCCCGGCATCGTCCACCGACTTGACAAGGACACCAGCGGCGTCATCGTGGTCGCCAAAACCGTGGCCGCGCACGCCCGCCTCGCCGCCGCCTTCAAGGACCGCGAAACCCGCAAGACCTACCTCGCCATCGCCGCCGGGCAGTGGAAGGCCGAGCGCCCCGCGCAGGTGGACGCCCCGATTGGCCGCCACCCGGTGCAGCGCCAGAAGATGACGGTGGGCGGCGTGCAGGCCCGTGACGCCCAGACGTTGTTCACGCCGCTGGACGCCCACCCGGACGGGCACGGGCGCACGCTGGCGCTGGTGCGTGCCCAGCCGCGCACCGGGCGCACCCACCAGATTCGGGTGCATCTGGCGCACCTCGGCAGCCCGATTCTGGGCGACCCGGTCTACGGGCGCGAGAGCGAAATCATGCCCCGGCACGCGCTGCACGCGCATTTTCTGGAACTGCCGCACCCGGTCAGCGGCGAAACCTTGCGACTGCACGCTCCGGCCCCCGAAGACCTGCTGAGCGCCTGGGTCGGCCTGGGCGGTAGCTGGCGCGAGGACTGGGAGCAGCCGGGCTGAAGCGGGGCAAGTTCAGCGGCCCTGCGAGAAATATTCGCCGTTCGGCACGAAGCCCAGGGCGCTGCTGACACGGTTGGTGAGGTTGAACATGCCCACGACCTGCACCAGCTCCAGAATCTGTGCGTCGGAGAGGCCCGCTTCCCGCAGCGGCGCGAGGTCGGCCTCGGTCATCTCGGCGGGGCGCAGCGTCAGTTTTTCGGCGTAGGCGCACATGGCCCGCTCGCGCCCGTTCAGGTCGGCCTGTCGCCAGTTGATGGCGGCGCTGTCGGCCTGGGCCGCGTTTCCGGTCAGTTGGCGCAGGGCGGCGCTGTGGCTGACCACGCAGTAGACACAGTGGTTCAGGCCGCTGACGACCACCGCCAGCAACTCGCGCTCGGCGGGCGTCAGAAAGCCGTCCTTGTTGACCAGCAGGTTGAAATAGTTCCACCACGCCAGAAACTGCTCGCCGTTCAGTGCCTGCGCCTGGAAGACGTTGGGCACGAATCCCATGTTGGCCTCGGCCTTGGCCCAGAGCTTTTTGACGCCCTCGTGCGCCTCGTCTTGAGTCGGAACAGCCAGATAAGACAGCCGGGGTTGAGTTGTGGGCATGGGGGCAGCATAAGGTAATCTCTTCGTCGGGGTTTGACTCCGAGTCAGGTTTTCCAAATAATGAGCCAGATATGAAAAAGATTCTGATGGGAGCCGGATTGACCCTTCTTCTTGCAAGCTGCGGCGGGAGCGATAAAACGCCACCCGCGGCGGCGGTCACGAGTGTCAGCGGCACAGTGGTTGAGGCTGTGACCTCCAGCGATGAATTCAACCTCAAAACCACGCCCTGGACTGGAGGCAAGGGTCAGGTTGTCGCTAAAAACGTCAAGGACGGCAGCGAACTGGCCCGTGGCACCCTGAATGCAGACGGGAGCTTCTCGCTAGCATTGCCCACTTCTGTAAGCAGCCTACAGGACCCCAACTTTGAAGACTGGACAGGGGACAGTGAAGGCATTACTGGAATCAAGCTGACTTGCACTGGAACCCCCAGCGTCAGCAACAAAGAAGCTAGGGGTACTTCTGCCGTCCTCAGCGCCGAAGCCAATAAAAAAGGTGCCATTCACCCAACGCTGTTCAGTGGAACGGACACGGATACTTCCATTCAGATGACCGTGAAAGCTGGCGGCCTGATGTATGTAGACCGTGACGTGCAGATGACGGGGACTCAGACATGCACGGGCAGCGAGGGTGGTGTGACTGAAACTATTACCGTCAAATTGGAGGCTAACCTCAAAGCGGGCTGGAACTTAATCACCGCGGCATACAGCCAGGCGGTGGTTAAGACTGGTGACCGGTCTGGCACTGTGACCACCAACCTGACGTTGACGTCGGGTGGCTTGCCTACCGATCAGTGGGTTCTTGGCGACAGCGTTGCTATGCCCCTGGGCTTCAAATCCACCTTTGGCCCTCTGCGCTAATCCCTGTGTGCCTTGTGGTCGCCCGCAAACCTCTAGGGCGGCCTTTTTTCGTGCCCTCTCAACTTGCGCTATCTTGGCCCCATGACCGTCCGTAGCCTGAACCGTTGGTGGCCCAGCCGCGCCTAGGCTGGTTCCGGCTGCGTTTCGTCGC
>NZ_JAUNHK010000097.1 GCF_030523985.1 Deinococcus sp.
CTGCCGCGCTTTACGCCCGAAGCGGCGGCGGTGCTGGGCGGGTTGCCGATGGTGTAGACGCCTGGGAATTGAGCGAAAGAGGAGGCCGAAGCGCACAAGCTTGGGCCTCTCTTTTAGCCCTATTCCGCCCCGAACACCTGCACCCAGTACGTCGGAAACAGGGTCTTGCTCGTCCCGTTGTTGACCGCCGCGCCGAACAGTTTCCACTCTGGGCGCATCAAGTTCTCGCAGTGGCCGGGGCTGGTCAGCAGGTGTTTGACCGCTTCGGCGGCGGTAATCGAGCCGTACTGGATATTTTCGCCCACGCTGCCGCGAAAGCCGTAGCCTTTTGCCCGCTCCAGCGGGTCACTGCCGTCCTTGGGGTTGGTGTGGCCCCGGAAATCGAAGCGCACCATGTCGCGGGCGTGGCGGGCGGCAGCGGCTTCCAGGCGGGTGTCCCATTTCAGCGGCCCGGTGGCGTTCATCAGTTTGCCCCCGCACTTCTGGCCCTGGCTTCTGGCCCGGTTGGTCGCGGCCAGAAAGTCGTTCAGCCACCGCCGCGACTGCGTCAGGTCCACCCGCGCCGCTGTCGCCAGCACCATGCCCATGCGGGTGCCGTCGGTGGCGAGGCCGTACTCGGCGTAGCCCTGCCACTTGCCGCACTGCTGCGCCAGTGTTCGGCGCACCCAGTTCAGGTCGCCGTGGTAGGTCGCCGTCCAGCCCTGGGCGTTGTGGGGGCGGTAGTTCTGGCGCTCCAGTGCCTTGCCGAGTTCGTAGGAGGCCAGCAGGTCAGCCGCCGCCTGACCCAGCGGCACCGAGAGCGCGGGTTTGACGCCGCAGCCTGCCAGAGCCGCTTGCACGGCGGCGCGAAGTTGATCGGGTTGGGCAGGGCTGGCAGCGGACGCGGAGGCGCTCAGGGACGCCAGGGTCAGACTCAGCGCAAAGGGAAGGAGCTTCACGGCTCCAGGGTAGAGGCCGAGGACTGACCCGCTTCTGACCCGTTCACGACTGCGACTCAGCCGCCGCCCACGACCCGTTGCGCGGGTTCCCACAGTCGCCACAGGGTATAGATACCCATAACGAAGTGCAGCACCAGTTTGGCCCCGATGCCCGCCAGAATGCCCACCAGCGTGCCCCAGGCCGAGCGCCCGGCGTCTTCCAGCGGCTTGCGGGCAAAGAGCAGTTCGGCAGCGAACGCCCCCACCAGCGGCCCCACGAACAGGCCCAGTGGCCCCAGCAACATCCCCAGCAAGCCGCCGACAATCGCGCCCCACATGGCTTCCTTGCCGCCGCCATACTTTTTGGCTCCCCAGGCCGAGGCCACGTTGTCCACACTCATCACCAGCAGCGTGACCAGCCCGAAGCCGAGCAGAAACGGCAGGTCGGCCCCCGCCTGAAAGCCGTCCAGCAGCACGGCGATGGCGGCCCCGGCAAAAATGATGAGGGTCGCGGGCACAGCGGGCAGAAAGGTGCAGACCATTCCCGCTATCCAGGCCACCAGAAAGATGATGAAGGCAAGGCTCATATGGCGCAGAATACGCGGCGCAGACGGCCAGAGTTCCCCGCGTTAGGGGTGGCAATCCTGACCACTCCGCCCCGTTTTCTGCGTTGAGTTTGGGAGGCGGGAACGCTAGCCTGACTATTGAGAACTTTTCGCAATAAGCCCCCATCCCAGGAGTTTCGATATGACCGCACCCACCATGATGCCAGCCCCTGCCCAGGCTCCGGGCAGCAAAAAATTTGTCATCCCCCCCGACATACGTCAGGCCCTCCTGTTCACCCTTTTGACCCTGCTGGGCCTGATTGTCGGTCTGATTGGCGAGTACGTGGTGCGTCAGGACGCCGTGATGTGGGCGGGCTACGGCCTCGCCTACCTCGCAGGCGGCATCCCGGCGGGCCGTGAGGCGCTGCACAGCCTCTTTGTCGAGAAAAAGCTGGACGTTGACCTGCTGATGGTGCTGGCCGCCCTCGGCGCGGCGTCCATCGGGCAGACGGCGGACGGTGCCATCCTGCTGTTCCTGTTCAGCCTGTCCAACACCTTGCAGGACTGGGCGATGGGCCGCACCAAACGCGCCATCGAAGCCCTGATGGACCTCAACCCCGAAGGAGCCACCGTGCGCCGCGACGGGGTGGAGAAATGGTGCGAACTGGGCGACATCCGCATCGGTGACCTGCTGGTGGTCAAGCCGGGCGAGCGCATCGCCGCCGACGCCCGCGTGGTGACGGGCAATACTTCGGTGGACGAGTCGCCCATCACGGGTGAAAGCCGCCCGATTGACAAGGCTCCGGGCGCGGAACTGGCCTCGGGGACGGTCAACCTCAACGGCAGCGTGGAAGCCGAAGTGATTCGCCCTGCCGGAGAGTCCACCCTGGCCCGTCTGGTCGCGCTGATGGAAGACGCCCAGACCCAGAAAAGCCGCACCGAAACCCTCAGCGAGCGCTGGGAAAGCCCCTACGCCACCCTGGTGCTGCTGTCGGTGCCGCTGGTCTACGCGGGACTGCACTATCTGGGCGGCCTGAGCGTTCCCGACTCGTGGTACCGCGCCATGACTTTCATGGTGGTCGCCTCGCCCTGTGCCGTCGTGATTTCCACCCCCGCCGTGATGCTCTCGGCTATGGCGGCGGCGGCCCGCGCTGGGGTGCTGTTCAAGAGCAGCGCGGCGCTGGACACGCTGGCAGGCGTCAACACCATCGCCTTCGACAAGACGGGCACGCTGACCCAGGCCAAGATGACCCTGACCCATATCGTGGCAGACGACGAAACTGCGGCCCTGGCCCTGGCGGCGGGTCTGGAAGCGCACTCTGAACACCCGATTGCCCAGGCGATCGTGCAGTTCGCCGCGCAAAAAGGTGTGCAGGCCGTGACACTCACCGACGCGCAGGCTATTCCCGGTCACGGCATCGAAGCCCGCTTGCCCTCAGGCGAACTGGCCTGGGCGGGCAACCTGCGCCTGGCCCAGCGCGAAAACGCCGTGCTGACCGCCGAGCAGCAGGCGGCGCTGACGGGCCTGAGCAACGAAGGCAGCAGCACCGTCGTCGTGGGCGTGGGCCACCGCGTGCTCGGCATCATGGGCGTGGCCGACGCGCTGCGCCCCGGCATTGCCCAGGCCATCGCCAGTCTGAGGGGCGCGGGCATCGCCCACCCCGTGATGCTGACGGGCGACAAGAAAGAAGTGGCGGAAACGGTGGCCCGCGAAGTCGGCCTCAGCGAGTACCGCGCCGAGCTGCTGCCCGAGGACAAACTCCGCATCATCGGTGAACTGCCCGGCCCGGTGGCGATGGTGGGCGACGGCGTCAATGACGCGCCAGCCCTGGCCCGCGCCGACCTGGGCGTGGCGGTGGCGAGCGGGACAGACGTAGCCATCGAATCCGCCGACGTGGTGCTGATGCAAAACGATCTGGGCAAGCTGGCGGGGGCCGTGCGCCTCGCCAAAGACGCCAGCCGCACCGTCCGCTTCAACCTGCTGTTCGCCTTCGGGGTGATTCTCGTCGTCGCGCCGCTCGCCGTCATGGGCAAGGTGCCGCTGCCTCTGGGCGTGATCGCCCACGAAGGCGGCACCGTGTTCGTGGTCTTCATGGGCCTGCGCCTGCTGCGTCATCGTCTCTGACCTGAAAAACCTAACCTCGGCAACAAGGAGAAAGTATGTCCCGTCCCACCAAAACCGTCACCACCACCACCGTTCGTCCTGTGTCCCGTCCCGTCTGGCCCAAAGTGCTGGGCGGCGTGCTGGGGGCTTTCCTGCTGGCCCAGCTCGTTCCCTATGGCCGCGCCCATGCCAACCCGGCGGTGCAGGCCGAGCCGCAGTGGGACAGTCCGCAGACCAAGGCGCTCTTCGACCGCGCCTGCGCCGACTGCCACAGCAACGAAACCAAGTGGCCCTGGTACTCCAACGTCGCGCCCGTGTCCTGGCTGGTGCAGCGCCATGTGGACGAAGGCCGCAGCAAGTTCAACGTGTCGGTTCCCGGCTTCGGCGAGGACGCGCACGAGGCCGCCAACGAGGTCCGCGAGGGTGCCATGCCTGAGCCGACTTACCTGCCCATGCACCCCGAAGCCCGCCTGACCGCCGCCGAGCGCGACCAACTGATCAAGGGCCTCACGGTGACCTTTGGAGGAAAGTCCGAGGGTGGGGAAGAAGGCGAAAAAGACGGCGACTGAGCGCGGGGAAGTGTTGCGCGGCCAGGGAGCGTCGTCCCAGAAGGGGAGATGCCCCCTGGCCGTGTCGTACAGGCTCTCAGAAACCCGTTCCTCAAATCTGAAACGATACAGTTCGCACTCACGAAAGACTGCTGTGCTGGACGGCAAAATTTCCGCTGACGATGAATTGACGTAGCTATGCCAGCGGGTGTAGCCTGCATGAACCAAACGTTCATCTGTGGTTGGAACCGCTTCCGCTGGCCTACTCGGGGCCTGACAGAACTGGTGCGGCCACGCCAAGGAGAATCATGAAAAAGATTGCTGCCATTTTCGGTTTGACCGCTGCCCTCGCCGCGACCCAGGCCAGTGCCGTAACGCTGACCTTCGCCTGTGACTCGGTGGGCCAGGGGTTCAACGAGTGCAAGAAGGGCGCCGACGCCTGGGCCAAAAAGACGGGCAACACCGTCAAGCTGATTCAGGTCCCCAAAGAAACCGACCAACGTCTGGCCCTCTACCAACAGCAACTCGGCGCCAAGTCCGCCGACGTGGACGTGTATATGATCGACGTGGTGTGGCCCGGTCTGATCGGCCAGCACCTCGCCGACCTGAGCAAGTCCATCCCCGCCGCCGAAGTCAAGGCGCACTTCCCCGCCATCGTGGAAAACAACACCATCAACGGCAAGCTGATCGCCATGCCCTGGTTCACCGATGCGGGCGTGCTGTACTACCGCACCGACCTGCTCAAGAAGTACGGCTACGCCAAGCCCCCCAAGACCTGGAACGAACTGGCGACCATGGCCCAGAAGATTCAGGCGGGCGAGCGCAAGGCCAACCCCAAATTCGTGGGCTTCGTGTTCCAGGGCAAAAACTACGAAGGCCTGACCTGCGACGCGCTGGAATGGGTCAGCTCCTTCGGCGGCGGCACCATCGTGGACGGCAGCGGCAAAGTCACCATCAACAACCCCAAGGCCGTAGAAGCCCTGCGGACCATCCAGGGACTGGTCGGCACGGTGGCCCCCGCCGCCGTCACCACCTACGGCGAGGAAGAAGCCCGCAACGTGTGGCAGGCGGGCAACGCCGCGTTCATGCGCAACTGGCCCTACGCCTACGCCGCTGGTCAGGCCAAGGGCAGCCCCATCGCGGGCAAGATCGGCGTGGCGGCCCTGCCCGCTGGCACGGGTGGTAAGCCCGCCGCGACGCTGGGCGGCTGGCAACTGGCGGTCAACGCCTACTCAAAGAACCAGAAGGAAGCCACCGACCTGGTGCGCTACCTGACGGGCGTGCAGGAGCAGAAGCGCCGCGCGGTGCAGGCGAGCTACAACCCCACCATCGCCTCGCTGTACAAGGACAAGGACGTGCTCAAGGCCGTGCCCTTCTTCGGCAGCCTGTACGACGTGTTCACCAACGCCGTCGCCCGCCCCGCCACGGTCACGGGCAGCAAGTACAACCAGGTTTCCGACGCCTTCTCCAGCGCCGTCTACAGCGTGTTGACCAAGAAGAGCGCCCCTGGCCCCGCCCTCAAGACCCTGGAAGGCCAGCTCAACCGCATCAAGGGACGCGGCTGGTAAACGGCAGGTGGGAGACCCCCGCGCTCTCCCGCCCTTCCTCCTGTCCTGAAGCGCCCCTGCCCCGTCGCGGTGGGCGCTTTTTTCCTCACTTTGGAGGCAACCTATGACCGCAACCCCTCCGACTGGGCCACAACAGGCCCGCGTGCCCGTCAAGATGCGTGGGCTGGAAAAGTCCCGCTCGCGCACCGCCGTCCTGATGCTCATTCCCATGCTGCTGGTGCTGGCGGCGGTGGCGGGCTACCCGCTGCTGCGCACCATCTACCTGTCGTTTACCGAATACAACTTCATCAATGACCCCGCGCCGAAGTGGATTGGCCTGGGGAACTACTGGTTTACCACCGAAGACGGCGTGGGCCTGGGCCTGCTTCAGACGCCCGAGTGGTGGCAGTCGGTCTGGAATACCGTCAAATTCACGCTGCTCAGTGTGTCGCTCGAAACTGTGCTGGGCCTCGCCTTCGCGCTCGTCATCAACTCCAACTTCAAGGGCAAGGGCCTGATGCGCACCGCCATTCTGGTGCCCTGGGCGATTCCCACCGTTGTCTCGGCGCAGATGTGGAACTGGATGTACAACGACTCGTTCGGCATCATCAGCCAGTGGGGGCAGAGCCTCGGCTTCCTGCAACCGGGCGAGTCTTTCCTGAGTAACCCCGACACGGCGCTGGCGGCGCTGGTCGCCGTGGACGTGTGGAAGACCACGCCGTTTATGGCACTGCTGCTGCTGGCGGGCCTTCAGACCATTCCCAGTGACATGTACGAGGCCGCCGATGTGGACGGTGCTTCGCCCTGGACCAAATTCTGGCGGCTGACCCTGCCGCTGCTGACGCCCGCGCTGCTGGTCGCACTGATTTTCCGCACGCTGGACTCGCTGCGCGTGTTCGACATGCCCTACATCGTCAAGGGCAACGCGCCCGAAACCATGACCATGAGCATCTACGCCCGCCAGGAACTGATCGCCAACTCGCAGTTCGGCTTCGGCAGCGCGGTCAGCGTGGTGATTTTCCTCATCATCATGGTCTTTACCGCCATCTACGTCACCAGCCTGCGCGTCAAGTTCGACTGAGGAGGTCTGCGAATGAACTCAAAAAATCCTATGGTTCGCGGCCTGTCGTGGGCAGCTTTCTGGATCGTGGTCGCCATCGTACTGTTTTACGTGCTGTTCCCGTTCTACTGGGCCATCAAAACCAGCCTGACGGGTTCGGGTCAGCTCTCCAAGGAAGCGCTGCTGTGGTGGCCCACCCAGGCCAGCCTCAAGAACTTTACCGACGTTCTGACCAACGGCGGCTTTCTGCGCAACCTGCTCAACTCGGTGGTGGTGGCGACAGGCACGGTCATCATCAGCCTGCTGCTGTCGCTGCTGGCGGCCTACGCACTGGGCAAGTTCCGCTTCAAGGGCAAGAGCGTGCTGATGTACATCATCCTGGCGGTCAGCGTGTTTCCGCAAATTGCCGTGCTGTCGGGCCTCTACACCATGGTCAAGAGCTTCGGCCTCTACAACAGCTGGTGGGGCCTGATTCTGAGCTACATGATTTTCACGCTGCCGTTTACCGTCTGGACGTTGACGAGCTTCGTGCGTGAAATTCCCACCGAACTGGAAGAAGCCGCCTATGTGGACGGCGCGACGCCGCTGCAAACACTGTTTCAGGTGCTGCTGCCCGTGATGACGCCTGCTCTGGTCACGACCGGCCTGCTCGCCTTCATCAACGCGTGGAACGAGTACCTGTTCGCGCTGACCTTCACCTCCGACAACGCCGCCAGCACCGTTCCTGTCGCCATTGCCAACTTCAGTGGCGCTTCGCAATATGAAACGCCCTTCGGCCTGACGATGGCGGCCAGCGTCATCGTGACCGTGCCTCTTCTGATTCTGGTGCTGGTCTTCCAGCGCAACATCGTGAGCGGCCTGACCGCCGGAGCCGTGAAGGGCTGAAGCTCAAAGCCTCAAAGCACAAGGAAAAGGCCGCCTGCGTACCGGGCGGCCTCTCTTTTGCATTCTGCTGCTGGCTTACAGCTTGCTCAATTTCGGGTACTTGACGATGGCTTCGTCTTCGCTGAGGAACTCGCCCTCGGTATCGGGACTCCAGATGACTTCGGCGCGGATGAGGTCGCCCTCCGTTATCCCGCTGATGGCGAGCAGCGCGGCGCGGGCTTCGGCGGCGGTGGTGGCCCCGGCAGGGGGGAGGTTGCCCAGGGTGTGGGCGGCGACGGCGATGGTCACGGCCAGGTACAGGTCGCCTGCCTCCTTGTTGTAGCTGTAATTGGTGCGGCGCTGGAAACCGGAGTCGGGGTCCTGGTTCTGGTAATTGCTAGTGGTCTGCTCCTGAAAGGCGGCGCGGGCTTCGGTCGCCCAGGCTCCGACTTGGTTGGCGGCGGCGTTGGCGGCTCCCTGCGCCCGCTCTACGTTGCCGTACACCCAGCGTTCGGGGTGGCGCAGCGCGACCAGGGCAGCTTCCTGCATCATGCGGGCCAGTCCAGCGTTGGTGTCGGGGTCGCCTTCGCGGGCGATGCGCTGCATCTCGCTCTTGACTTCGTCGCCCTCGGCCAGCAGCAGTTGCACGCTGAGCGCCTGCGCGGTGCCGCTGACGCTGCCCAGGCTGCCCAGGCCGCGTGCGCCCCCACCGAGACTACGCCGCATGCCGCCGACGACCATGAACACCACGACCCCGAAGATGATGAGCGGGACGATGCCCATGCCGCCCCCGAAGCCCATGCCCCCGCCGTAGTAGCCTCCGCCCCCGCCGATGATGATGGGGCCACTATAGCCACCGCCCGAGTAGCCGCCTCCGGAGTACCCACCACCTGAATAGCCGCCGCCACTGCTGCCGCCAGGGTAGCCCCCACCCGACGAACTGCCGCCGAAACCGCCGCCCGACTGCGCCGCAGCCAGCCCCAGGTCGAGGGAGGTGGCGGGAAGGGAAAGGCCGCCCAGTGCCAGGGTTCCGCAGGCGGCGACGGTCAGCAGCCGCCGCGACCAGGCAAAGTGTGGACGGCGGGCAGTGGCATCGTGTTGTCCCATAATGGTTCAGTTTACGGGGCGAGGGGCGGGCGGGTTGCGGCGTGAAGAAAATGGGTAGGCGGTGCGCGGCCCGTTTCATCGGCTGTGCCCGGCACGTACACTGCCGACATGACCCTGAGCAGCGACACCGTGCTGACCCTCTCCCTTTCCGAATGGCAGACCTTCCTCGACAGCCTGTACGAGCGGGATGACCGCCTGGAGCGGCGCACGCCCGGCAAAACCTACCCGGACGACGAAGCGGTGGATGCCTACGTGCTCAGTGGACACGCCGAGGCGCTCCAGAGCGCGGAAGTGGACGGCGACCTCTGGGGCACGCTGGCCGACCTGGAAGAAGAAGCCCAGACCGAAGAGGAAGCCTGGGCCAAAATCTGTGGGTTTTATCTGGAACGCGGGTGTGTTCTGGTGCGGGTGGAGGGCAGCGACGAACTCGAGGAATGGATTTTCGCGGCTCCCCTGGCGCGGCGGCTGGGGCTGCTGGGTTAGCGCGTGGGCTGAGGCTGTGCGTTTTCTTCATCTTCGCCCGGAAAGCGTCCGTGCTTCTTGAAAAATTCCAGAATGCTGCCTTCGCGCAGGGCCTCGCGCAGAAAATCGGGCGGGGGTGGAAGCTGCACCGTACCGCCGGCATAGGTCAGCAGGCCCGTCTGGGCGTCCAGCGAAACCTCGTCGCCATCCTGAAGCAGTTCGGTCAGGTCGTACTCGAACGCCGGAATACCCAGGTTGAGCAGGTTGCGATAGTGGATACGGGCAAAGCTGGGCGCGACGATGCCGCCGATTCGCAGCTTTTTGAGGGCTTGCGGGGCGTACTCGCGGCTGCTGCCCAGACCCCAGTTGCGCCCGCCAATCAGGACGTCGCCGGGCTGAACCTGCGCGGCGAACTCGGGACGGATGTAATGAAACGCGAAGGTCTGAAACACGTCCTCGCCTGCCATGAAGGGGGCGAACTTGCCGGGCAGGATGTCGTCGG
>NZ_JAUNHK010000098.1 GCF_030523985.1 Deinococcus sp.
GCCACAGGCTTCAGGCTGTACTTCTCCTCAGGGCCGTTCTTGGGCCGCCCGAAGTGGCTCATCAGCACCACGCTCGCGCCGCCTTCCAGCAGCTTTTTGATGGTGGGAATGCTCGCTTCGATACGGGTGGCGTCTTGCACCACGCCGTCTTTGACAGGAACGTTGTAATCCACGCGCACGAGGACGCGCTTGCCGTTGACATCTAGGTTATTCAGGTTTTGCATATTTTTCTCCTGAGCGGATAGCAGATGGCTGATAGCGGATAGCGAAAAAGCCATCTGCCATCAGCCATCTGCTAGAAGCGTTTAGCCTTTTTTCTGAACCAGTTGCACGAGGTCGGCAATGCGGTTGCTGTAGCCCCACTCGTTGTCGTACCAGCTGAAGAACTTGACGAGGTTGCCCATCGCCATGGTCAGGCCGCCGTCAATGATGGCGCTGTGGGGGTCGCCCTGAATGTCGGTCAGCACGATGGGATCTTCGGTGTAGGCCAGGATGCCCTTGTACTTGCCTTCGGCGGCTTCCTTGAAGACCTTGTTGATTTCTTCCTTGGTAACTTCCTTGCTCAGCACGGCGGTCACGTCGCTGATGCTGCCCGTGGGGGTGGGCACGCGCAGCGAAGTGCCGTCGAACTTGCCCTTCAGACCGGGGTACACCTGGCTGACGGCCTTGGCCGCGCCGGTGCTGGTGGGGATGATGTTGATGGCCGCAGCGCGGGCGCGGCGCAGATCCTTGTGGGGCAGGTCGAGGATGTTCTGGTCGTTGGTGTAGCTGTGGACGGTGGTCATGATGGCCTTCTCGATACCGAAGGCTTCGTCCAGCAGCTTCATCGGCACACCCAGGCTGTTGGTGGTGCAGCTGGCGTTGCTGATGATGTGGTGCTTGGAGGCGTCGTACTGTTCCTCGTTCACGCCCAGCACGATGGAAATATCCTCGTTCTTGGCGGGAGCGGTGATGATGACCTTCTTCGCGCCGCCCTGCATGTGCTGGCTGGCTCCCTTGGGGCCTTCGCGCTCGGTGAAGATGCCCGTGGACTCGATCACGATGTCCGCGCCCATGTCAGCCCACTTGATTTGGCTGGGGTCACGCTCGGAGAGGGCGTGGATCTTCTTGCCGTTCACGGTCAGCGTGCTTTCGTCGTACTCCACCGTGCCGTTGAAGCGGCCCGCAGTGCTGTCGTACTTGAGCAGAGTAGCGAGGGTCTTGTTGTCGGTCAGGTCGTTGATGGCGACCACTTCGACGCCACGCGATTCCAGAATGCGGAACACCAGACGACCGATGCGGCCGAAGCCGTTAATGCCTACTTTCATAGGGAACCTCCAGGGAAAGGACTGTAGGGCAACCTCTCGAGTTGTCCACCGCCTTCCAGTGTACCTCCAAGCGGGCTGAACATTACCGAGAGGTGGGCTTCAAATCGAAGCTGACATTGACCGTCACCGAAGGGCTGCTCGTCCCCCTGTAGTTCACGCCGTAGTCGTGTGGGTTGAACTTGAACTGGGTCGCCACCTGCACCGTATCGCCGCGCAAGGTGGCCTTGACGGGGGCGACGATGGTCTTGGTCACGCCCTTGACCGTCAGCTGGCCCTGGGCCGTGGTCGCCACGGTTTGCCCTTCCTTGAGTCTGCCGCCGGACAGGTTCTGGAGTTGAAACGTCGCGTTCGGAAATTTGTCGGTGGCGAGGGCCGTCTCGCTCTTGGCGTGGCTGTCGCGCAGACCGTTCCCCGTCTTGAGGTCGCTCAGCGGTACGGTCACCTTGCCGGTGGTGCCCGTCAGCTGGGCGCTATCCAATTTGGCCTGGGCGCTGACGCCCGCGATTTCACCGCGCACCATGACCGGGCCGACTTTATGTTCAAAAGTAGCACTGCCGTTCTGGGCCGCGTAGGTCACGGGAGCCGCCAGCGCCGAAGTCGCCAACAGAGCAGACAGGGGAAGCAAAAAATTGACTGTTCTCATCAACAATCAGTCTTAGGGTCAGCCCTCTGAAGAGGATGAAAAATCCTAAAGCAGTGTGGCGGATGGGAGATAATACGTCTATGAAGCTCCGCGCCGTGCTGTTTGACCGAGACAACACCATCGCCTCCACCGACGAAACGGTGTACCAAGAGGCCGCCCTGTGGATCGGCACCCGCTTCGGGCTCGACCCCCGGCAGGCCGGACGGGTGCTGGCGGGGCTGTGGCGCGAGCAGGAAGGCCAGTGGTGGCACCTGCGCTCGCACGCCGAGGAAGAAAGCTTCTGGGAAAGCTACGGCGCCGAACTGACCCGCCGCCTGGGCCTCAGCCCCGAGGCCGCCGCCGAACTGATGAAGACCTACCCCTACGAACGCTACATGAAGCCCGTAGAGGGCGCGCGGGAAGTCCTGACCGAACTGCGCGGACGTGGCCTGAGAATCGGCGTGCTGAGCAACACCCTTCCCAGCATCGAGCGCACGTTGGACGCCATCGGCCTGCGCGATCTGGTGGACGTGCCGCTCGCCACCTGCCTGCTCGGCGTCCACAAGCCCGAGGAGCAGGCGTTCCTGCTGGCGGCTGAGGCCCTGGGGCTGCCCCCCGCCGAAATTCTGTTCATAGACGACCTGCCCGAAAACGTGGAAGCCGCCCGCGCTGTGGGGATGCGGGCCGAACAAATCGACCTGAGTGGGCAGACCGCCGGTGCCCTGCACTCGCTGCGGGAGGTACTGAGCCATGTCTGACGGCCCGACCATCCGCTTCGACGCCCACCTCGACCTCGCCTGGAACGCCCTCCAGGGGCGCGACCTCACGCTGCCCCTCGCTAAACTGCGGCGACAAGACCCCCTCCAGGCCAGCCAGACCGCCACCGTCAGCTTCCCCGAACTGCGCCGCTCAGGGCTAAAAACCTGCTTCGGCACCCTGTTCGCCCTGCCGCGCAATGCCAAGCACGACGGCTACACCGACCACGCGGGGGCCAGAGCGCAGGCCCTCGCCCAGCTTGCGCAGTACCGCCGCTGGCAGGAGGAAGGCTGGCTCTCGCTGGGGCCAGGGTCTACCGCCGCGCCCCTGCAAGTCATTCTGCTGATGGAAGGCGCCGACCCCATTTCCGGCCCCGACGACCTCCCGTTCTGGGCAAAAGCCGGTGTTCGCGTTATCGGCCCCGCCTGGGAGCGCACCCGGTACGCGGGCGGCACCGACGCGCCCGGCCCGCTGACCCCCGAAGGCCGAGAACTGGTGCAGGCGATGAAAGACCTCGACCTGACGCTGGACGCCTCGCACCTCGACACCGCTGCCTTCTGGGACGCCGCCGACATCGGCGTGAAGATGGTCGCCACCCACAGCAACCCCCGCGCCCTGGTGGACACCAACCGCCAAATCAGCGACGACATGGCGCGGCACATCGTCTCGACGGGCGGCGTCCTGGGGCTGGTCGCCCACAGCCGCTTCATCCGCCCCGGTTGGACAGAGGGAAACGAGCGCGTCAGCCTCACCGAATTCGCCCGCTGCGCCGAGCATTACGCCGCGCTGGTGGGCTGGGAGAACATCGGCATCGGCAGCGACCTCGACGGCGGCTTCGGCACCGAAAAGATGCCCGCCGGAATCGAGTGCTACGGCGACCTCTCGCGCTTTCTGGACCTCCTGCCCGAAGCCGCGCGAGATGGCGTGGCCAGGGCCAACTGGGAACGCTGGGTGCGGCACAACTGGTCGTAATGCCTATCGTTCTAAATTTCACAAACCGTAAATCAAAAGAATCTTTTCACAACTTGTATCCCCAAAAAAGCCCCGCACCAACTGGCGGGGCCACACTCTACTCCCTTACTCGCGCACCCGGACGCCCACCTCGGCGAGTTGCTGGTCCTCGACTGGGGAAGGGGCCTCGGCCATCAGGTCGCTGCCACGGTTGTTCTTAGGGAAGGCGATGACCTCGCGGATGCTGCTCGCGCCACTCATGATCATGGTCAGGCGGTCGAAGCCCCAGGCGATGCCGCCGTGCGGGGGCGTGCCGTAGTCGAGGGCGTCCATGAAAAAGCCGAACTTGTCGCGGGCCGCTTCCTCGCTGAAACCAATCGCCCTGAACATCTTGACCTGCACGTCGGGCTGGTGGATACGGATGGAGCCGCCGCCGATTTCAAAGCCGTTGAGCACGAGGTCATACGCCTGCGCCCGAATCTGGCCCTGCTCGGGGGTGTCGAATTTGGCGATGTCCTCCGGGTGAGGCGCGGTGAAGGGGTGGTGCATGAAGGTCCACGACGCGCTGTCCTCGTTGTATTCGAGTTGCGGAAAGTCCACCACCCAGGAGATGTGGAAGCGTGGCCCGCTCGCCGCGAGGTCGAACAGGTCGCGCACGGCGAGGCGCACCGCGCCCAGGGCCGAAACCGCCTTTTTCCACTCGCCTGCTGCAAAGAGAAGAGTGCCGCCCTGTTCGACGCCCGTCTGTTCGATGAGCTGCGCGGCAATGCCTCCCACAAACTTGGAAATACCGCCCGTAAATCCGTCTCCGTCGCGCTTGAGCCAGGCCAGGCCCCCCGCGCCGTTCTGCTTGGCGACCCGTTCGAGTTCGTCGATCTGCTTGCGGGTCAGTTCGCCCGTGGCAATGGCTTTGACCGCCTCTGCACCCGCAAAAGCCTTGAACTCGCCGCCCCGGAACAACTCCGTCACGTCCACGAACTTCAGCCCGAAGCGCAAATCCGGCTTGTCGGAGCCGTAGTCGTTCATGGCGTCGTGGTAGCTCATGCGCGCAAAAGGCGTGGGCAGGTCGTAGTCCAGTACCTTCTTGAACACATGGGCCATCAGGCGTTCCTGAAGTTCGAGCACGTCGTCCTGCTCCACGAAACTCATTTCCATGTCGAGCTGCGTGAAGTCGGGCTGGCGGTCGGCCCGCAGGTCCTCGTCGCGGAAGCAGCGGGCGAGCTGGTAATAGCGGTCGAAGCCCGAAATCATCAGCAGTTGCTTGAACAGTTGCGGGCTTTGCGGCAGGGCGTAGAACTCGCCGGGGTTCAGGCGGCTGGGCACCAGAAAATCGCGGGCGCCTTCGGGCGTGGACTTGGTCAGCATGGGCGTCTCGACCTGAATGAAGCCCTCGGCGTCGAGAAATTCGGTCACGGCCGCCACCGCCTTGGAGCGCAGCATCAGACCCTTTTGCATTTCGCTGCGGCGCAGGTCCAGGTAGCGGTACTTGAGGCGAATGTCCTCGGCCACCTCGCCGCCCTTGTCGAGTTCGAATGGCGGCGTCTTGGCGGCATTGAGCACCTTCACGCGGCTGGCAATGACTTCGTAGTCGGCCAGCCCGCCCTTGCGCTGGGCCTCGGGGCGCATCTGAAAGCGGCCTTCGATTTCCGCGACGTACTCGGAGCGCAGCTTGTCGGCCTCGGCAAACGCGGGGCTGTCCGGTTCCACCTGCACCTGAATAATGCCAGAGCGGTCGCGCAGTTCGATAAAAATCAGGCCACCAAGGTCACGGCGGCGGTTCACCCAGCCTTGCAGGGTCACGGTCTGGTCTTGATGGGAAGAGTTGAGCTGGCCAATCAGGGCGGTGCGTTTCACAGTTCTTCATTATGCCGCCTGAGCGCCAAGCCCGTCAGCGAGAGCAGCGCCAGGCTGCCGAGCAAAAAGTCCGGCCCGGCCTGGCCCCCGCCCCCCGATTCGTCGGCCAGATACCCGCCTAGTGCGCCCCCCACAACCGCCGCCCAGCCCAGCGTCAGCGAAAACCAGAGCTGCCGCTTATCCGAACGCGCCGCCCGCACCAGACCCAGCAGCAGCAAAACCTCTGCCCACCACGAAACGGGCGTGCGGGTCATGTAGGCCGACAAGGCCACATTCAGCCACACCAGCCGCCCCAGTTGCAGCAGAAGCAAAAGGAGGAGGCCACGTTCCCAGAGTCGGGGCATGGCCTCAGTGTGACGGCAGGGGGGCGGTCAGTCGTCCGACTTTTGGAGGAAGGTCGCCAACTCCCCGACCCCCACTGTCTGCTGCTCGCCCGTCACCATATTCTTGAGGCTGACCGTCCCATTGGCGGCTTCCTCCGACCCCATCAGGCCCACCCACACGGCCCCGCGCCTTTCCGCATCTTTGAAAGCATTCCCCACTTTCATGGCACGGTAGGCGAACTCGGTGCGGGCGTAGGCCCTGGCTTCACGGGCGAGCCGCGCCACCAGCGGCACATTTTCCTCGTCCAGCGCGACCAGATAAAGCTGCGGGCCACCTGGCGCGGGCATCTCCACGCCGTCGGCCTCCATCGCCAGCAGCAGCCGCTCGATACCGAAAGCCCAGCCGATTCCAGGCACCGCCGCTCCGCCCAGTTGCTCGGCGAGGCCGTCGTAGCGCCCGCCTCCGCCCAGCGCAGACTTGGCCCCCACGCCCTCGTGGTGCAGTTCCCAGGCGGTGCGGCGGTAGTAGTCCAGCCCGCGCACGATGGAAGGGTCGAGGTCGAATTCGACGTTCCAGTCGCGCAAATACTGCTGCACCTGCTCAAAGTGCGCTCCCGCTTCTGCGCCCAGAAAGTCCAGCATGGGCCTCACCCCCAGCTCGGCGATGAGTTCCTGGTCGCCCGCGCTTTTGCTGTCCAGAATCCGCATCGGGTTACGGGTCAGGCGGTCTTTGGAATCGTCGGAGAGGCGCTCGACATGCGGCGTGAACAGTTCGCGCAGATAGTCGTTGTAGGCTTCGCGGTCTTCCGGGTCGCCGATGGACCCCAGCTTGACCTTCACTTTTTTCAGGCCCAACTCGCGGACCACGTCCACCATCAGCGCAATCGCTTCGGCGTCCACCAGCGGGTCGGTGCTGCCGAACACCTCGTAGTCCACCTGATGAAACTGCCGCAAGCGGCCCTTTTGCACGTTCTCGGCGCGGAACATTGGGCCACAGAGCCAGATTTTGAAGGGCGCGGGCAGTTGCTTCCAGCCGTTTTGCAAATAAGCCCGCACGATGCCCGCCGTGCCCTCTGGGCGCAGAATAAAGCCGCCGTGGTCGCCGAAATAATAAACGGTGAACATCTCCTTGCGGACGATGTCGGTACTGCCGCCTACGCCGCGCTTGACCAGTTCGGCTTCTTCGAAGAGCGGCGTGTCTATGCGCTGCGCTCCGGCACGTTCCAGCACCCGCCGCGCCGTTTCGCGCACGTAATCGAAAGCGGCGGCCCGCGTGTCTAGCGTGAGTTTGGGACTGCCTTCGGGCAGGTGGTCTTGGGTTCCTTTGGGACGCTGAATCGCCATAGGGGGCAGTCTAAGGGGGAAGGGGTCTAGCGGTCTAAGGCTATTTGGCTGACCGTGTCCCGTTCGCCCGCTGGAGACAACCTCAAGCGGGGCCAGCGGCTTTTCATCGTCACATACAGGCCGTAGACCCAGGCCGTACTCGCCAGAAAGCCCGCCAGCACGTCGCTGGGATAATGCACGCCCAGATAGTTGCGGCTGACGCCGACCAGCACCGCCCACAGCACGCCGAACACGGCCACAGGCCAGCCCGCCCGCGAGCGCCAGAACACCAGCGCCAGCCCCAGCCCGAACGCCGCATTCGCCATCGCGTGCCCACTCGGAAAGGAGAAACCGGGTTCGCTCAGGACGGCGAGCAACTGGTCAGGCCGGGGCCGCTGAAAAATGACCTTGGCGACGACATTGAGCAAGATGGCCCCGCCGACCGACAGCACCAGAAAGGCGGCGTGAACGTTGGCCCGCTGACGGTGCAGCACCCAGGCGACCAGCAGCGTGAGAATCGGCAGGCCACCGATGCCCGCCACCAGGGCCAGCACCTCCGCCGCGTGCGTCAGCCCCGGCGTGCGCCGCGCCGCGTACCACTCCAGAATCGCCCTGTCCCACGCAAAGCCGCCGTGCTTGAAAATGTCTTCCGCGAGGTCGGCAAAGAGCAGGAGCGGCCCCAGAACGGCGACCAGCAGCAGCAGGATGGTGCGCCAGTGCTGACGAACGACGGAAGCGGTCGGTGAGAGAACGGGAACGGACGACACCCGCCCATTGTGCGCCCCGTGTCAGATGAATGTCAGCGGGGCGCGGGTGAAGCGGCCTTCATGCGCCAATCGGCTTAGGCCCGCGTGGTCATCTGACCGATGTGGAGCGCGGCCTGGGGCGGGCAGACTACCCGGCATGAACACGATTCTTGCCCAGACCCACATCGAAGCCCTGCACTACGAAGCCGCCCAGAGACGCCGCCCCCTGGCTCCAAGCTTTAGCCTCCGCTGGCGTTTTCCCTGGCCTCGGCTGCCCCTCGTCCTCTTTCCTGCAAAAACGCCTTGACACTTTGCGCCGCCTTCAGGTTCATGCCTGGGACGGCGGCAATCTGTTCGGGCGTGGCAGCGGCGAGGTCGTCCAGGCTGGTGAAATGTTCCAGCAACGCGTCCCGGCGCTTTGTCCCAATTCCTGGCAGGTCGTCGAAGACCGAGCGCAGCATCCCCTCGCCGCGCAATTTGCGGTGGTAGCTCACCGCGTAATGGTGAACCTCGTCGCGCACGCCGATCAGCATCCGCAGGGCGGGGTGCGTGTGCGGCAGCAAAAGCTCCCGGTTCACGCCGACTTCGGTGCCACTCTCCAACCACCACTGCGCCCCGTAGACCGACGGCAGAATCAGGATTTCCTCGCGCTTGGCGAGGCCGACGACAGGCACGCGCACGTCCGCTTCTTTCAGCGCGTCCAGGGCGGCATTGACTTGCCCGCGCCCGCCGTCGATCAAGAGGAGTTCAGGCAACGGCAATTTGTCCGCCAGGCTGCCCGTAAAGCGCCTGAAAATGGTCTGTTTCATCGCCGTGTAATCGTCGGGATGGTCGAGCCCGCGCACCTTGAAGCGGCGGTGTTCGCTGCGCCGCACCCGTCCGCCTTCGAAGACCACCATGCCCGAGACGATGTTGGTGCCGAACAGGTTGGAATTGTCGTAGCCCTCGATGCGCCAGGGCCGTTCGGGCAGCGCCAGCACGTCCTTGAGGGCGTCCAGGCCAGGATGGTCGCCCCGGCGTTCCAGCAGGGCCATTTCCGACTCCAGTCCGACGGCGGCGTTGCGCTGCGCCATGTCGATCAGATCGGTCTTGTCGCCGCGCTTGGGCGTTCGCATCACGACCTTGCGCCCCGCCTGCACCGACAGAAACTCGCTCCACAGCGCGGCGTCCTCGTACTCGGCAGGCAGCAGAATCAGCGGCGGCACATGCGTGGCCTGGGTGTAGTAGTCCTGCACGAACGCGCCGATGATTTCGCCCAAATCCGTCTCGGCGGCTCCCGTCAGAAAGCGCTTGTCGCGGCCCACCACGCGCCCGCCGCGCATCCGAAACAGTTGCACCATCGCAAACTCGCCCGCCTGCGCCGCGCCCAGAAAGTCGAGGTCGGTTTCCTCGCTGACGAAGGCGTGCTGCTCGGTACCGAACAGTTTTTCCACGGCCTGTACGCGGTCACGCAGCCTCGCGGCCTGCTCGAAATCCTGGCCCTGGGCGGCCCTCCTCATGTCGTCTTTCAGGCGAGCCGTCACCGCAGCGGCGCGGCCTTCGAGCAGGCTTTTGACATCCTCCACCGTGCGGCGGTAGTCGGCGGGATCGGCGGCGTCGATGCACGGCCCCAGGCAGCGCCCCATGTGGAAATTCAGGCAGGGGCGCGGCTTTTTCTGCATCGGCAGGCCACTGTTTTTTCGCAGCGGAAACATGGTGTCGATCAGATTTTTGACCCGCCGCACCGCCGAGGCGTCCGGGTAAGGCCCGTAATAGTTCGCCCCGTCTTT
>NZ_JAUNHK010000099.1 GCF_030523985.1 Deinococcus sp.
TGGCCCGCCTATGTCGCGGCGGTGGTTGTGCTGGCGCTCATGCTGGCGTCCTGGCCGACCTGAACCACACATTACCGGGCCTAGTACCAGCCTAATTACCGGCCAGAAAACCCCCGCATGAGCGGGGGCTTCTTCTACCACCGACTGAGCGCGGCAGTGAGCCTCTTCGGGTTCAGCTTCGCGTACACCTCCGTCGTGCCGACGCTGCTGTGCCGCATGTGCCGGGCCACGATGTAGATGTCGCCCGTCTGCTCCAGCAGCATCGTGGCGCAGGCATGGCGCAGGCCGTGCACCTGACGCTTCGAATAGTCCACCCCAGCGGCCTTGCAGAGCGAGCGCAGGCACAGGCGAATGCTCTTCGGATTCCGCCAGGGCAGCACGTACCCGGTGCGGCGCTCGGCCTCCACGCACTCGAGCATCATGCTCAGGCTCTCGGAAAGGTAGACCAGGGCCGTCTTCCGCCCCTTGCCGGTGATCGTCATGACCCGCCGTTCGAGGTCCACCTGCTCCCACTTCAGGCTGACCAGTTCGCTCATGCGCAAGCCGCCGTGAGACCCCAGCAGCACCAGCAGATGTTCGTCTTCCGTGGCCGCTTCGAGCATCGCCTCGATGTCTTCCCGCGAGTACGCTTCGCGCTTGGTCCAGCGCTCGCTGGCGTCCTTGGCACGAGGCGTGTCGGCAAAGGGGTCAGCCTGGAGGACGCCTGCCCACCTCAATGCCCGGTATAGAGCGCGAGCAGCAGAGCGGCGACTGTTGATCGTGCCGGGGCTGACCCCTTCCCTCTCCAACATCCGGATGTACCCGATGGTGAGGTCGGTGTCGTACTGGGTCAGACGCTCCCAGCCAAGCGGCAGAGCGTAGTTCAGGTACCGGCGCACGCCCGTGCTGTAGTTGCGCCGGGTGTGCTGGCTGGTGTGCGCCCCACCGCGCCCGAACATCATCAGGTTGTGGTCGGTGAGCGACACCAGAGTGGTCACGTCGCCGCATTGCAGTGCTGTGCGCACGACCTGCTCACGCTGGGCTTTACTGTAGGCGTCCCAGTTATGCCCACAGGGTATGGACGCCGCGCTTGCGGTATTTTCTTTCATGCTGTACCTCCGACAAGGTGCAGAGGCCCTGGGTGTTGGCGCACCGCGAGGGCCGTTGCTCTTTTAGGCTAGCTCATATAAAGCGTTTGTCAATTCGCTCTGAGCGTAGGAGTTCTTTATGGCCTTTGACCCGACATTCGACCCGTACACGGCTGGTGTTGCGGTTGCTTCCGGCGTTGTAGCCGCCGCCATGCATGCCACGGCGATGGCAGGCAGTGGCAAAGCGTGGCCTGCCCGTCGAGTGATGACGGCTAACCTCATCAGCACTGCTCTGGTCGGCATCGTGGTTAGCCAGATCATCCGCTTCCTGCCCTGGAAAGCAGACATGGTCGTCACGCTCCTGGCTGCTGGCATTACTGGGCATACGCTCGGGCCGCGTGGTGTGGCATGGGCCTTCTCGGGAATGGTCAAGGGTGCCCAGCAGGCTCCGGTAATCGGCAAGCTGATCCCAGACCCGCCGCCAGATGAAGCCACGCCCACGCCGCCAGACCCTCAACTTACGGAGGCTAAAGATGCCTGACTTCCACGCCATTGCTGCCCGCTGGGACGCGATTTACAACGGTGCAGTCATCGTCAACGATCAACTGAGTTATCTGGTCATGAGCGTCGAGCGCATCTTGATCGCGTGGGCGGCGTTGCTGCTGCTTCGCTCTCTCAGCCGCTACATCGCCGTTGCCTTCCCACCCCCACACACTCCTGCCAACGCCGTTTACTGGCTGCGCTGGTGGCTGTGGCTCCGGCTGCGCGAATTCCCGCTGCTCAAGCTGGGCGCGGCAGGCGTGGCCGTGCTGTTGCTACTCCAAATCCCAGCCGGAGCAGGTGGGGCGCTCAGTGACGCCACTCTGTATTTCCTGCTGATTTACCCCTTCTGGATTGCCGCACTGGTCGGCATGACGCAACTGCTCAACTACCTGACAGGCAAGATCACGCACCCCGAAGACTGAAATTCACCGACCTGAGCGCACCCCACGCGGGTGCGTTCGCTTTTGGAGGTTCCTATGGGCAAGCCACTGATTACCAAAGAACTCATCCGTGCCCTGGTGCCGGGGCACACGCACCCCACGGTCACGGCGGCCAAGCTCAACATGGCGGCTGAGAAATTCGGCATCAACACGCCGCTGAGGGTGGCCCACTGGTTGGCGCAGCTCGCCCACGAGAGCCGCATCATGCCCGTCGAAGAGAATCTTCAGTACTCCATTGCGGCCCTGTGCCGTGCGTGGCCCAACCGCTTCAGCCCGGCGGCGGCCATCACCCAGTTGTGCGCCTGGAACCCGATTTTCCTCGCCAATCTGGTGTATGGGGGCAGGATGGGCAACATTTTCCCCGGCGACGGTCACCACTTCCGTGGGCGCGGCATGATCCAGCTCACGGGCCGCGCCAACTACCGCACCTACGGCAAGCTGGTCGGCTTCGATCTCGAAAAGGACCCGGATTTGCTCAAGCAGTTCGGTGTCTCGGCGCTGGTGGCGGGAGCTTACTGGAACGCTCACGGCCTGAACTTTCGGGCTGACCGCGACGACCTGCGCGGTATCACACGGGCCATCAACGGTGGCTACAACGGCCTGGAGCACCGAGCCAAGCTGCTCAAGACCGCCAAGCGGCACCTTGGCATCAAGTAGGTCCATCCACGTCGCTGACGTGCTCCAATCCGCTCAGGCCAGCGCCTCTACGGGCTGGCCGCTTTCGTCCCTGGAGGACACCGTGAAGAAGTCTGCCCTCTCCATGCTCATCGCTGCACTGACCCTCAGCTCTGCTGAAAGTCAGAAGACGAACGCCCTCGACCAGTGGGCCAAAATGCACGTTCCCGCCCTGATCAAGGGTGCTCAGGACCTGATGGCCCCGCCTTTCACGCCGTCTGAGCTGATCATGCTGGCTCAGCAGTCCGTAGTGGCCGCACAAGAACTCAAGGGTGTGTTCGCAGGCAAGGACCGTGCCAAGATCGCCCAGACCGTGCTGTCCTACGCCGTGCAGGAAGTCTGCCCGGACGACCTGGAAGCGTGGGTGGTGCCGTTGATCGAAGGCGAGGGCGTGGCCGCGCTGATCGAGTCGGCCTTCCTGAAGCTGTTCCCTGAAAAGGCTCCCAGTGCCGCGCCCGTCGTGGATGCGCCTGAAGTCGCCCCCGGTGGTGTTCAGTGAAGTGGCGTTTCGCGGGCCTGTTCGCCCTGGTGGCGCTGCTGCTCGGTTCCTGTGCGCCGTCGGTCATGCAGCCCAGCGTGCCACCTGCTGTGGCTCCGGCCAACGTGCAGGACAGCGCGGGCGGTGGGTT
This sequence comes from Deinococcus sp., assembly GCF_030523985.1. Lineage (GTDB taxonomy): Bacteria > Deinococcota > Deinococci > Deinococcales > Deinococcaceae > Deinococcus. The sequence goes on from NZ_JAUNHK010000099.1 coordinate 3,355, forward strand.
GAAGTTCCTGGGTGAATCGCTGTGGTTTGCGGCGGGCACGCTGGAAGCCTGGGACGTGCAGGTGAAGATCAGTGGCGACAATCTGCGCGTGAACGCCCCGGATTTCTGCCGTGTGGACCGTGCGGACATCCTCTGTACCGTCGCCAAGATTCCGGCAGGCAAGAACTTCGTCCTGCCGATGACGGGCAGCAACATCAGCGCCGTGGCGGTCTACAAGCGGCCCAACGGCCTGAGCTTCAGCAGCCAAGCACGTCGCTGACCTTCAGCCCAAGCGAAAGCCCCTGCTCGATTTGGCAGGGGCTTTGAAGCCTCTCGAAATGTAGAATTGGGCAGTTGCCCAGAGCGTCAGACGCAAAGAATTATTTGTCAATCTGCAAAGAATTCCGTGTCAACGCCAGTGACAATTAATTTGTCGCAACTTTGACAGATAATTTTTTCGGTGACAGGAGTCTTTCTTTTGATTGGGCGCTTTTGGTCAGGCGGGTTGGTCAGGTCTGCCCGGCTGGCTATGCTGGAACACATGCGCGTATTTGCCATTGCCGACCTGCACCTGTCCACGGCGCAGCCCAAGCCGATGACGGTGTTCGGGCCGCAGTGGGAAGGCCACCCCCAGGCCATCTGGGAGCACTGGCGCGAACTGGTGCGCCCAGACGACGTGGTGCTGCTGCCCGGCGACCTGTCGTGGGCCATGCGCCTGCCTGACGCCCTGAGCGACCTGCGGCTGCTGAGCGAACTGCCCGGCACCAAGGTGCTGCTGCGCGGCAACCACGATTACTGGTGGCCCACCGCCAGCAAGTTGCGCGCTGCCCTGCCCGCCGACCAACTGGCCGTGGTCAACGACGCCGTACGCCTGGGAACAGTGGTCATCGGCGGCTCACGCGGGTGGAACACGCCCGGCTACGAACCGCTGAACGCCGAAGACGAGCGGTTGCTGGCCCGAGAAGCCGAACGCCTGAGCCTGAGCGTGCAGGCCGCGCAAAAGCTCCGGCAACCCGGCGACCACTTTCTGCTGATGCTGCACTACCCGCCCGCCTCGCCGCCCTACCCGGCCAATCCAATTACCCGCGTCATCACCGAGGCCAGACCCGACTTGGTGGTGTACGGTCACTTGCACGGTGTCCCCGTCGAGCGGGCCATGCGGCACGTGGGCGGCATTCCGGCCCATCTGGTGGCCGCCGACGGCCTGCGCTTCCGGCCCCGGTTGCTGCTCGACACGGCCAGTCCCGTCACGGCGGGCTGACCTGGCCCTGCTCCCCCAACAGGGTGCCCGCCTTCCTCATGCTTACAGCCTGTACACTGTCGGACGCATGTTGTTTCTCCGTCTTGCTCTGATGGTCGTCGGTCTGCTTCTCGGCTACAGCGGGGGACAGATTCTGGCAGACAACGGGCCAGAGGAAACGGCGACCCTCAACACCGTCAGCCTGATGCTGGCCGGAACCCTGTCTGCGCTGCTGCTGGCCCCCCGCGCCGAAAAGTTTGTTCAGCGGCATGCCGAACGTTTCCGGCAGTGGTACGAGCGACTGGCCCCCACCACCGTCGCCGCCGCCACCTTCGGCCTGATCGTGGCGCTTTTGCTGAGCGTGCTGCTCACCAACCTGCTGCGTGCCCTGCCCGTCTACTCCTGGTGGCTGAGTGTCGGCCTGACCATCATCCTGGCGGCCTTTTTCGTCACCTATGCCGTGCGAAATGCCGACGCCTTCGGCGCACTCGCCTTTCCGCAGGTGCGGCGCAAACCCGGCGGCAAAATTCTGGATTCCAATGTCATCATCGACGGGCGCATCGTGGCGCTCGCCAAAATCGGCTTTCTGGACGGCGAACTCATTGTTCCGGCGTTTATCCTGCGCGAACTCCAGACCCTGTCGGACAACAGCGACGCCCAGAAGCGCACACGCGGCAAACGCGGCCTGGCGGTACTCGAAGAGCTGCGCGAGATTCGCCCGCTGCGGATCGAGGACTGGGACGACCCCCACCTGCCCACCACCGACGACAAGCTGATTCGGCTGGCCCGCGAAACTGGGGCCAAGCTGCTCACCAACGACACCAACCTCGCCAAAATCGCCAAATTGCACGGCCTGGACATCCTGAGCATGCACGAGGCGGCGGTGGCCCTCAAGCCGCAGCTTCAGGCGGGCGACCTGCTGACCATCACCATCAGCAAGGGCGGGCAGCAGCAGGGTCAGGGCGTCGGCTACCTCGACGACGGCACGATGGTCGTGGTCGAAGAAGGGCTGAAAATGCGCGGCAAGCCTGCCCGCGTGGTGGTCGTCAACAACGTGCAGACCAACGTGGGCCGCATGGTCTTCGCCAAGCTGGACAAAGAGCAGTTGCCCGCCTGAAACCCTACAAGGCCATGACCCCCCCGCACGCGGCGGATGGTAACCTTGCCGCCTACGCTGCGGGCAGGGGGCGCTATCCTGCAGGAACCGGGTTCAGCACCGTCCCCAGCCCCACGCCACCTGCTGCTCAATACAGGTTCGGGCCAGACACCGGAAATCTCAATCCAAGCCAGACTTCGGGGTGCCCCTGACCCTTCCGGGGCCACGCCCGCGCCGCCACAAGGGGGAGCCAAAGCCCTATGTCCCAAAACCGCTACGACGACCGCGCCCGACTGGTCTTTCACTATGCCCGCGAGGAAGGCAACCGCCTGGGCCACGCGATGGTCGGCCCCGAGCATCTGCTGCTGGGCCTGATGCGCGAGGGAGGCCAGGCCGCCGAGATTCTCGGTGAATTCGGGGCCACCCTCGACTCGCTGCGCCGCCGCGTCGAAGACATCATCGGGCGCGGCGAAGGCAGCCGCCTCAACGACGCCCCCAGCATCACCCCCCGCGCCCGCCGCGTGATGGAACTGTCGAGTGCCGAAGCCCGCCGCCTGGGGTCGCAGACCACCTCGACCCAGCACATCCTGCTCGGCATCATCCGCGAGGGGGACGGTGTGGCGTTCCGCATCCTTCAGGAACTGACCAAGGATGTCGAGACGATTCGCTGGCGCATCCTGGCCGACGACGAGCGCGAGGGAGGCAAGGCCGCCAAACCCGTCGCCACGCCCTTTCTAGACGAGTACGGGCGCGACCTGACCAAGTGGGCGCAGGAAGGCAAACTCGACCCGGTGATCGGGCGCAGCGAGGAAATCCGGCGCGTGACCCAGATCCTGACCCGGCGCACCAAGAACAACCCCGTCCTGATCGGCGACCCCGGCGTGGGCAAAACCGCCATCGTGGAAGGGCTGGCGCTCGCTATCCACGAGAAGCGCACCCCGCCCAACCTGCACGGCGTGCGGCTGGTCAGCCTCGACCTCAGCGGCGTGGTGGCGGGCACCAAGTACCGGGGCGAGTTCGAGGAGCGGCTGCGCCAGATTATCGAGGAACTCAGGAACGCCAAGGTGATGGCCTTTATCGACGAGTTGCACACGCTGGTCGGCGCGGGCGGCGCGGAAGGCACACTGGACGCGGCCAACATCCTCAAGCCTGCGCTTTCACGCGGTGAAATTCAGGTCATCGGGGCGACCACGACGGGCGAGTACCACCGCTATATCGAGAAGGACGCGGCGCTCGAACGGCGCTTTCAACCCGTCATCGTGCTGGAACCCAGCCCCGCCGAGACCCTGCAAATCCTGCGCGGTCTGCGGCCCAAGTACGAGGAACACCACGGCGTCCAGATTCCCGACTCGGCGCTCGAACTCGCCGTGCGAATTGGCGAACGCAGCCTGCCGGGGCGCAACTTTCCCGATAAGGCGATCGACCTGATTGACGAAGCCGCCAGCCGCGTGCGCCTGAACATGAGCGTGGGCCTCCCGGTGGGCGAAACCGAGAGCGGCGAACCGATGGTGACCCGCGAGGACATGGAAAGTGTCATCAACTCGATGGGCGGCATCTACTCCGAGGAAACCGGGGCGGCGCTCGTTGACCTCGAAGACCAGCTCAATGACCAGGTGTACGGCCAGCCCGACGCGGTCAAGGCCCTGGCGAGTGCCATGCGCCGCGCCCGCGTGGGTCTGGGCGGACGCACCCGCGTGTCGGCGTCGTTCCTGTTCGTCGGCCCCAGCGGTGTGGGCAAAACCCACCTCGCCAAAGCCCTGGCCCGCACGCTGTTCGGCTCCGAGCGCTCGCTGATTCGGGTGGACATGTCCGAGTTTCAGGAAGGCCACAGCATTTCCAAGCTGATTGGTTCGCCTCCCGGCTACGTCGGTTTCGAGCAGGGCGGCAGGTTGACCGAGGCCGTGCGCCGCCAGCCCTTTAGCGTGATTCTGCTCGACGAAATCGAGAAGGCCCACCCCGACATCTACAACACCTTCCTGCAAGTTCTCGACGACGGGCGCCTGACCGACGGGCAGGGCCGCACGGTGGATTTCCGGCGCACCATCATCATCATGACCAGCAACACCGGGTTCAACGTGACGCCTACGGCGGGCTTCAGCCCGGTCACGCCCGACAGCAACGCGCCGCTGCGCAATATCTTTACGCCCGAATTCCTCGACCGCCTCGACGACGTGATTCGCTTCAAGTCGCTGGGCGAGGAAGAACTGGTGCGGGTGGCCCAGCAACTTCTGGGCGAAATGCGCGAAGAACTCGCCAGCCGCGAACTGAACGTCACGTTCGACCCCGCCATCGCCGCCTGGATTGTGGGCAAGCTCAAGGCCCGCAGTCCCAAGCACGCCGTCGGCAGTTCGCGGCAACTGCGAACCCTGCTGCGCGACGAACTCGAAGACCCGCTGGCGCTGGCGCTGCTGGGCGCCGAGGGCCGCGAACTGCGCGTGGTGCTGGGCGAAAGCGGCATCGAATTCGAGCAGGGCGACAAGGCGACCCCGCCGCAGATTCTGGCCTGACCGTTCAAGGCGTGGGGAGGCGCAGACCGCCTGCATGTTCCTCCCTCCCGCTCCGCCCTCCATGTCTCGTCCTGATTTCGTATAGTTCCCCAAGATTGGAGGCAAGAACGCCGCGTGCCGGACTCAACAGACCCACCTACCGCCACACCACCCCCCAAACCCCGTTCAGGCCGCAGTAAAGCGGCTTCTGGCCCCACCAAAGACAAACCTTCGCCCGAACGCCTGAGTGAGCGCCTGGTGGCCGACCGCAAGGTGCGGGCCGTCGCCTGGGCGAGCAGCTATGGCAGCGAACAGGCCTGGGCGGGCAGCGTGCCGACCTTCATCACCTTCGAGCGCGGGCTGCTGTCGGCCCAGACCGAAAGCCGCGCCGGAGTGGTGCTGCACCGCTACCCTTACGAGAGCCTGGAAACCTGGCGCGACTGGGAAGAAGCCCGGCCCGCCGCGCCCCTGCCCCTGCTGGCGACGGCGCGGGTGGTGTACGACCCCACCGGGTTTTTCGGGCGGATTCAGCGCACCCTCTGGAACCTCAGCGAGTCGCAATTGGCGCAGTACCGCAGCGAACTGCTGCTGCAAGCCGCCGAGCAGCACCGCGCGGCCCTCGAAGCCCACACTGGCCCCAGTCACGGCCCGCGTGAGCAACTGCTGGCGCTGGCCGAAGCCCGCACCATCGCCGTGCGGCTGCTGTATCCCGCGCTGCTGACCCATGTGGAGGGCTGGCCCGAATATGAAATCCGGCTGCCCCACGCCTGGCGAGCGAGCGCCGGACTGCGCTTTCCCAAGGCGATTTACCACCTCGACCAGTTGTACGGCTTTGGCGGCGAGGCCGAGGCCAAGCGGATGCTGGTGGCGACACGCGGCCTGGGGCTGGTCGAGCAGGAGAAACGGGCGCGGGCGGCGGTGCAGGCCGGGTACTACGACGGAGCCGTGCGCTACCTGCGCGACGAAACGGCGCAGGTGGCCCGCGCCGACCTCGAACGTTGGGCGCACCTCAGCAGCGTGCGGCGTGACAAGTTGGGCGTGCTGCTGGGCGTGACCCGTTCGCCGCTCGGCCCCGGTGCCCTGGAACTGGTGCGCGAACTGCTGGAAGACGTGCGCGAGGGCCGCTGAGGCTGCCGCAAAGCGTTAAAGCAATACGGATACGGGGCTTCAGCGATTGCCGAGGCCCCGTACCCATTTTTGCTGTTGGCTGGATTTCCCTGGACTCTAGAGGTGACGCCTGGAGACGGCGGCAGCCCTCCGCTGCTCCAGACCGGCCGACATTGCTACTCACTGCGTTCTGCCCACGTCGGGGCATCGGCAGAGAAGGAAAGAAGCCGGGGAC
>NZ_JAUNHK010000100.1 GCF_030523985.1 Deinococcus sp.
AGGCGAATCTGCTCTCCATACTCATTTCTGGATAGATAATCTTGGGTTTATCGAACTCTCGGAAGTAGGCGATATCGTCCTGAATCTCGTACCACTTGTATGTCCCAGGCTTACGTCCAGGCCAAGGTTTTGACTCATCCCATCCCTTCGGACGCGGCTCAAGACGTTCTCGGAACTTCTCCAAATGCGCGAGAACGGCTGGATATTTCTCAATCTCCACTCCTCTGCGCACGAAGAGGAGGTAACGCTTTTTATCCCGCACATGCCAGCGCCTAATATCATCTCCAACCGCAAGAGGCTTGATGATTTCGGCGCTGTTTGGATCTGCGGCGATCAGTTCCTCACGCTTCTTGGCATCAATGACAAAGGCATCATTGCACCCAGTCTTGATGCCCCAGTAAATCTTGTTACCACTGACCCACGGTGCTATGCAGGGAGTCCTCGCTCCACTTAGCGTAGATCCTTGCTGTGGCAAGGTCGGCGTGACCGAGGTGTCTTGCTACACGATCTAAATCGCCAGTCTCCCTCATCAGTCTCGTCCCTGAGTAGTGACGCATGGAATGCCAGCCACGGTAGGTTGTCTTGGCGAAGGCACAGGCGGCTCTCAGCTGCTTAACGGCCCCCTGATATTTCAGGTTAACTAGGGACGCGTCAGATTCATTCTGAATGTAGGGGCTGAGGTTGAGGAGAAGGGTCTGACTAAGAACGACCCGACGCATCTTGCCTCCCTTACCACTCCGGACAATCAGTATGCGGTCATGTGGATGGATGTCTCTAACACGCAAACTCAGAGCCTCGCCAATCCGCAAGCCGCCGTGCGAACACAATAGGATGAGCAGCTTGAGTGAACCAGTTGTAACCTCAAGGAGTCTCTGGATCTCATGGTGCTGGTAAGGGAGCCTTTTATCCCACGGCGGTGTGAGATCCTTGGCCGGTTTGACGTCCAGAAAAGGGTCAGCCGTCGTATCGGTGGCCCACCTTAAGGCACGGTACATGGCCCTTGCCCCAGCGACTCTGACGCGCACAGTCGCCGCAGAACGCCCCATAGCTTCCATCTGCCTAAGCCAAAGGCGCCCAGTATCGGGAGTTGCTCGGAGAGGTGCGGTGGCATGAGCAGAGCAGTAGTCCAAGAACTGCTGGATGCTAATCCGATAGGAACGCAAAGTGGCATCGCTGACGCTGGCGCCAGCTGACCCAAAGGCAGTGATATAGGCGAAGGTAAGGGAGCAAAGCTCCTCATGGTCGAAAGCGTAAGCGGCTTTGAATGCACGGCGGCGCAATTCGTCACCAGGAAGGGTCATCCAGCGATTGGCTAGGGCAAGAGGGTTATGCTGATACAGCTCTATCTCATACGACATAGATCAGCATTCTCTTGCCATCTCAGCAATGCTGACGCCAATGACACTTGTTCAGATGGGACTTGTCTTCTCCGGCTTGTTATGCACCCCCGCCGCCGGATGCCCCGGCCCAATCTCCTCTGGCTGCACATCACTCCGCACCAGTGACTGCGCCACGCACTCCAGCGCCAGCACCAGCCCCTCGCTCAGCCCTGTCCGCAGAGACAGCGTTCCCCGGTCATTCCGGTAGATGAGGTGCTCGTCGTCGTCCTGGCGTCGGCCCTGCTTGCGTCCATCCATGCGCTCGCTCTGGTCTTCAATCCAGCGGCACAGCGCCGCCCAGCCACCCGGCCCCACCTTCAGCCCGGTCAGGCTTTCCAGCTCCGCCGCATTCGCCACCGTCACCGTATGCCCGTCAGCGGCGTACACGATGGTCAGGCGGGTGTAGTGCTGAATCATCGTTCCGTCGCCGGGCAGTTCACGCACGCTGAGAATGTCGCCGTGGAAAAAACGCCCGGTATGGTGCTTTTTCCTGGCCTTCTCCAGTTGCGCCTCTGCCGCCATCGCTTTCAGGCGGTGTTCCTGCACCTCCTGCGCCCGTGAGGTTGCCAGGGCCACCCGGCCTGCCGCCAACAGCCGCGCCACTTCCAGCCCCTTCTGGTAGGCCGCCGTCAGGTGCTGCGCGACCTCGGCGTGCAGGACGCTGCCATTCCTTTGGTCACTGCTGACAGGTCCACCACCTCCGACCTGCCTCTCCCCCACCCCGATGATCTGCCACAGCACGCCATGTATGCGGCGCTGCTCCAGTTCTTCAGCGGTCAGGTCAGCCAGTTCCTTGTCAGAAAGGAAGTACCGCCGGTGAATGCACTTCGCCACGTTGTTGATGAGGGCACGGCGTTCCTGATCGAGTGAACGGGGGTCCAGAGTGTGCACAGGCGGAGCCAGCTTCTCGCGGAGAGGCTGACCTTTCCCGCCCCGGCCCGCCTGCTCGAGGACCTGCCGCGCCGCCTCCACGCCTGCCGCCGCCAGGATTGCCCGGGCCATCTCAGACTTGTCTGCCTTCGCCGCACCCACCGAAGCCACCATACCCGCGAGTTGCCGCGCCCGCTGGGTCGCCTCGTCGGTGGTGATGACGACGGGCCTGGGCCTTTCGCCAGGTTCCCTCTCCCCTTTCCAGCGGTGCAGCAGTTCGGCGTAGCTGTCCGCTGTCGGCGTCGTCAGGGCAAGCACTAGGCGTTTCCAGGCGGGGCGGGAACGAGCGTCGAGCAGGTAGGTGGGTTCGGCGTCAGGCAGGCAGGGGCGCAGCTGGCGCACCTGCACGCGGCGCTGGGTGCCGTCGGGAAACTGGACACGGACCGTGGGATTCAGGGCCTCGGGCCTGGCGGCCTGGGTGACCGTTACCCGCTGGCCGTAGCCTGCCGTCTTCACCTTGCCGGGCACGAAATAGGCCGTGTCGCCCGCTTTCAGGGCCAGCAGTCCGGCGGGGGTGACTTTCTTTTTCTTGGGGTTCGGCGTGCTCTGGCGTTCGAGTTCCTTGAATTGCCGCTCCAACTCAGCCTTCCAGCCCGTCATGCCAGGCCCCCAGCGCGAGCTTGCAGCAGGGCCAGCAGGTCGGCCCGCTTGTTGTTCAGGGCGACTTCCGCCAACTTGGGGCGCACCGGGCCGTACTGGGCCAGGTAGCCGTCGAGCGCCACTTCACCGCATCCGGTCAAGACGTAGCCCTCTCGCATGACGACGTCGCCTTGTTTCCAGACGACCCAGCGGATACGCCCGTCCTGGCTGAGTTGCCTGAGCAGGCCGCGCAGGTCGTGCGGCAGGTCGTCGCCGTCCTCGCCCCACCACAGGCCAGAGGCACGCAGGGCGTCATAGGGGCTGCGGGGTTCTCCCGAAAAGGCGCTGAGGAGTCGGTAGATGTCGGGGCGCTGGTTCATGGGGTGACCTCGCTGGGAACGAGCAGAGAAAGGGCGTGTTCGGCGCGGAGAACCTGTTCCATCGTCCAGGCCACCGTGATAGGCAGCCCGGCGCGGCGCAGTTCCTCGTGGCGTTCAAGTTGGGCGGGGCTGGGCTTGTTGCCCGGCTGCTTGAGTTCCAGCCAGAGCAGCAGGCCAGGGGCGCGGAAAGCGAACAGGTCGGGGATGCCCTTGGTGGCCCACACGCTGCCACCACGCTGAGAACCCCGGTACATCTGCCAGACTGTCCAGCCTCGTTCGACGAGGGCCAGGACGACGGCGTCTTGAAAGTCGGCTTCACTGGCGTAGCCGTTGTCTGCCGAAGCGGGCAAGCCCGCCGACGGCGCGGGGGCCGGGGCGGGAGCAGGTGGCTCAGGAAACAGGTGCGGATGCCTGCGCTGGTACTCGCGCAGCTCGCTCTCGGACATGCGGGTCAATCGGAGAGCACCTCCGTCACCTTGCCGGGGTCGTACCGAAGCGGCACCGCGAACGGGTCACGAGTCCGGGCGTAGCGCACATGCTCAAAGAGGTCACGCACCTGTTCACCGCGCTCGAAGTTGCGCGTGCTGGGGTAGCGGCTGACACCCGGGCGCGGGTCGCCGGTGATCAGCGGCTGAAGTTCCCTCAGCTTCTCCGTGAACGCCAACCGTCCCTCTACACCTTCCTGGGCCGGGTCAACGTAGTCGGCGATAATCCACATCTGCCCCATCTGAAGACGGCTGTAAAGATCGAGGGCGTTCTGAAGGTGCTCGGCCTCCGCCTTGGTCAGCAGCACATGGAAGGTCGGCGGTTCAGCCCTCATGGGCCACCTCGAACGCGAGCAACCGCACCGCCCGCGTGTTGAGCCACCAGCGCCACCAGGGGCAGAGCGTGACCACACTGCGCCGGACGTAGCCGTACTGGTTCAGCAGGTGCCCGACTTCCATCATTTCGGCGTCCCTGATCTGCATCCCCCGGTAGATGCCGCGCAGTACCCGGCCACGCTCGTCGAAAGGGATGAGCACCTCTTCCCTTTCCTCCAGGTCTTGCAGGCTCACCACCGCGCCCAGACTGTTGATGGTCTGGGCGGCAAGGCGGCGCTGCTCGGGATCCAGCCGCTTCACCGCTTCCCCCAGGCGGGCAGGGCGTACTTGCCGTCGTTGTGGCGGACCAACTCGTCTTCACGGCGAAGCTCAGCGGCGACCGCGCCCAGCAGCGTCATGTCGAAATCGGGGACAGTCCGGCGCAAGCGGGCCACGATGACGGAGCCATGAACCGGGTGCCCGATGTCCTGCACAGCCTTCAGAAAAGTGGCTTTCGCCTCCGGTGTGACCTGGGGCCGCGCCATGTGCAATTCTTGCGCGGTGGCTTCAGCAGGGCGCCCGAAGCGACTGGCGAGACAGTAGACCCCGGCGTCTACGCGCAGCAAGTGACCCTCTTTCAGCATCCGCCGCATGGCGTCGGCGGCCTTGTCAGGCGGACAACCCAGGCGAACACTCACTTCCGACGCCGACCAGGAGCGCCCCGGCTCCTGCCGCATGATGTCCAGAATCTGTTCACCCTTGCTCACGTTCGTCCTCCCATGCGGCGCGTGCCGCTGTAATGGCCTTCCAGAGCGTGTCGCCCTGTGGCCCTTCCCTGATTTCTCCGGTCTGTGGGTCAGTCGCCCGCACCTGGTAGCCGCTGGAGCGCAGCAGGATGTCCACCTCGACCCCGATCAGACGCAGGCCGTCCAGCCAGTCCAGCGGGGACTCTTCCCCGGCGAAGTCCCGGTAATCCTTCGAGCCGCGCCTCACGGCCTTGCTCACCGCCTCCACGCGCCGCTCCGGGGGAACCTGCGAGAGGGGGACGGGCTGCCCGGTGTCGGGGTGCTCGACGTGCGCTCCGGCGGCGAGGTCACGCACGGCGTCGGCGGTGGCTTTCACGTCGGTGGCGCTGGGATGCTCCTTGCCAGTCACGCCCCGCGCCACGTCGAGCACCAGGGCGTAGTCGTCGGGCACCACGCCCCCCAGGGCGCGGGTGATGCGTTCGGGGGGAAGCTGGAGGCCCCGCTTCTCGAACTCGCCAGCGGTGGCGGCGTAGTCCATCAGCTGATAGGCCCGCTGGCGGCTCATGCCGAAGCGGTCTTCGGCGTAGGTCTGAAAACTGTCGTAGCTCTCCCGGTACAGGCGGCTGTCACGAATCTCGGTCAGTGCCCGGCCTGCCAGCACGGCCGCCGACGCGCCGACCATCACCTGCTCTTCGAGTTCGGTCAGGCGGGCCTGCTCTTCCGGGGTGAGGAGTTGCAAAACGTGCTGGGCGGTCATGCCCGCTCCAGTTGCTGGCTCAGGCGCACATTCTCGGTGCGCTCATCGGGCGAAATGTGCTCAGCCGAGCGCCACGCGAACGTCCGCAGAAAGGCAATCCCTTCCGCCGTGGCCGCCGCCTGGTAAAGCTCCGGTGGCAGGCGTCCGGCGGCGACATAGAGGGCGTCACGTTCCAGGCCGTACAGCCTTGCCAGGGCATTGAGGAGATGGTTGCTGGGTGGCCGCTCCATGCCGCTTTCCAGGCGATTCAGGTAGCCACGGTGGACGCACAGCCGGGCCGCCGCGTCGCGCAGCTTGAGGCCCGCCGCGCAGCGGGCCTGCCACAGGAACCGACCGAAGCTGGGCTGAGCGCTCACGCCTCTTCCTCCCGACCGATCCAGGGCAGCCCCTCCGGGGTGAGTTCGGCGGTCGCCTGAATCAGCCGCAGGGTGGCTCGGGCGTCGTCGAGGGCCGAGTGCGCTTTCAGGTCGCTGGTGTCCACCCCGCGCTCGGCGCAGGCGGCGGAGAGTCTGGCCCAGCGGCAGGAGCCGTGCCAGGCGCTCCACTCGCCGTGGACCGGCGCATAGGCTTCCATGACGCAGCCGTCACGCTGCACCGAGGGAATCAGGGCGTTCCAGGCCCGGAGCAGCTCGCTGGGGCCGCCGTCGCCCTGATACCACCCAGGCATGGTGGCATTTAGGCTGTCCGCGATTCGGTTGAAGTCGAAGCCCCCGTTGTAGACGACCACGCGGTGGGTTTGCAGCAATTCCCAGAGGCGCGACCACACTTGATCGAAGGTCGGGCAGCCTTTCAGGTCCTCGTCAGTGATGCCGTGAATGGCGCTCGCCTCGGCAGGCACCGGGAAAGTGGGCCGAACGCGCTGGTTCATCAGCGTGCGCCCGTTGGCGTCCACCATGCCGATTTCGATGACCTGCTCACCTGGGCCAAGACCCGTCGTCTCGGTGTCCAGCACAGCGAGGCGGGGGTCGGTCGCCCAGTCGAGGAAGCGGTCGATCACGGCCTGGGCCTGCTGCTCGGGCGTGGGGAGGGAAAGGGCTTGCAAATCGAGGCCAATGTCGTCGAGTCGGGTCATCATTTACCACCTTTCAGGGCGTCGAGTTGCGCCAGAACGTCAGAGAGTTGGGGCTGAGGGATCTTCTTGAAGCCGAGTGCGCCGGGCATGTCTACCGGGGTAGGCAGCACGCGCACGTCGTCCAGCACCAGGGCGAAGCCGCCGAAGTACCAGGCCTCCTGTCCTGCCGGGCACTCGTCGCCGGGGAACAGCAGGCCCGCGATTCTCACCACGCTGGTCAGGGCCTTATCGGGCACGTCGCGCCGGGCATACCAGACGCCAGTGACGCTTTCGACGTACTTGGCGTCGTCCACGCTGTAGCTGCCGCTGCTGTGCAGGGCGATGTCCTGCCCGACGCGGCGCTCGGCCTGCCGCAGCAGATGCGGGTGCGGCAACCAGCGTTCACGGTTCTCGACACGTTTGCCGTGGCGCTCGATGGCCGCTGTCCAGGGACGGGAGAGCGAGAGGTAGTCGGCAGGGCTCATGCGCTCACCCGCTTTTCGTCCTGGTCATCGTCCTTGGGTGGGAACAGCGGGCGCTGAGGCTCGACGATTTCCACTTCAAAGACCAGTTCCACAGCGCGGGGATCGGCAGGGTTGAACAGCAGCTCAGCGCGGTCATTGGCATCAAAGCCGCGCTCGACGACGGCCACCACCTTGAAGTCTCTGGTCTTGCTGCCCTTGCTGCGAAGCTTCCAGGTGCGGCGGTCACCCTGGCTGTAGACCTTCAGCGTGAAGGTCACTTCCTGGCGGCCATCCTCTTTTTTGGCGAGGCGGTGGGCTTTCTGGAGAAACTTCAGGTCAACGCCACTGGGCAGTTCAAGGTGCAGCGTGGTAAAGGCGTAGCCGTCCTTGTCGTACTCGTGCTTGATGGCGTCCAGCTTGACGGTCAGGGTTTCTTTCATGGCGCACTTCCTGGGGAAGCGGGGGCCAGCGCGGGCCAGCCCCCGGCGAGAGGGCTTAGATCGTTGGCCGCTTACGAAGTTCTCCGCGCTGTTCACGCCAGAGCCACGCGAAAGGGCATAGGTCTGTATTGGCACTGAAGCAGCCAGGATGTTTTTTGCTTGGCGTTACTTGAACGCCCTGAAAGGTCAAAAACAGCGCAAAGTCAGCCTGCTCAGCAGCGTTGAAGGGAAAAGGGACGCGAAGGCGATTTTTGAGGGCCTGCCGCAATTCGGCGGAAGCCCTGTCGGTCGGAGTGTAGCCAATCACACTTCACCCCCGAATAACGGCCCAAAACCATCGCTGTTGTCATCAGGCTCTTCGCTCATGGTCGCCTTTGCGGAGGAACGTCCACGTACTGCCGTCCGCCGACCTTCCACGCCCAGCATCTTCTGAAGCGCCTCGAAGGTCGCCCAGCCGCCATCGGCGACCATCTCGCAGAACTTGTCCAGGACGGGAATACCTTCTGGTGTGACTATGCTGGTCAGCCCCACGACGTTCTCCATCACGAAGGTGCGTGGTTGAAGATCCACCACCAGGCGGGCAAACTCGAACACCAGCGAGTTGCGGGGATCCATCACATCCCGCTTCCCAGCCTTACTGAAGCCCTGGCAGGGCGGGCCACCGAACAGAACATCCAGCTCACCACGCTTCAGGCCCAGGGCACCCAGAATCCGCTCGCTGCTGAATTTCGTCACGTCCCCGAAAAACACATGGCTGGTGCCTGGGACTTCAGGGTGATGGTGAATCCAGCCGCTCCCAGCGTGGGGCAGCAGACCCAACTGCAAGACGGCCTCTGGAGAAAGAAAGCCCTCAATGCCAGCGGCACGAGCTTCCGCTACATCGCGCCCCATGCGCTTGATTTCGCGGTTGAACCATTTCTCCAAGCGTTCTTTGTCGTCTGGCGTAGCCCAGTGCGGCTCGAACTCCCCATACCGGCAGAGGTTCATCATGTACGTACTGGCGGCAGCCGGGTCGAACTCGAACATGCCGATGACCTCAATGCCTGCCATCTTCATACCCAGGCTGAAGCCACCCGCACCAGCGAATACGTCCAGCCCCAGGGGGCCAGGGCCGTAACGGTTGCGACCTACCCGCGAGAGTTGCTCCGCCTGCTGAGCAGGGAGAAGGATGCCGCCAGGTGTCAGTGCCCAGTCAGGATGATTGGTTGGCATGTAGAACATCACCACTCACCCCCGAACAGCGGCCCGAACTCCGCCCCGAAAGGCGCAGCGGGTTTGGGCTTTTCCGGCTTTGGGGCAACTTCCGGCACCTCTGGCTTCTCACCCGCCAGCAATGCCCGGAACGCCTCGACCATCTGCACAAGGCGGGACTCCTCGGCCTGGGTGGGCTGCTCGGGCAGGGGCCGGGCCTGATGCCAGAAGACGTTGTTCCAGGTCCAGCGGGTTTCCAGACTCAGCGTGTTGCCGCAGATGACCTGGGCGGGAATGCCCCAGAGCGTGGTGTTCACGAACGTCGCGTAGCAGCTCAAGGCGCTGAGGTCTTGTGCCACCCAGCGCATGTGAATCGGGCTGACGCCACCACTGACCAGCACCTCGGCGAAGGCCAGAATCATGCCGCCCGACCCGCAGGCAGGCTCGTTACAGGTCAGGATTTTCCCTGGCTCCATGACCTCGCGGGGGTCGTCTCCGAGCTGCATCTTCGCCAGCAGGTAGCAGAGCGAGTGAGGCGTGAAGAACTCGCCACGGGCGTCCCGGTCAAGCTTGTGGGCAATCGCCATGTACGTCGGCCCCAGCAGGTCGCGGAAGGGCCGGTCTTCCATGTCGAGTTGCAACTGGGCAAAGGCCCGGGCAATTACCTCCAAGTCTTCGGGCTTCACGCCCCGGATGGTGTCGAGGTGACCTACCAACGGTTGAAACCGTTGGCTTCTCAGGCAACGCTTGCGCTGAACG
>NZ_JAUNHK010000007.1:0-5055 GCF_030523985.1 Deinococcus sp.
TCGGGCGCGGGGGGCGGATCGCTGGGCAGCAGCAGGGCGTCCTGGGCGGCGGGCAGCACCTGAAATTCGACCTGGGGCTGCTCGGCCCCCAGCGAACGCAGCGCGGCGAGCAGGAGCTCCTGATAGTGGTCGCGGAACCAGTCCTTGGTAAAGGAATTGCGGACGCCCAGGATTAGCGACCCTTCCTGCACGCCCAGCGGCTTGATGGGTGAAAACCAGGTCTTGTATTCCAGTTCCGAAACATTTTTGCGGACGTAAGCGAGCACATCGGCCCAGATTTCCTGTGAGATAACCGTCCCCCCCTTTTGAGCCTGAGGTGAGCCTGAGGCCAAAGTTGGGGTCAGGGTAGCACTCCCCCTGTGCGCGCTATCAGCCCACTTGCCCCGGCAGCGTGTCCCAGTTGCGGCCCTCGCTGCGGGCGACTTCCTCGTGCAGGCGCAGGATGGCGGCGTTGCCCTGGGTGCCCCGTTCCTGAATAGCGTGGTTGGTGACGGTGTCGATGTAGGCGAGGCGCAGCAGTTCGGTGCTGCTCAGGCCGTCGCGGGTGGCGCGCACGCCGCGTTCCTCGCGCACCGAGGCGCTGTCTTTGCCCAGGACGGCGCGGTTGCTGATGCTGCCGAGTTGCCCGTAGACCCCCCCGCGCCCACCGTGCCGGGCCACCGTCGCCAGCAGTTCGCGCCGGGCGTCGGTACTTTCCAGCCGCGCCGAGAGCCAGCGCCGGGCAGCGGGTTCGGGGCTGCGTTCGGCAATCTGGGCCGCCAGCCGCACGTCGCCCTGCATGGCGCGGGCCAGCAGGTCACGCGCCCGCCGTTGCCAGCGCCGCGCCTCCGGGGTCGCCAGCGCAAAGACCAGCGCCGCGAAATCGGGCACGCTCAGGGCCGCCTCGGGGCCAGCGCCGAAGTCGCGGTAAATCTCCGGCAAACCGTGTTCCACGAGAACCGCCGCCCAAGACGAGCCGAGGCCCAGTTGGGTCTGAACCGTCGGCGCGTGAAGGAAGCCGTCCGCACTGAGGGGCAGACGAACGGAGCCGAAATTGAGGGTCAAAGGAGCGTTTTTCATACGAATATTCTAGCACGGATTATGTAAAAAACATAATAATTCCCGACCAAGTTTGGAGCGAAAGCGGGTCATTTGGAACTGCCCGGCGGACTAGAATCTGACGGTCGAACACAACCCAGCCCAGGAGGTTTTTCTGCCATGACTGACCCTGCCCTAAACGGCACTGCCTCGCCCGACGTTTCGGGTCGTCCCGAACGCTTCTCCCCGCCCCAAAGCGTGCTTTCGCGCCTGCGCTACGACCCCCAGGCCGACATAGACCGCGCCGCTGCCGACCCCAACGCCTTCTGGCTGGAGCAAGCGCAGCACTACGAATGGACGAAACCGCCCACCCAGGCGCTGCACTGGGACAGGCCGCACCACACCTGGTTCGCGGACGGCGAAACCAACATCACCCTCAACGCCCTTGACCGCCATGCGCACGGCGAAGCCCGTACCCGCGCCGCGCTGATTTGGCTTTCGGAGGACGAGCAGGCCCAGATTTACACCTACGGCACGCTGCATGACCGGGTGGAGCGCTTTGCGGCGGGGCTGCGGTCTATCGGCGTAGAGAAGGGCGACCGCGTGGTGATCTACATGCCGCTGACCCCCGAAGGCGTGATTGCCATGCTCGGCTGCGCCCGAATTGGCGCGGTGCATAGCGTGGTGTACGCGGGGCTGGGTGTGTCGGCGCTGCGTGACCGCATTCAGGACGCAGGCGCCAAAGTCGTGATTACGGCGGACGTGGGCTACCGCCGGGGCAAAGTCGTCGACCTGTACGCGATTGCCGCGGAGGCCATCCAAGACCTCACCACCGTGGACTACCTGGTGCTGTGGGAACGGGTCAAGACCATGCACCGCGAACACGACAGCCGCACGGTGGCGTGGGAAGACCTGATGAAGCGGGGCAAGGCCGCAGCCGTCCCCGTGAACGCCGAAGACCCGCTGTTCATCCTGTATACCTCGGGCAGCACGGGCAAACCCAAAGGCGTGCTGCATACCCACGGCGGTTACATGGTGGGCACGTCGTACCACATGAAAGCCCTGCTGGACGTGCATCCGGGCGACGTGTACTTCTGCACCTCCGACATTGGCTGGATTGTGGGGCACAGTTACATCGTGTACGGGCCGCTGGTGTCGGGCGCGACCGTGATGTTCCGCGAGGGTGCCCCCGACTTCCCTGACACGGGCGTGCTGTGGCGCTTGATAGAAAAATTCGGCGTCAACGTGCTGTTTACTGCGCCCACTGCGCTGCGGCTGTTTATGAAACTGGGCGCCGACGTGCTCAAACCCTATGACCTCTCCAGCCTGCGCGTGGTGGCCTGTGCGGGCGAGGCGCTCAACCCCGAGGCGTGGCGCTGGGCACAGGAACATGTGGCGGGCGGCCTGGGCGAAGGCGCACACGCAGTAGTCATCGACAACTGGTGGCAGACCGAACTCGGTGGGCCGACCATCGGCACGCACGCCCGCTGGCCCGTGCGCCCCGGCTACGCGGGAAGGGCGCTGGCAGGTGTGGACGCGGATGTGGTGGATGAAACAGGTCACCCCGTCCCCACCGGGCAGCAGGGCTATCTGGTCATCCGGCGGCCCTTCCCCAGCATGATGCGCGGCGTGCACGGCAACGACGAAAAATACGCCGCCGTCTGGAACGAAAACCCGGCGGGCTACACCTCGGGCGACCTGGCACTGAGGGACGAAGACGGCTACATCTCGATTCTGGGCCGCAGCGACGACGTGCTGAGCGTGGCGGGCCACCGCATCGGCTCGGCGGACGTGGAAGACGCGCTGGTCAGCCACCCCGCTGTGGCCGAGGCCGCCGTCATCGGCATTCCCGACCCGCTCAAGGGCGAGGCGATTATCGCCCACGTCATTCTGCGCCGTGGCTTTGAGGGCGGTGTGGGACGCGGCCTGCGGGCCAGCATCACCGAGCATGTGCGCCACCAGCTTGGCCCCATCGGTACGCCTGCCGAAATCAAGGTGGTGGACGCGCTGCCCAAAACCCGCAGCGGCAAAATCATGCGCCGTGTCTTGCGGGCACAGGCGCTGGGCCAAGACCCCGGCGACCTGACGACGCTGGAAGGTTGAGCCTCCTCTCCCCGCTGCCGCCTGCCTCTAGAGTGGGCGGCATGTCTTATCTGTCCGAACTTCGCGCCGTCTGGGGTCAGCGGCCTTTGCCAGTGGTGGGCGTCAGCGTGCTGCTGCGCGACGAACGGGGCCGCGTGCTGCTTCAGCGCCGGGGAGACGACGGGCAATGGGGCATCATCGGCGGCGGGCTGGAACCCGGCGAGGATGTTCTGGGGGCCGCCCGCCGCGAACTGCACGAGGAAACGGGGCTGCGTTGCCCGAATCTGCGTCCGCTGCCCCTGACTGAGGGGCTGGTCAGCGGGCCGGAGATGTTTCACCGCTACCCGAACGGCGACGAGGTGTATCTGGTCGGCCTACGCACCGAGGGCGAAGTGCCTGCGGTGGCGCTGGAAGCTGCCTGTCCCGACGACAGCGGCGAAACACTGGAACTGCGCTGGTTCGCGCTGGACGACCTGCCGCCGCTGAACAGCAACATCAACCGCATCAGCATGAATGTGCTGCGGGCGCGGGAAGGGCTGCCGCCTCTGCCGCTGCTGTCCATCCCCACTCCTTCCCCACCCGGCGACTGGCTGCGCGAGATGCGGCGCTTGGTCGGCCCGCGTCCCCTGATGGCCCCAGGCGCCAACGTCGCTGTAACGAACGCTCGGGGCGAACTGCTGCTGCTTCGGCACGCGGGGACGGGTCGCTGGACGCTGCCCGGCGGCAGTCTGGAACTGGGCGAATCGTTCGTGGCGTGTGCAGCGCGGGAACTGCACGAGGAAACGGGCTTGCGGGCGGCGATGCTGGAGCCGTTGAAACTCTACGCCGGGGCGGAGTACCGTTTCACCTACCCGCACGGCGACGTGATTGACAACATTTCGGTGCTGTTCCGTGCCGAGGGGGTGAGCGGCAATCTGGTCTGCTCTGCCGATGAAGTTCACGGCGCGGCGTGGTTTGCCCCGTCCGCTCTGCCCTCCGCTGCCGAGCTGAGCGGGCCGCTGATTCGGGCGAAGGTGAGCGACTGGTTGGCGCTGGCCTGACCGTTAGACCTGCCCGCTCTGCTCCCGCTCAATCAGCGCCAGTGCCACCCGTAACGCCTCTATTCGCCTCTGCGTCAGCGTGTGCTGGGCGGGTTTCAGTTTGCCGCCCGCCAGTACCTTTTCGCACTTGCTGAGGGTAGAAGCGAGGGCGCGATGGGCTTCGGAAAGTTGGGTGGGGGTGAAGGGGGTCATGTCAGTACCGCCACGCCCAGCTTGCCCAAGTCGCGGTCAAAACTGGCTACGCTTTGGCCTTTTTCCTGCGCTAAAGCTGCCAGATAAGCATCGGCAAAGTCCACGTTTCTCTCGGCGTAAAAGCTGAGGGCTTGCTTAACAACTTCCCCGTCTACGGCGCTCACGTTAGGCAGCTTGAGCAATTGCAAGAGGGCCGTCGCCACCTCTGCCCGCGTCAGTTTGTAAAACGATTTCAGCGTAAAAACACATTCTGCGGCGACCACGCTGGGAATCAGCAGGTCCAATTCACCTGTTGCTGCCCGTTGAAAATAGGCTTTTGCACGCGGCGAAAGTGTCTCGTGATCAGCCAGTAAAAAGCGCAAAATGACGTTGGTGTCCAGCAAAGCTTGCTGACTCAAAGGCATTCGCCTCTCGCAAAGGCTTCGGCAACGGCGGCCCGTTCCTGCTCGTGGGTGGTGCCCACTTTGGCGTATTGACGCAGCATTCCAAACACCTCATCGGGGCCAGTTACTCGCTCCACGGCGGCCTCTAGCCCCGTTTCGGTGGCTCGCCAAACGAGTTTGTCCCCCTTTTTCAGCGACAGCGCCTCGCGGATTTCGACGGGAATGGTGACTTGTCCCTTACTGGTGATGGTGGAATGACTCATACACGCTCCTTACTAAGAGTATATGCCTTACTTGCCTGAATGCTGCACCCAGACCACGCTCTGGCCCTCGGCGCGGGC
>NZ_JAUNHK010000007.1:5155-41736 GCF_030523985.1 Deinococcus sp.
TGCCTTACTTGCCTGAATGCTGCACCCAGACCACGCTCTGGCCCTCGGCGCGGGCCTGGGCTACGGCGGCGAGAATATTCCCTGTGACTTCGTGGAGGCGGTAAGCGCCGTCTACCACGCCGTTTTGCATGTCAATAACCAGCAGAGCTTGAGACATGAACCATAGTAACGAAAAAGAGGCCGGAGCCACCGCCCCAGCCTCCCCTTTTAGCGTTCTGCCACCAGCCAGCGGCCTTCGGCATCCTGACCGTCAGTCCTCCGGCGACACTTCCCGAATGGCCTGTGCGTCCCCACTGCGAATCCCCCAGAAGTAGAAGGCCAGGGCCAACGCCGCCACCAGAACCATGTCTACCCCATAGGTCAGCACGCCGCGCCCACCGAATTGTTTGCTGCCCAGGTACGACACCAGCGTCAGCACCAGCAGGTAGGCGGGCAGCCACAGGCCGCTGCGGAGGTGCAGCGCCGTGCCTTCCCAGCCGCGCCGCGCCTGCACCACGGCGTAGATGGGCAGGCCCAGCAGCACCAGCAACATGATCTGACCGTTCAGGGGCCAGCGGCTCCAGTACACCAGCAGACTGGCAAACACGAAGGCCAGCGGAGCGAGCACGTTCAGGCCCGCCAGACGCAGCGGGCGGCGCAGGTCGGGAGCGGTGCGGCGCAGGCTGACCACGCTGATAGGTCCGGTCAGAAACCCGACCACGCAGGTCACGCTGACCACCGCTGCCAGCGCTTCCCAGTTGGGAAACAGGTACAGGGCGGCGAGGCTGAGCAGCAGGTTGACGATGAGGGCGTGACGCGGCACGCCGAGGGTGGGGTGCAGTCGCCCGAGCCACGCGGGCATGTGACCGCTGCGGGCCAGGGCTTCGAGCGCCCGCGAGGTGGTCGCCGCGTAGGTGATGCCCGTTCCCGAAGGACTGATGACCGCGTCGGCGTAGAGCGTGAGCGCCAGCCAGTTCAGACCCAGGGCCGCCGCCAGTTCGGCAAAGGGCGACTCGAATTTCAGGCCCGCCCAGCCGCCTGCCTGAAGCTGCTCTGGCGTCACGGCACCCAGAAAGGCCACCTGAAGCAGGATGTAGACCACACCCGCCATCAGAATGCCGCCCACCACCGCGAACGGCACGCTGCGCCCCGGACGCTGCGCCTCGCCCGCCAGATTGATGGGGGCCTGAAAACCGTTGAAGCTGAACACGATGCCGCTGGTCGCCACCCCGGTAAACACGGCGGCCCAGCCGTAGGGCGCGAAGCCGCCACTCGCCGCGTCGGTGAAGTTCTGGGGGTGAAAGCCGTAGACCATCAGGAAAATGGCGGTCAGCAGCGGCACGACCAGTTTGAACACCGTGATGGCGGTGTTGCTTTTGGCAAAGAGGGCCACCGTCCAGAAGTTGAGGAGGGTGTAGACCAGCATGAACAGCGTGGCGGCCAGCAGACCCGCCGCAGTGAGGGTGCCGTCTTGCACCAGTCCCTGCGCCCAGCCGAAATTCCAGCCCGCCATGTACTGCACGCTGGCGACCGCCTCGATGGGCGGAATGGCGAGCATGCTCAGCCAGTTGGACCAGCTCGCCAGCACCCCGGCGAAAGGGCCGTGCGAATACTGGGCGTAGCGGCCCATGCCGCCCGATTCGGGGAACATGGCCCCCAGTTCGGTGTAGGTCAGGGCAATCGCCATCATCATGATCATGCCGATGACCCAGGCGAGAATGGCGGCAGGCCCGGCGATTTTGGCGGTATTGAA
The DNA here is from genome assembly GCF_030523985.1 of Deinococcus sp. Lineage (GTDB taxonomy): Bacteria > Deinococcota > Deinococci > Deinococcales > Deinococcaceae > Deinococcus. Next base: position 6,888 of record NZ_JAUNHK010000007.1, read on the forward strand.
GGCCCCGAACAGCCAGCCCGAGCCGATGATCGACCCCAGGCAGGTCATCAGGAGAGCCAGCGGCGTGATACTGCGCCGCGCTCCTGTTACGCTTTTGGTCATGGTTGTGTCTCCCTGGTGGCGGTGCGTTGAAGCCTACGCCGCAAAACGGCTCAGGGTGTAAGATTTTTCGCAGCCGCGAACCCGAATAGGTATAGAGCAGTTGGCCCGCCCCCGAAAGGAATGTATAGGTCACGGCTGGACGCCGGGTCAGACCCTTTCCGGTCATTGACTGCGGCGATGCGGCTAGACCCCGCTCCCCTGAACGGGTATAAGAAGTGACCGAACCTTTCGACTTTTCTCTTTGTTTCTCCTTTCTCTCCCGAGGTGACCCGCCATGACGCAGCCTGCCGACCCATCCACCACTTTTCGCCCCGACCTGCTGGCGGGCAAACACGCCCTGATTACCGGGGGCGGCAGCGGCATCAACCTCGGCATTGCCCAGAGTTTCGCGGCGCACGGCTGCGCGGTGACCATCCTGGGCCGCAATCTGGAAAAGGCGCAGCGGGCTGCCGACGGCATCAAGGCGAGTGGGGGCCGGGCGCTGGGCGTCAGTGCCGACGTGCGCGACTTTGCCGCGATGGAAGCGGCGGTGGCGCAGGCCGTCGCTGAATTCGGCGACTTCGACATTGTGCTGGCGGGCGCGGCGGGCAACTTCCCGGCCCCGGTAGACGGCATTTCGCCCAACGGCTTCAAGACCGTGGTGGAGATTGACCTGCTGGGCACCTACCACACCGTCAAGGCGGCGGCCCCCCACCTCAAGCAGCCCGGCGGCACGGTCCTGAGCATCAGCGCCTATGGGGTGCCCGTGCCCATGCAGGCGCACGTGGTCGCCGCCAAAGCGGGCGTGGACGCCCTGACCCGGACGCTGGCGGTGGAATGGGGCACGCGCGGCATTCGCGTTAACGCCATCATCCCCGGCCCGATTGACGGCACCGAGGGCATGGCGCGACTCGCCCCCGACGAGAAAAGCCGCCAGCGCGTGGAAAAATCCGTGCCGCTGGGCCGCATGGGTGTGCCGCAGGACATCGCCAACGCCGCGCTGTTTCTGGTGTCGGACGCCGCGAGCTATGTCACGGGCGTGATTTTGCCGGTCGACGGCGGCCAGAACATGCTCGGCGGTGCGCCGCAGTACCAGACCTATCTGGCGATGCAGGCCGAGCAGCACAAGCCGAGCGCTGAATAACCCACGCCGAATAACCCACATTCCGACGCGCCGGGGGCCACACTGTCCTAGCATGGGCGGTATGCGCCCCCTCGCCGTTGCCTTTCCACTCACCCTTCTCGCTGCGGCGACCCTGCTCACGGTCGCGCCGGCCCAAACCCCCACGTCCGTGGCGGCTCCCTCCACCCCCTCCAAGCCCGGTGGAGCTGCGGCGGCGACCCCCGCCCGGACTCCGGTGCTGCGCCCGGTGGTGGTGACGCGCTACCCGCATGACCCGCGGGCCTTTACCCAGGGTCTGCAATACCTCGGTGACGGCAAATATCTGGAAAGTACCGGGCAGGTGGGCGAATCGGGGGTGCGGATTTCCGAACTCAAGACGGCGAAAGTCCTGCGGCAAACCGCCACGCCGCTGGGTCAGGCCTTTGGAGAAGGAGCGGCGGCGCTGGGCAACACCGTCTACCACATCACCTGGCAGGATGGCACCGCCTTCAGCTTCGATCAGCGCACCCTGAAGGAAACCGGGCGCTACAGCTACCAGGGCGAGGGCTGGGGCCTGACCCACGACGGCAAGAGCCTCATCATGAGTAGCGGCAGCGCGGCCTTGATGTGGCGTGACCCCAGGACGTTCAAGGTGGAGCGCAGCGTGCAGGTGACCGACAGGGGCCAAGCGGTCACCAACCTCAACGAACTCGAATACGTGCAGGGTTACGTCTACGCCAACATCTGGCTGACCGACAAAATTGCCCGCATTCACCCCAAGACGGGCAAGGTGCTGGCCTGGATCGACGTGTCGGCCCTGACCCGTGAAGTCAGCACCACCGCCGCCAAGCAGGGGCAAGCGCTCACCTTCGACGATGTCGCCAACGGCATCGCTTTCGTGCCGGAACGCGGCACCCTGCTGCTGACCGGCAAACGCTGGCCCACCGTCTTCGAAGTCAAGGTGCCGGGGCTGGGCCTCCGGGCAGAAACGGCAGCGGCGGGCAGGAACTAGAGCTTGCTCTCCACCGCTGCCCAGAGTTGCGCTTCGACCGCGTCGGCACTCTGCGCGGCGTCCAGTACGGCAAAACGCTGGGCTTCGGCCTGGGCCAGTTCCAGAAAGCCTGCCCGCACCCGCTGGTGAAAGGCGAGGTCGGCCTGTTCCAATCGGTCGGCCTGCCCGCGCTGCGCGGCGCGTGCCAACCCCACCGCCGGGTCGAGGTCGAGCAGCAGCGTGAGGTCGGGGGTCAGGCCACCCGTCACCTCGCGGGTCAGGTCGCGCAGCAGTGCCAATGGCAGCCCCCGTCCAGCGCCCTGGTACGCCAGCGAGGAGTCGAAGTAGCGGTCACACAGCACCACGTCGCCACGTTCCAGCGCGGGCCGCAGCACGTCCTGCACCAGTTGGGCGCGGCTGGCGGAGTACAGCAAAAACTCGCTGAGTGGCCCCATCTCCAGCGTGGGGTCGAGCACCACTTCGCGCACCCGCATTCCCAGCGGCGTGCCGCCCGGCTCACGGGTGACGGTCACGCAGCGGCCCGTCCCCCGCAGCCTCGCTTCCAGGCGGGCGAGTTGGGTGGTCTTACCCGCGCCCTCCGGCCCTTCCAGGGTGATGAACAGGCCAGTCATGCTCAGAGGCCAGTCGGGAAGTTGAGGAACTGCCAGGGCAGCCCAAATTCTTCTTCGATGCGGGCGGCCAGAGCGCGAACGCCGAACACTTCTGTCTCGTAGTGTCCCGCAAAAATCACGTTGATGCCGTACTCGAACGAGTCGTAAAAATGCTTGTGTTCGGGTTCGCCCGTCAGCAGGGTGTCCAGGCCCAGCGCGGCGGCTTCGGCAATCGCGCCCGCCCCGCTGCCCGAAGTCACGCCGACGCGGTGGACGTTGGGCGAGCCGCCGCCGTGAACGAGGCAGATTTCGCCCGTCAGTTTCTGGATGCGGTCGGCGAATTCCTGCAAGCCTTGTTCGCGCGGCAGTTTGCCCGCCAGCCCGATTTTGTGGCCCTGCCAGTCGCCGAAGGGTTCCAGGTCGCTCAGGCTCAGGGCGCGGGCGATCATCGCGTTGTTGCCGACTTCGGGGTGGGCGTCGAGCGGAATGTGGGCGGCGTAGAGGTTCAGGTCGGCCTGAATCGCGGTGCGCACGCGGTCATGGTGCGGCCCGGTAATCGCCAGCGGCTTGCCCCAGAACAGCCCGTGATGGACCAGCAGCAGGTCGGCCCCGGCTTCGGCGGCGGCCTGCAGCGTGCGGACACTGGTGTCCACGGTGGCGGCGACGCGCCTGACCTTCTCGGCCCCCTGAATCTGCAGGCCGTTGAGCGACGGGTCGGGGTAGGCGTCAATTCGCAGATAATCGTCGAGCCAGCGCACCAGCACGTCGCGGTCCAGGCCGCCTTCGGGAAGGGTCGGGGGAAGCTTGGTCATGGGGGGCATTGTAGAGGGCAGGTCCTTACTCCACAGGCCGCGAGACGTGCGCCCCCTCGACGATTTCCAGACGCCCGCCCCAGGGGTCGCGCAAAAAGACACGGGGCACGCCCGCTTCCTCGTCGGGCTGGCAGGCGACGCCGTGCGCCCGCAACCTCTCCACCACCGCGTCCAAGTCGGCGCAGCGCAGCGCGAGGTGCCCCTTCTGGCGCGGCACGTAGTCGGCCACCACGCCGATATGTAGCTGGCGGTCATCGGGCAGGGCGAACCAGCAGCCGCCGTTTTTCTGGAGGGCGGCGGGCTTTTGCAGTTCGCTCAGCCCCAGCACGCCGCCGAAGAATTCACGGGCCGCCGCCTCACACCCCTGCGGGGCTTCGAGCAGCACATGGTCCAGGCCGGAAATCAGGATCATGGCCCCAGCATAGAGAGGGCGAGAACGTGGGCAGGTGCGGAAACGGCGTTTGCCACCGTGATCTACTTTCCCGGTGCAACGTCTTGCCCTGTTCGTTTCTCATCGTCCGTGGGCCGTGCTGCTGACCTGGCTGGTGGTGATGCTGGTCTGCCTGCCCTTCGCCGCCCGCGCTCCCCGCGCCCTGAGCGCCAACCCCGGCACGCTGACCAACTCCGAAAGCGCCCATGTGATGGAGATTCTCCGCGAGAAATTCGGGGAAAAGGACACCAACACCGCCCTGCTGCTCACCCGCAGTCAGCCGGGGCTGGGGACACCGCAGGGCGAGGCGACTTATCAGAAGTTCGTGGACGGGCTGCGCCAGATTGAGGGCGTGTCCCGCGTGCTGCCGGCCCAGGGCGAAGGCGCGGCACTCGCGGGCCTGACCCGCCGCACCGAGCAGAGTGGCAAGCAAGGCGACCATTCACAAGGCGACCTGGCGCTGACGGTGGCGCAGATTCCGCTGGAAGAAGGCGGCAAGGAAACGCTGGCCCGCATTCGCGCCTATGCCCGGCAGGTGGACTCGGCGGCACTGGACGTGCGGGTGACGGGCGGACAGGCGATTGCCGACGACTTCACCGAGTTTGCCGAGTCCGACACCAAACGCAGCGAACTGGTGGCCCTGCCGCTGATCGCCGTGCTGCTGCTGATGGTCTTCGGGGCGCTGGTGGCGACGGGCCTGCCGCTGGTGGTCGGCATGATGAGCATCAGCGTGGCGATGGCGGGCCTGTTCGGGCTGACCCGTGTCATGGAGGTCAGTTCGTTTGCCCAGAGCGTGGTGACCATGCTGGGCCTGGGCGCGGGTATCGACTACGCGCTGCTGATGGTCGGGCGCTTCCGCGAGGAACTCAGGAAATGCGCCACCCCGGCAGAGGCGGCGGCCCGCACCGTGCAGACTGCGGGCCGCAGCGTGCTGTTCAGCGGCGCGACGGTGGCGATCGCGATGGCGGGGCTGATGCTGCCGCCGCTGTCCTTCGTGCGCTCCATCGGCATCGGCGGAGTGCTGGCGGTGGTGCTCACCGTCCTGGCGAGCCTGACCGCGCTGCCCGCGCTGCTGTCTTTGCTGGGCGAACGGGTCAACGCGCCCAAAATCCTGCGTTCCAACTGGGCACAGTCCCCCGAAGCCTCACGCGGCTGGACGCAGTTTGCCCGCCGGGTCACGGCCCGCCCGCTGCCCGTCGTGCTGCTGAGTGCCGCCTTCTTGCTGCTGCTGTCCGTGCCTGCCCTGCGGATGAAAACGGGCTACGCGGGGGCGTGGGGACTGGTGCCGGGGGTGGAAAGCCGGGACGCCCTTGAAGACGTGCGGGCACTCGGGGCGGGCGGGCTGCTCAGCCAGTTCGAGGTGATTCTCGACCTGCAAGGCCAGCGCTACACGCCCGAAGGCAGCGACCAATTCCGGGCGGTGGTGGACGACCTGCGGGCGCTGCCCGGCGTGCAGACGGTGCTGAGTCCGTTCATCACCCCTGCCGACTTGCAGCGCACAGGGGCGAGCAACCGCGACCAGCTGGCGGCACTGGGCCTGCTCACCCAGCGGTCGTTCAGCCGGGACCGCCAGTACCTGCGCGTGACCGTCGTTCCCGACGACGCGCTGCGGGCCGACCTCGCCCCAGCCTTCGAGGGCCGCATCCGAGCGGTGCTGGACGCCAGCGGCTACCGCTACCTGCTCGGCGGCGCTCCGGTGGGAGGGCGCGAGTTCGGTGAGGCGATTACCCGCACGCTGCCCACCGTGGTGCTGGCGGTCTTTACAGGAACATTCCTGCTGCTGCTGGTCGCCTTCCGCTCCATCCTGATTCCGCTCAAAAGCATTCTGATGAACTCGCTGACCGTCGGGGCCGCCGCCGGGGTCGTGACCTGGGTGGTGCAAGAAGGGCACGGGGCCGAACTGCTGGGCATTCCCGGCTATTCGGGGGTGCTGGACTCGGTGCTGCCGGTGCTGCTGTTCGCCGTCATGTTCGGCCTCAGCATGGATTACGAAATCTTCCTGCTCTCGCGGGTGCAGGAGGAATACCACGCCGGGGCCAGCAACGACGAAGCGGTGGTGCGGGCCGTCGGCTACACCGCCCGCATCATCACCAGTGCCGCCGTCATCATGTTCATCGTGTTCACGGCCTTCATGTTCGGGCGTGTGGTCGCCACCAAGAGCGTGGGCCTGGGCCTGGCGGTGGCGGTGGTGCTGGACGCGACCCTGGTGCGGCTGGTACTGGTTCCGGCCTTCCTCAAACTGGCGGGCCGCTGGAACTGGTGGCTGCCCGCGTGGCTGGACAAGCAGCTGCCGCACATCCGGCTGGAACATTGACCTTTTTGAACCGGGGAGAAGGGACGAGGTTCAGCCTCCCCTGCTCCCCGACAGTTTCAGGAAGCGCCCGACCAGACCCAGCGCGGCGCAGGTGAGGCCCGCCGTGAGGCCGAACCACAGCCCGCGTGCGCCCAGGTGCAGCCCGAACGCCAGCCAGGAGCCGAGGCCCAGCCCGACCACCCAGTACGCCAGCAGCGACACGACCAGCGGAAAGCGGGTGTCCTGCAAGCCGCGCAGTGCTCCGTTGGCTGTGACCTGCAAGCCGTCCAGAAGCTGAAACAGCGCGGCAATGCCCAGAAATCCGGTGGCCGTTGCCAGCAGGCCCGCGTTGACCGGGTCATTCACATTGACGAAGACGCTGAACACGACGCGGGGGGCCAGCAGCTCGAAGGCGGCAAACCCCAGCATGACCGCCGACGACAGCCCCAGCCCGACCAGTCCGGCGCGGCGGGCGTGGGTCTGTCGCCCGGCCCCGGCTTCCTGCCCCACGCGCACCCCGGTCGCCGAAGCGATACCCAGCGGCACCATGAACAGCGCGGTGATGGCCTGCATGGTGACGTTGTGCGCCGCCAGCACCTCCGGGCCGAAGCGGGCCATCAGCAGGGTGGTCACGCTGAACATGCCCCCCTCGGCCCCCAGCGTCAGGCCGATGGGCCAGCCCAGGCGAAACAGGGCGCCGACTTCCTGGCGCAGTTGTGGAGAAGTGAGCGCGGCGGCCTGCCCAGCCCCGGCGCTCTCGTGGGCCTGTTTCCACAGCAGCGCCGCCATCAGCCACGCTGCCGAGGCGCTTGCCCCCGCTGCCCCCGCCAGCCCCAGACGCGGCAGCGGCCCCCACCCGAAGGCCAGCGCCGGAGCCGCCAGCGTCGCCCACGCCACGCCCGCCAGCGCAGTGAGCGTGACCGCCTGTGGCCTCCCCGTTCCTTCCAGCGTGCCGCGCAGCGCGACAAACGCGAGGTTGGGCAGCATCCCCAGCGAGTAGACGCGCAGGTAGGTGGCAATCAGCCCGGCGTCCACCCCCGCCGGGGCCAGCCGGGGCAGCAGGAGGGACAGCCCCCACATCACGGGCAGGGTCACGGCGGTCAGCAGGGTCGCCAGCAGCAGGCCGCCCCGCAGCGCCCGCACCACGCCGGGCCTGTCGCCCGCTCCGAAGGCCTGGGCCACACGCGGCGCCACCGAGAGCATGACCCCCACCGCCAGCATGTAGATCAGGTAATAGCTGGCGTTGGCGTAGGCGGCGGCGGCCAGTTCGCGCTCGCCCAGCCGCCCGATGACGGCGGTGGCAATCAGCGCCAGCGCGTTGGCGGCAAACTGCGACAGCACCACCGGCCCCGCCAGCCGCAGCAGGGCGCGAAGTTCGGCGGAGGTGGAAGGCGGCGCGGCAATCGTGGAAACGCTGGGAGTGGATGCGGGCGGCGTGGACATGGCGCTCAAACCTATCAGGCCAGGTTCAGCTCAGTCGTCATCCAGCAAGTTCAGTCCTCGCCCAGCGGATAGGTGCGTGCGGCCCGCAGCGCCAGCCAAATCAGGTAGGCGTAAAAGAGGAACACGCCCGTAAACACGATCCAACCGGGAAAACTGCCGATGTCCGCCAGGGCGAAGGCGTCGGGAAATTCGAGCAAAAAGCCCTTGGGCACGCTCAGGTCGAGTTTGGCGAACCAGGCCAGCAGCACCGCCGTGTAAATCCACAGGTAGTTGCGCCCCAGTCGCCAGCCCAGCGCGTCGTTGCGGGTCATGGGGCTGCGCGGCTTGCCCAGCTCTGCCAGCAGAAGCTGGTGCCAGTTGGCGTCCACCTGATCGCCCAGCATCGCCGGGTAAAAGAAGCGTTCCATGATTCGGACGCGGTGGTGGGCAATTTCGTAGGTGCGAAACCGCCGGGCTTCCAGGCGCAGAAAAAAGTAGTTCATGAACATGGCGAACAAAAAAGTGGCGTGGCTGTTGTTCACATCGCCCAGGGCAAAGCTGGCGAGGCCCGCCGTGGTGACCACCGACCAGTTGGTCGTCATGTCGAGGCGCTGGCGGTAGGCGGTCATCTTGCCGACCTCGGCGCGGTAGAGATGAATCAGGGCGTTGGCCTGGTTGGTCGAATAGCTGACCTCGGTCAGTTTGCCTTCCCTGACCGCGCCTTCTCCGCCACCCGCACCGGGCATCAGGCCCTTCCCTGTGTCATGTCAAACAGGGTAATGCCAATCGGCCCAAAAGACATGACACGGCTTCGAAAAATAGTTTGGGTATCCAAACTGTTTTTCCGAGCAGAGCGAACCGCGCAGGGCCGATGGAACCGCTTCGGAGGCCCGCTTTCAGCGCGGGGAGTGGAAGAAAAAACGGGGCTGGGCGTCGCGGACTTGCAAAGCTGCGAAGCAGAGCACATTCGGGCGCTTTCCTCGGATGTGCGGAGTAAAGCCCAGCCCCGTATGACTTGCCGCCCCCCACACCGGTTACGCCAGCCCCGCTGCCATTTCTTGCGCGATTTGCCCCAGCGCCCCCGCCGCCCCGATGCGCTCCTGACCGTCCCGGCTGGCCCGTTCGCGGCGGGGGCCGGAGAGCAGCGAGCGCACCGCCCGCACGACGGCGGCGACCTCCGGGGGGGTGAGGGTCAGCGCCGCGCCGAGCAGCCGCTGTTGCCGGGCGGCGAATCCGGCGACGTACTGCGGCCCGGCGGTGGGGAAGCCGACCACCGGAATCCCCAGCCCCGCCGCCTGTTCGTTGGCCGTACCTGCGGTGCCGAGCGCGACGCCACCCGACCGCGCCGCGTGCAGGATGGCCGAGAAGCTCCCGCGCAGCAGCGACACCTGCGCTTCTTCCCGGCTGACCAGCAGTAGCCCGCTGCCCTGCTCCGCCAGGGTCCAGCCGGGCAGAGGGGGCAACTCGGCCCAGTCGCGGGGCCAGGCCACGAACGCCTGAAGCTCGGGCAACTGCCGCGCCGCCTCCAGCATCAGGGGCAGCGAGGTCTGGGCGTCGCCGCGCTGACCGGGGAGCAGGGCCAGCACAGGCCGTTCGTCGCGCAGGGTCGACAGGTCGCGTTCGGGCGCAGGCAGCACGTCCATCGCAAAACTGCCCCGGTAGGCGGCATTCACGCCCCGGTGGGCCAGATACCGCGCCGAGGCCGCGTCACGGGTGTAGACCCGCCAGGCCCGGCGGCCCAGCGCGATTTCCCAGGGCATGAAGGCGTTGGCCCCCAGCGCGTTCAGCTCGCGCAGGTGCGCGGCGGGCGTCATTCCTTCGCCGTACAGCACCGACACCAGCGGTTGCACGTGTACCAGCGGCAGCCGTGCCGCCCCTGAACTCTGCCGCGCTGCCAGGGTGCCCACCGCCAGCGCGTAGGTGTCGCCCACCACCACGACCCGGCGCACATTCCGGCCCTGCGCCAAAGCCACCCGCCACTGCCCCAGCGAGGTGCCCACCAGCCCCGCCCCCAGGTCGGCCCGCAGGTTGTCCAGGCTGCCGAACGGAAATCCTCCCGAGGGCAGGTCGAGGAGCGGCCCGCCGACTTGCGCCACCCCGTCGTAGGCGCGGCCCTGCGCCACCAGCGGCAAGGCCAGGACGTGTTCCTGCGGGCGCACCTGCCGCCAGGCCCGAACCAGGGCGGCCCCAATCAGGTCTTCGGCGTGGCCGTTGGAGACGAACAGGGTGGTGGGCGCGACAGACACAGGCATGCCCCCGAAGGTAGCGTCTCAGGCGTTCTGCCACGAAAGATTCGCCCCCCCTCGCCCCCTCCTGAGGAGTCGCCCATGACCCGCCCTTTCCTTCTGTCTGCCGTCCTGGGCCTGTCGCTGCCTTGCCTGGTGGCGGCGGCTCCCACCACCCCCTTTGCCCCCCGCCCGGCAGCCACCCCCGCTTTCGGGCGCGACGTGCGGGCCACGCCTCCCGCCGGGCCGCTGCTGGGGCGCGAGTCGAACGGGCTGCGAACCTGGCTGGGCATCCGTTACGCGCAGCCGCAGACGCAGGACACCCGCTGGGAGCCTCCGCGCCCGCTGCCGCCCCAGACCGCCGAGCGCCGCGCCGTGCAGCCGGGGGCCGTGTGCCTTCAGGCTTTCGCCATTCCGGGGCAGCCCCAGACCGTACGCGGCTCCGAGGACTGCCTTTTCCTGAACGTCTACGCCCCGGCGAACGCCAAGAAAGCTCCGGTGATGGTCTGGATTCACGGCGGCAGCTTTCAAACCGGCGCGGGCACCGACTACGACTTGAGCCTGCTCGCCCGTGAACAGGGCGTGGTGGCGGTCAGCCTCAACTACCGCCTCGGGGCGCTCGGTTTCCTGGCGACCCCCGGCGAGGATGGCCTGCCCGGCAACCTCGGTCTGCTCGACCAGCAACTCGCGCTCAAGTGGGTCAGGGACAACATCTCGGCCTTCGGGGGCGACCCCAGCAGGGTGACGGTCTTCGGGGAATCGGCGGGCGGCATGAGCATCTGTGCCCAGCTCGCCGCGCCGGGGGCGAAGGGGCTGTTTCAGCGGGCCATTATCCAGAGCGGGTCGTGCACCGCCCCCACCATCACGTTGACCCAAGCCGAAGCCCAGAACTTGGGCCGCCGCTTCATGGCCTCGCTGGACTGCCGCGACGTGGCCTGCCTGCGGGCGCTGCCGGGCGAAAAGCTGGCGCGTGCCCCGTCGCCCAACGCGCTCTTTCCGGGGGCCATTCCCTTTCCGGTGCTGCATGGCGACACAGTCCTGCCCCGCGAGCCGGGCGAGTTTCTGCGGCAGGGGCTGGGGGCCAGGGTTCCGCTGCTCATCGGCACCAACCAGCACGAAGGCACGCTGTTCGCCGCCTGGCTGGGCGACCCTAAGCGCGACCTGAACCCGACCGAGTTTCTGGCCCTGAACGTGGCGCTCAACGGCCCCGACGCTCCCCGCGCCACCGCCACCTACACGCTGCGCAACTACGGCAGTCGCACCCAGGCCGCCGCCGCCGTCGCCACCGACAGCCTGTTCGCCTGCCCTGCCAGCAATCTGGCCCGCGACCTGTCGCGCTTCGTGCCGGTCTACCGCTACGAATTCCGCGACCCCAACCCGCCCCGGCCCGCGCCGCTGCGCCCCACTGCCGGACTGCCGCGCTTCGGGTCGTTTCACGGCGCGGAAATCGCCAGCGTGATGGGCACGCGCACCGACCTGGGCGACCCGGCGCAGTTCACGCCCGCCCAGCAGACGCTCGCCCGCACCATCCGCACCTACTGGGCCAACTTCGCCCGGACCGGCAACCCCAACGGCTCCGGCCTCCCCGCGTGGCCCGCCCTGCGCGTGGGCCAACCGCCGCAGGTGCTCGGGCTGGCTCCCGGTGCCGGACAAACAGCGCTGGTCCAGGATTTCCGGGGTGAACACCACTGCGACACGGTCTGGCGGCCCTAGAGCATTTGACAGAAAAAAGTTGGTCTGGACGCCCCCCTCCCGTTGCTTCGCAACGCCCTCCCCCACAAGGGGAGAGGGTCAGAAGAGGCAAGCATTCTTCTGTCAAATGCCCTGAACGCCAGAGCAGCCGAGGGGCCCATCCCACTCCCTTCTCTGTTGAGTCATAAAAAAAGCCGCCCTCAGGCGGTGATGGTCAAAACTATAGCGCCCTATTCAGGGGCCGTCAAGGTTATGCACGCCCTCAGCGGGTGCCGCCGAACCCGCCCGCGCAGGGACTGCCTTTCTCCGGGGCGCTGTTTTCGGGCAGGACTTCTTTCAGGAAGCGGCCCAGGCGCGGGTCGTCGGCCTTGTCCACACTGATTTGGCGGTTCCAGGCCGACATGACGATGGGCGCGGGCAGGTTGGGATAAGGGCTGAGCAGGGCGGTCTGCCCGCTGAGCAGGGTTCGCAGCCGCTCTACCTCCGCCGCGTCCAGGCCGGGGCGGTAGGTCACCCATACCGCCCCCCGTGCCAGGCTGTGAACCGCATATTCGTTGTAGACGGGCTGAGCATAAACGGCGCAGGTCTGCCACAGGGCGTTGTAGGGACCGCCGACGGGGGGCGTCTCGTTGTAGGTCAGCGAACCGCCGCGCTGGTCGCCGCCCGTGTACTGGTAAGTACGCAGGCCCTCGATTTCTTTGGGGCCGCAGGCCATCAGGCCCAGTGACAGCCCTCCCAGCAGAGTCCAACGTGCAGCGTGCAGCATGAACCTCAAGGTAGCAGGAAGGCTCACGGTCATTTCGGGCGCGGGCTGACACAATAGGGGGCATGAGTCTGTTCGATGTCGCCATCGTCGGCGCGGGGCCAGTGGGTCTGGCTGCCGCCATCGCCTGCAAGCGTGCGGGCCTGAGCTATGTGGTGCTGGAAAAGGGCTGCGTGGTCAATGCCATTTTCGAGTACCCGACCTACATGGGCTTTTTCACCACCGCCCCCGAACTGGAAATCGGCAATCACCCGATGGTGACGGGCCACGACAAGCCTGACCGCCGCGACGCGCTGATGTACTACCGCCTCGTCGCCCAGCGCGAAGGGCTGAACATCCGCCAGTACACCACGGTGACGAAGGTTCACGCGGCCCCGGCGGGCTTTACCCTGGAAGTGGAAGCGCAAGACGGCGAACCCGGCGTGGTCGAGGCGCGGCGTGTGGTGGTGGCGACGGGCTACTACGACAACCCGCTGCTCATGGGTATTCCCGGCGAGGACTCGCCCAACGTCAGCCACTACTACACCGAGGCGCACCCCTTCATGGGCCTGAACGTCACCGTCATCGGGGCGGGCAACTCGGCGGCAGATGCGGCACTCGACCTGTGGCGCAGCGGCGTAAACGTGACGATGGTGGTCCGTGCCCCCGAACTCAAGAGCACCATCAAGTACTGGGTGCGGCCCGACCTCGAAAACCGCATCAAGGAAGGCAGCATTGCGGCGCACTTCAACTCGCAGGTGGTCGAAATTCTGCAAGGGCACGTCAAAGTGCAGCGGCAAGACGGCAGCACCTTCGACCTGCCGACCCACTTCACCTTCGCCCTCACCGGCTACCGCCCGGATCTGTCGTTCCTGTCGGGCCTGAACCTCGCCCAGCATCCCGACGAATGTCTGGTGCTCACCGAGAACTACGAGAGCAGCGTGCCCGGCCTGTTCGTGGTGGGCAGCGCGGGCTTTGCGGGCAAGACCAATCAGGTGTTTATCGAGAACGGGCGTTTCCACGCCGACCATGCGGTGGCCGAAATTGTCCGGCAGCTCGGCAGCGGCGAACTGCGCCCAGCTTGAACATGAACAGGGGGCGGGCCGGAGGTTCGGTGTCCCCGGCCCGCCCCCTGTGCTGTGGAAAGCTTCAGTTTTCTTCGTCTACGTCAGCGAAGCCCTGTTCGAGTTCCTGCTCGGTGGCGTCGCGCACTGCTAGCACCTTGACCTCGAAGTCTAGGGTTTCTCCAGCGAGCGGGGGGTTGAAGTCGGCGCGAACCTGGTCGCCTTCGATGCTGATGACGGTGAAGGGAAAGGCCGTGCCGTCGGCGGCCTGCATGAAATAGGTTTCGCCGACTTCCACGTCTTCGTCGAAATCAGCGAGGTCGAGTTCTTCCACCGATTCTTCGTTGCGTTCGCCGTAGCCGTCTTCGGGCTGAACCGTCACCTGAAACTCGTCGCCCACGGCGCGGCCTTCGAGGGCACGTTCCAGACCGGGAATAATCAGGCCATGTCCGTGCAGGTAGGTGAGCGGCTGACCGGGTTCACTGCTGTCGACCACTTCGCCCCGCACCGTGAGCTTGTAGTCGATGTCCACAACCTTGTCCTGAGCAATGTTCATGCGTCCTCCAGGGCCGGAGTCTTCTCCTGGGCCTCGGGGCGAGTGTATCAGTGCTGCACTCAGAACACCTTCCAGCGGTAGAACATATAAGCAATAGCGCTCGCCAACGCCATCGCCACCGCCATCACCATCCAGAAGCCGTGCGGGTTGTCGTGGAAGGGCAGGCCATCCACGTTCATGCCGAAAAAGCCGCTGACCAGCGTGGGAATCGCCACCAGAATGGTCGTCACCGTCAGCACCTTGACCACCTGGTTGACGTTGTTGGAAATGACGCTGGCGAAGGCTCCGGCCATGCTGGTCAGAATGTTGCTGGCGATGGTCGCCATTTCGATGGCCTGCAAATTTTCGATCAGCACGTCGTCGAGCAGGTCGGCGTCTTCCTCGTACATCTCGAAGATGCGGTCGCGCTTGACCCGTTCCATCATGGCTTCGTTGGCCTTGAGGCCAGTCATGAAGTAGACCAGACTCTTTTCCAGCTTGAGCAGGTTCAGGATTTCGCGGTTTTGCTGGCTGTTTTCCAGCTTGTCCTCGATGCTGTCCACGCGCTTGTTGATTTGGCGCACGTCAATCAGGAACCGCTGGGCGTTTCGCAAGAAGAGTTGCAGCGTCAGCCGGTTGCGCTTGACGGTACTGACCCGGCGCACCAGCCCACTAAGTACGTCCTTGATGACCGGATTTTCTTCGAGCATGCACACGGTCACGATGCAGTGGTCGGTATGCAGAATCCCGAGTGGCACGGTGTCGTAGGGAATGTCGCTGTCTTCGGGCAGGCGGTAACTCGTCTGCATGATGATGAGCAGTTGCCCCTCGTCGCGCTCGAAACGCGAGCGTTCGTCGGGGTCGAGCGGGTACTTGAGGTAGTCGAGGTCGAGGCCCGTCTCGCGGCTGATGCGGGCGAGTTCTTCGGGGGTGGGGTCGGCGGCGTCAATCCAGCAGCCGTCCATATAGCTTTCGACCGTGGTCAGCTTGCCACCGATAGAGCGGTAATAGGTCAGCACGGGCCGCCTCCCGCATTCAGTTCAGGGTAGTGCATGGGGGTTCCTCCGGGGGATAAGGCGGCGTGAAACTGGGGGGTTCGCTGTCCAGATGTTCCTGATTCACGTTTCCTCACCTCCTCTTCGGGGCCACACACATGCAGCGCGGGACATGCTAGCGCAAGCGTAGCCGCAGGGCATAAAGGGCAAAAGGGGAAGGGGCCAGGGCACACGCTCTGCCCCCCTACCCCCCTCCCGTTGCTACGCAACGCCCTCCCCCACAAGGAGGGAGGGTCAAAAGACCTGCTCAGCGGGCGACTTCGACGGCGCGGCTTTCGCGCACCACCGTCACCTGCACCTGACCGGGATATTCCATGTCCTGCTCGACCCGTCCGGCAATCTCGCGGGCGAGCAGGGTGGCCTGGGCGTCGCTGACCTTTTCGGGCTGCACGATGACGCGCACTTCGCGCCCGGCCTGAATCGCATAGGCCTGCTGCACGCCGGGAAAGGCGACCGCGATTTGCTCCAGTTGCTCCAGGCGGCGCACATACGATTCGAGTTCTTCGCGCCGCGCACCGGGCCGGGCCGCACTGATGGCGTCGGCGGCGGCCACCAGCACCGAGTACAGCGTTTCACCGTTTTCGGGGTCGTGGTGGTGGGCGATGCCGTCGATGACTTCGGGCGGCTCGCCAAAGCGCTTGGCGAGGTTGATGCCGATTTCGACGTGCGTGCCTTCGATTTCGCGGTCGATGCTCTTGCCCACGTCGTGCATCAGTCCGGCGCGGCGAGCGAGGTCGGCGTCCAGCCCCAGTTCGTCCGCCATGATGCCCGTCAGGTGCGCGACCTGCACCGAGTGTTTCAGCACGTTCTGACCGTAACTGGTGCGGAAGTACATGCGGCCCAGCAGTTGAATCAGGCCCGGCTTGATGCCCACCACGCCCGCTTCGATGGCGGCTTCTTCGCCCTGCTGGTGAATAAAGACCTTCATGTCGTCCTGGGCCTTTTGCACCATTTCCTCGATGCGGGTGGGGTGAATGCGTCCGTCGGCCACCAGCGCGTCGAGCACATGCCGCGCCACTTCCCGGCGCACCGGGTTGAAGCTGCTCAGGATGACGGCTTCGGGGGTGTCGTCGATGATGAGGTCCACGCCCGTCAGCGCCTCGAAAGCGCGAATGTTGCGGCCTTCGCGCCCAATCAGGCGGCCTTTCATGGCGTCGCTGGGAATCGGCACCACGCTGACCGAAAGCTGGGCGCTCGTTTCGCTGGCGCTGCGCTGAATGGCCTGCGCGATGATGGAGCGGGCGCTGCGCTTGGCCTCGGCGCTGGCCTTGTCGGTCATGGCCTTGACGCGAATGGCTTTTTCTTCTTCCAGTTCGGCGTCGAGCTGCTCCATGATTTGCTGGCGGGCGACTTCGGGGGACAGGGCGGCGACTTCGTAGAGCTTGAGGTCGGCCTGCCGCAGCCGCTCGGCCACTTCCTGCTCCTGGGCCTGAAGGTCGCGCCAGGCCGCTTCCAGGCGCTCTTCCAGGGTGTCGAGTTTGTCGCTGCGGGCGTCGAGTTGCTCGGCGCGTCGGCCCAACCGCTCGATTTCGCGCCCGAGTTCTTCGCGTTCGCGGCGGGTTTCCTGGCGGTCGGCGGCGAGGGCTTCGCGCTGGGTGGCGGCGTCCTGCTTGGCCTGTGCCCGCTCGGCTTCCAGCTGGGCACGCAGGGCCGTGACCTGCTCGCGCTGCTCGGACAGCCGGGCTTCGTGGGCGGCGGCCTGGGTGTCGCGCTCGGCGGCGTCTTGCCAGCGCCTTTCCGCGTCCTGCCAGCGGCGCTCGGCGTCTTGTACGCGCCGGGCCGCGTCTTCTCCTCTTCTGGCGGCGTCTTGCCGTTCCTGACTGGCGGCGTCCCGAATCTGCTGGGCCTGAGCTTGCGCTCCTTCCAGAATTCTTTGCGCCTCTGCCTGGGCTTCACGCTGAAGGCGGTCATCGAGTTCGGTCTGTTGCCGAGTACCGATAGAGCGCCAGAGGAGAAACCCGCCAATCAGTCCAGCCAGAACGCCCAGAAGCACATACAGGGTCTGCATGATGTCTCTTGGCTCCTTTCGGACAGTTCAGGGCAACGGGTCGGGCGCTAGGGCCTCCCCCGGCCCGGAGTGTTCCAGGGGTGAACACCTCACACGTCGCTATGAAAAATGAGAGATGTCCAAACGCAGTTTAGCGGCACCGGGCAGGCAAGAGAACAGGCGGCGCTGCCAGGGGCCGGGGCGGGCAGGGGCCGGGCCGAACAGCCAAGTCGGACGGGGAGCGCAGGGCGGGTGATACAACTCCTGATATGACCTCTGCACCCACCCAGCGCAGCGGCGTGCGTCAGGCCGTGCGCGACATTCCGGCCTATCCGTTCACGCCCGTCAACGTGCCGTACAAGCTCGACCAGAACGAAAATCCCTACGATTTTCCGGCGGAGTTGAAGCAGAAGGCCGCCGAGCGGCTGCTGGCGCACCCTTGGAACCGTTACCCCGACCTGCACGCCGACACGCTGCGCTCGGCCATCGCCCGGTTTGAAGACTGGGACGCGGCGGGCGTGGTCATCACCCCCGGCAGCAACGTCCTCATCAAGATTCTGACCGAGCTGGCGGGCATCGGCCAGACGGTGCTGACCACCGACCCCACCTTCGCCGTCTACACCCTCGAAGCGCAGATGCTGGGCGCCAAGCTGGTGCTGACGCCGCTGAATCCCGACTTTTCGCTGCCTGTCGAGGCCACGTTGGAGGCGCTGGACGCCCATGAACCCGGCGTACTGTACGTGACGCAGCCCCACGCCCCCACCGGACACAGCGATCGCCCCGAGGACGTGCGCCGGGTGGTCGAAGCCGCCGACGCACGCGGCTGGGTCACGGTCATCGACGAGGCTTATTACCAGTACGCCGGAACCGATTACCGCGACCTGGTGCGCGCCGGACAGAACGTGCTGAGCCTGAGAACCTTTTCCAAAGGCTGGGGACTGGCGGGCGTGCGTGCGGGCTACCTGCTCACGAACACGGCGCTGGCGGGCGAACTGCAAAAGCTGGTGTCGGCCTTCACCATCAACTTTTTGACCCAGGCGGTCATCGAAACGGCACTGGAACACCCCGAATACATGCGGGGGCGCGTGGCCGAAGCCGTTGCCGAGCGCCAGCGCATTTTCGAGGCGACCCGCAACCACCCCACCTGTCAGGTCTTGCCCAGCAGCACCAACTTCTTCCTCCTGAAAACGCCCGATGCCGACGCGGCCTATCAGCATCTTCTCTCGCACGGCATCGCCTGCCGCCGCCAGGACAAGCTGCGCGGGCTGGAAGGCTGCCTGCGTATCAGCGTGGGAAAACCGCACGAAAACGACGCGCTGATTGCGGCCATCAACTCGCTCTAAGGCGGGCAGAGGGGGTAGGGTGAGGGGAAGGGCGTCCCTCGCCTGCCCCCCTTTTTATGCCTGACCTGTTCGACCCGCCGCCCGAATTTGCGCCCCGTTCGGCCCTGCGCCGCGACTGTACGGCGTGCGGGGCGTGCTGCTCGGCGCCGGATATTCACGCGCTGCACAAGCCGCTGGGCGTGCCCTGCCGCTTCCTGGGGCCGGAAGATGCGGCGGGGGGCTGCCCCTGCACGGTCTACGCCGAGCGCCCCACCGTGTGCCGCAGCTACGCGCCCGACTGGGTCTGCGGCGAGGTCGCGCCCCTGCCCACGCTGGACGCCCGGATTCGGCGGTTTCTGGAGATTTATGGGCTGGAGTTGCCGGGGGCGGAGGGCGTGCTCAAGTCGTCCTGATGCCCATTTCGACTGAACCCCTCAGGGCTGAACGGTGTTGGAGGAGCACAGCATCTGTATGGCCCTGAGTGATTCAGCGTGCAGCGGCTGTCTGGAGGGCTGTCAGAACATTCTGCATGTGCTGGTCGAGATCGAGGCCCAGTTCTTCGGCTCCCTGCTGCACTTCTTCACGGTTGACCCCCGCCGCGAAGGCTCGGTTCTTGAAGCGCTTTTTCAGGCTCCCGAGTTCGACCTGACACACGTCCTTGTCGGGACGCACCAGTGCGGCGGCCTGAATCAGCCCGGTCAGTTCGTCTACCGCAAAGAGGGTCTTGGAGAGCCGGGTGGTGCGCGGCGTGCCCGTATAGGCCGCGTGTCGCAGAATCGCGTCCAGGATTTCGGGGGCCAAGTCGGTATGTTCGCGCAGGTAGGCTACGCCCCAGGTGGGGTGTTCCCCGGGGTGCAACTCGTAGTCAAAGTCGTGTAGCAGCCCCGCCAGCGCGTAGGTTTCTTCATCCTCGCCCCAGTCCGGGCGTACCAGCGCATCGCCTGTTCCACGTTGAGCATGTGGCGCTGCAACGAAGCCGAGGGGGTGTGCTGGACCATCAGGGCATAAGCCTCTTCGCGGTTCATGGCTTCATTATCGCCCGACCAAACCGACAAAAAAGACAGTGAAAATGACACACTATGTCTAGACATCTTTTTCATAAGACTTTACTCTTTGTTGAGGGGGTGACAAATTAGCTTCTATGTTGAAGGGTTTCCGTGATTTTGTTCTTCGTGGCAATGTTGTTGATCTGGCTGTCGGTGTGATTATCGGCGCAGCATTCGGCAACGTCGTTACTGCGTTTACCAAGGCTTTCCTCGACCCCCTCATTCGCCTGATGACGGGTGGAACGGGCGAAGTGGCAGGCAAGTTCGTGGTCAATGGCATTGCCTTTGACTGGGGTATGTTCGTCTCGACGCTCATCAACTTCCTGCTCACCGCCGCTGTGCTGTACTTCTTCGTGGTCGCTCCCATGAACAAGGCCATCGAACGCCTCAAGCGCGACGAGAAACCCCCGGTCGCCGAGCCGAGCAACGAGGAAAAGCTGCTGGCCGAAATCCGCGACGCGGTACGCGCCCGCCCCCTCTGATTCCAACTTCTTCTGCCCTCCCCGTGGCCTCGGCTGCGTGGGAGGTTTTTTCGGTCTTGCCGCTCTCAGGAGACTTTAGACCCTGCGTGGGATACTTGGCAGCATGTTGCGCTTCGCCCCCTTGCTGCTGCTTGGCCTGTCTTTGGCTTCTGCCCAGGTCAATATCCCGGCCCTTCCGCCTTCCAGCTTGCCCCAGGCTCCGGCTCCTGCCACGCCGACCCCTCTCAGCCCCGCCCCGGTACCCATGCCGGTTCCAACACCGCCGGAGACCCCTGCTCCTGCACCAGCGGTTCCTTCTCCCGTCCCTACTCCCAAGCCCGCGCCCGCTGCCCCGGCTCGCCCGGTCAGCCGCACGCCTTTGCTCATTCAGGTCAAGGTCAATCTTCCGGCGCTGGTGGCAGGCAAAAAGACCACCGTGCCTTTCCTCAAGACCCTGACCATTCCCGCCGAGCGCATGACGGCGCTGCGCCAACGTGGGGAAATCTCGACCTCCTTGCAGCAAGACCTCGATACTTTCCTGCGTCCTCTCGCCGCGCCGAGGGACGCCCGTTTCGAGCAGCAGGAGGACGGGCAATGGATGGTCGTGCAGCACAACGGCCTGAAGGTGGACGCCGCCGCCACCCGCGCCGCCCTGCAAAAAGCACTCAAAGACCCCAAGAGTGTCAGCGTGAATGTGGTCGTGACCGGGCAGGTCGCGCCGCAGCGCACGCTCGATTTCTTTGCCAGTCGGGGCATCACCACTTTTCTTGCCACCGGGTTTACCAGCTACTACGGCAGCAGCCCCGAGCGCGTCAAGAACATCCATGTGGGGGCGCAGAATTTCAAAGACCGCCTGTTCGAGGGCAAAGTCTTTTCCTTCAACCAGTTCATCGGCCCCATCAGCGCCCGCAACGGCTATGTCGCGGGGCTGGTGATCGCAGGCGACCAGACCGCCAGCGGCGTGGGCGGCGGTATCTGCCAGGTCAGCACCACGGTGTTCCGCACCCTTTACGGCGCGGGCCTGGGCATCCTGCAACGCCAGAACCATTCCTATCAGGTGTTCTACTATGATCCACAGGGACTGGACGCCACCATCTACCAGCCCCAGGTAGACTTGAAATTTTCCAACGACACTGGCGGGGCCATCTGGTTCCAGACCGAGTGGGATGACCAGGAAGCCACCCTGAGCATCACCGCGTTCGGCAAGGCCCGCGACTATCAGGTGCAGGTGGACCAGCCCAGAACCCTCAAGACTGTTCCGGCTCCCAAGGACCGCATCATTTACGACCCTGCCCTCCCCGCCGGACAGCGCAAGCAGGTGGACTGGGCCGCGCCGGGCGCCACCATTGAGGTTACGCGCCGCTTCGTCCGCGACGGCAAGACCTTCAAGCAGGACACGCTGCGGAGCGTCTACCGTCCCTGGCCGAATATCTTCCGGGTGGGCACGAAGAAATAAGGCGGGCAGATGGCTTAGCGCCGATGGCGGAAGGCCGAGAAGCGGCGCGTTCCAGAGATGGCTCTCGGAACGCGCCGCTTCCTGCTCTTGAAATCGTCAATTTCCCTGAATTGTTAGAGCAGTTGTTTGACTCCTACTCCTCGGCCTCGTAGCCCAGCAGATGCAGAATGCGGTCAAGTTCTTCACGGGAGCCGTAGTTCAGTTCGACACGGCCTTTGTCTTCGCCCGTGATTTTGACGCGGGTTCCGGTGCGGCGGCTGAGGTCAAGTTCGAGTTGGCGGTAGGCACGCGGCGGATTGACCTTGATGGGTGCCCCCTGTCCCGCGCCGCGTGCCCCCTTTTCACGCTTGAGGGCTTCGGCTTCTCGCACGTTCAGGCTGCGGCTGCGAATCTGTTCCAAGGCCCACAGGCGGTCTTCTTCGGGTTGCGCGAGGATGGCGCGGGCGTGTCCGGCGTGGATGGTGCCCTGTTCCAGTTCGGTCAGGACCGTCTGCGGCAGGGTCAGTAGGCGCAGAGAATTGGACACGGCGCTGCGGCTTTTGCCGACTGCCAGCGCCACGCCTTCCTGATTCATGCCGTGTTCCAGCAGGGCCTGATAAGCCCGCGCTTCTTCCAGCGGCCCCAGGTTTTCGCGCTGCAAGTTCTCGATGATGGCGATTTCGAGCGCCTCGCGGTCCCCCAGGTCACGGATGATGACCGGAAGCTCGGTCAGGCCCGCCAGTTGCGAAGCCCGCCACCGCCGCTCGCCCGCCACGATTTCGAAGGTGCCTGTCTCGGCGCTGTCCTTGCGAGGGCGCACCAGCAGCGGCTGAAGTACGCCTTTTTCCTTGATGCTCTGGGCCAGCTCTGCCAGGGCGGTCGGTTCAAAAATCTGGCGCGGCTGGTAGGCGGCCTGCGAAATCCGGCTGATGCTAAGCATTTGCACCTGCCCTTCGCCGGAGGCAGAAGTGGTCGCCGTGCCCGCGTCCTCCTTCTTGCCCAGGAGTGCGTCCAGGCCCCGGCCCAGGCTAGATTTTTTCGACACGTTGCAGCACCTCCTCCGCGAGCCGCTTGTAGGCGGCAGCTCCACTCGACAGCGGCGCAAAAGCGTTGATGGGCTTGCCGAAACTCGGCGCTTCCGAAAGGCGCACGTTGCGCGGCACCACCGACCAGAACACCAGTTCCCCGAAGTGCTGTCTGACCATCGTTTCCACGTCCTGCGCCAGATTGGTGCGCGAGTCCAGCATGGTCAGCACAATCCCCAGCACCTTCAGGCGCGGGTTGAGGCCGCCCTGCACCCGCTCCACCGTTTCCATCAGCCCGGCCAGACCTTCCAGGGCGTAGTACTCGGCCTGCACCGGAATCAGCAGCGCGTCCACGCCCGCCAGGATGTTGACGGTCAGTGGCCCCAGGCTGGGCGGCGCATCTACCAACACCAAGTCGTAGCCCTGAATGCTCGCCAGCATCCGCGCCAGAGCGTCGGGGTCGTCGGCCAGTTCCACCCCTGCTCCGGCGAGGTCGGGCGTGGCGGGCAGCACGTCCAGGCCCTTTTGCGAGGTGCTGAGGGTATAGCTGGCGGTGCGGGCCGGTTCGCCCAGCGCCTCGTACAGCCCCTGCTCGGCCCCGCGCTGGCCCAGGCCGCTGGTGGCGTTGCCCTGGGGGTCCATGTCCACGACCAGCACCCGGCGACCCCCGGCAGCCAGATACGCGCCCAGGTTCACGGCGGTGGTGGTCTTGCCCACGCCACCCTTTTGATTGACAACTCCTATGGTTTTCATCGCTCTCCCGTCACTTCACGGCCCCTGACCGCCTGGCCTTTCATTTCGCTTTCCAGAATAGCGGCTGATGGGTCGGCACACCCTCACGCCGGGGATATTTGGCGGGGGTGGGCCGCTGCTTTTCCAGCACGACGAGGGTGCGGGCATCGCCGGAAATGGGGAGGTTGAATTCGTCCACTTCGACCACGCGCCCGCCAACCTCGCCTGCTGCCCGTCTGCCCGCGTTCAGCTCCTCGTCACTGATGGGGCCTTTTTGCGCCACGAACAGGCCACCCACGCGCAGCAGCGGCAGCGCCAGTTCCGCCAGCACGGGCAGGGCCGCCACAGCGCGGGCCACCACCCGGTCATATTGGCCCCGGTGTTCCTCGCTCTGGCCCAGGGTTTCGGCGCGCCCGACCAGGGGAGTCACCTGCGATAGCCCGAGTTGCTGCGCCGTTTCGCGCACGAAGTCTATTTTTTTGCGAATGGAATCCAGCGGCACCAGCGACAGGTCAGGCTGGGCCAACGCCAGCGGCAGCGCGGGAAAGCCTGCGCCCGTGCCCAGGTCGAGTGTGCGCCATTCGCCGTTCAGATGTCCGCCGCGCAAGGTGGTCAGCGAGTCGATGAAATGCTTGAGGATGATGTCTTCCTCGGTCTTGAGGGCGGTCAGGTTGAGGCGCTGGTTGCCCGCCTGAAGCAGTTCCAGCAGACGGGCAAACTGGCCTTCTTGAGCGGATAGGTCGAGCGAGAGTTCTGCCGCCGCCCGCCGCAGCAGTGCAAGTCCTTCGGGGGTCATAGGTTGTACCTCTGTTTCATATCCTGGTAGCGCTCATAGGCGTATTCGTCGGTCTGCTCCAGCGGTAAAGCGTCCAGCAGGGGCACGAGTGTATCCCGCAGCGCCTGCCCGCGCATCATCCACTGAAAATAGCTGCGCCCGCCGTGCGTGTAAGGGCCGTAAAGCTTGGAATCGGGCAAGAGGCGCAGCAGGGTTTCAAAGAGTCGCTGGTGCCGCGTGTGCATTCGCAAGGTGATTTGGGGCTGCTTGCCGTCGCCGCCAAAATGCCCTTCGCCAATCAGAATGCCCAGCAGCAGGCCGCGTTCAAAGTCGTTCATAGGGGTCATGCCTCCACTACTCAGGACTTTGGCGCATATTTGTTTCACCGTCAAGTTTCTTGTGAAACGGTATACACGCTGACCATGAAAAAGGGCGACGAGGACGGCAAATAACGTCCCTCTATCACCCCTTCTGTTGTTTCACTGTCAGATTTCCCGTGAAACTGGATTTTGCTTGAGGTGGACCAGCAAGGCGCTGATGTCGGCGTGGCGCACCCCGGAAATCCGGCTGGCCTGGTCGAGGGTTTGGGGTTGCAGGCGCGTCAACTTTTCGCGGGCTTCGTTGGACAGGGAGGCGACGTGGGCAAAGTCCACCCCACTCAGGCTAAGGTCACGTGCTTTGGCCTCGGCCCGCAGTTGGCTTTCGGCGCGGGCAATATACCCGGCGTATTTGACCCGAATTTCCACGGCTTCGCGTTCGCTGGCGCTGAGGTCGGCGGAGAGGGTGGCCCCCATCGCCTCAAGGTCGGGGAGGCTCATCTCCGGACGGCGCAGCCAAGCGTCGGCGGTCTGGCCCTGAATCCTCTGCTTGCTCAGGCTTTCGATGCCGGACTGCACGCGGGCATATTTGGCCCGCACCCGTTCCAGCTCGGCGCTGTCCACCAGCCCCAGCGCGTGGCCCAGAGGCGTCATGCGTTCGTCGGCATTGTCCTGGCGCACCAACAGGCGGTGTTCCACGCGGCTGGTCATCATGCGGTAGGGTTCGTCACTGCCCTTGTAGACCAAGTCGTCCAGCAGCACGCCCAGGTAGCCCGTTTCACGCCCGATGAACTGCTCTTCCAGACCCAGTGCCCGCCGTGCCGCCGCCGTGCCCGCGACCAGTCCCTGCGCCGCCGCCTCCTCGTAGCCGCTCGTTCCGTTGACCTGACCCGCTGTGAACAGCCCCGGCATCCGCTTGGATTCCAGATTCAGGGTGAGTTCGGTCGAGTCCACCACGTCATATTCCACGGCATAGGCGTAGCGTTGAATCACGGCCTGCTCGAAACCGGGGAGCGTCCGCACCAGCTCATCCTGCAACCGGGGCGGCAGCGACGAGGAAAAGCCCTGCAAGTACACCTCACTGGTCTGTATTCCATCCGGCTCGACGAACAGCAGGTGGCGGTCATGGTGCGCGAATTTGACCACCTTGTCCTCAATGCTGGGGCAGTAGCGCGGGCCGAGGCCCTCAATGTCCCCAGCGTACATGGGCGACTCGTGCAAGTTTTCCTGAATCAGGCGGTGGGTTTCGGGCGTGGTGTGGGTCTGCCAAGTGGGAGACTCGGCGGCGCGGGGGCCGGGTTTGCCCGTAAAGCCGCGTGGCTGCGGGTCGGCAGGAATGACTTCCAGGTCGCCAAAGCGCACCGAGTCGGCCCGCACGCGGGGAGGGGTTCCGGTCTTGTAGCGCTTGAGGTTGTGCCCACCGCGTTCCAGTGGGGCCGAGAGAAAACGCGAGGGGGGTTCGCCCTGCCGCCCTTCGGGGCGCGATTGCCTGCCGTACCACGTCACGCCGCGCATGAACGTGCCTGCCGCCAGCACCACACTACGGGCGTGCAGCCGCCGTCCGTCGGTGGTCACGACCCACCAGCCGCCCCCACCGTCACTTTCCAGGTCAGCGGCCTCACCGCGCACGATGTCGAGGGCCGCGTGCCCCAGAATCACGTCCTGGGCGCGTTCGGCGTAGGCGTCCCGCTCGTTTTGCACCCGCAGCGACTGCACCGCTGGCCCCTTGCCGGCGTTGAGCATCCGGGTGTGAATGGCGGTTTCGTCGGCCAGCCGCCCCATCAGCCCGCCCAGAGCCTGCACCTCGAAGACCAGTTGGCTTTTGCCGGGGCCACCCACCGCCGGGTTACAGGGCATGCGGCCCACCGTCGCCGGGTTGCCGATCAGCAGGGCCACCCGCGACAGCTTGGCGGCGGCCCAGGCCGCTTCCAGGCCCGCGTGCCCGCCTCCGATCACCACCACGTCCCAGGTTGTGTTGTGCCCGTGTGTCCGCTCTCCTGTCGCCCCTTGCATATCGGGCGCAGTTTACCGGGCTTGCCACGAACCAAAGGTGCGCCAGCGGTCACAATGGGGCCATGCCCAATCTCGACTTTGCCACCCTGCGGGCCGACCTTATCGGCTCGGACGCCGTCATCCGCACGCCCTTCGGTGAGCGCCGCGTGACCTACGCCGACTATGTGGCGTCGGGCCGGGCACTCGGTAGCGTGGAGGAACGGGTGCGCCGCCTCGCGCTGCCGCTGTATGCCAACACCCACACCGAAGACAGCGCCACCGGAGCACACAGCACCCACCTGACCCACGAGGCGCAGGAGTACATCAAGGGGCAACTGGGCGGGGACGCGACCTGCAAGTTGGTGTTCTGCGGCTCGGGCAGCACGGCAGCGGTGCGGCGGATGCAGGAGATTCTGGGAATCAGCGTAGGCGGCACCCACCGTCAGACCGTGCTGGACGCCTTGCCCGACCACGAGCGCCCGGTGGTGTTTGTCGGACCGTATGAACACCACTCCAATGAGGTGAGCTGGCGCGAGACGTTGGCGGAAGTCGTGGAGATTCCGCTGTGCCCACGTGGAAACCTCGACCTGGACGCCCTGGTGCGCGAACTGAAGAACCCCGCCTATGCCCGCCGTCCCAAAATCGGGTCGTTCAGCGCGGCCAGCAACGTGACCGGACTGCTGACCGATACCCGCACGGTGGCCCGCATCCTGCACCAGCACGGGGCCTACGCTTTCTTCGACTTCGCGGCGAGTGCGCCTTATGTCCAGATTGACATGAAGCCGGGTCAGCCCGACGGCTACGACGCGGTGTTTCTGTCGCCGCACAAATTCGTGGGCGGGCCGGGGACGCCGGGGCTGCTGTGTTTCCGCGAGGAACTGTACAAATTGAGCAGTCCCAGCACGGCGGGCGGCGGCACGGTGCGCTATGTCAGCCGCCGTCGCCACGCTTTCGTGGACGACATCGAGGCGCGGGAAGACGCCGGAACCCCCGCCATTCTGGGCAAGATTCGCACGGCACTGGCGTTTCGGGTCAAGGAAGAACTGGGGGTGGCCGCCCTGACCCGGCGTGAACACGAGCTGTTCGGCAAGGCGGTGGCGCGCCTGACCGCCCATCCCCGCGTGCAACTGCTCGGCAACCCCGACGCGCCCCGGCTGGCATTTCTGTCGTTTCTGGTCAAAACGGAGGGTGGCGAATACCTGCACCCGCGCTTGGTCGTGCGGCTGCTGAACGACCTGTTCGGGATTCAGGCACGCGGCGGCTGTGCCTGCGCTGGGCCTTACGGTCACGCGCTGCTCGACATTGACGACGAACGCTCGGAGCGGTACTTCCAGTGCATCATGAGCGACCTCGACGGCCTCAAGCCCGGCTGGACGCGCCTGAACCTCGCACCCTGGGCCACCGATGCGGAAGTGGACTTTCTGCTGGACGCCATCGAATTCATAGCCGAACACGGCGAGAAGTTCCTGCCGCTCTACGATTTCGACTGGCGCACCGGAGCCTGGACTCACCCGGACGACCAGCCCGCCGCCTCGCTGTTCGGTGACGAGATGCCTGCCACGGATGGGGGAGAGGTGCCCTACGCCGCCTATCTGGAAGAAGCGCGGGACCGGGCGGCGGCGCTGGCCCAGGCCGGAGTGCGGCGGGCCATCCCCGAGGAAGTGCCGCAGGATCTGGTGTTTTTCGCGTACTGAACGTCAGCCGCCTATGACGGACAGCGGCGGCGGGTGGATACCTTTACATGTGCCAAGTCGTATACACTAACGCCCGTTAGCTAGACAGTTCAGACGCGGCGGGCCACGGCTGGTCGCGTTCTATGAAAGGAGGACGTGGCCTTGATTCAACCCTTTACCGCTGACCCCATCCGCTTTGTGGCGGAAGATGGTCGGCCCATTCACCCGCTGCCCGCGCAGTACACGCCAGCGTTTTTGCGCGAGTTGCATGGCCTGATGCTGCTGGGGCGCGAGTTCGACCGCAAACTGATTACCCTGCTGCGGCAGGGGCGCACCAGCTTTTATGCTCAGGCGAGCGGCATGGAGGCGACCCAGATTGGCCTCGCCAAAGCCATTCGCCCTAAGCACGACTGGGTGTGGGGTTACTACCGCGACCAGGTGCTGGCGCTGGGCCTCGGCGTGCCGCTGTTCAACCTAATTTCTCAGTGCCTCGGCAGCAACACCGACGAGTCGCGGGGCCGCCAGATGCCGCACCATTTTTCGGCGCGGGAGTACAATTTCGCGTCTATCAGCAGTTCTATCGCCTCGCAGGTGCCGCCCGCTGCGGGGAGTGCGATGGCGCAAAAGTACCTCGGCACCGATGAAATCACCGTCTGCACCTTTGGCGACGGCGCGACTTCGGAGGGCGACTGGCACGCGGGCATGAACATGGCGGGCGCGAATCAGGCCCCCTGCCTTTTCGTCTGCGAAAACAACCAGTGGGCGATTAGCACGCACCTGCGCCATCAAACCGCGTCCGAAAACATTCACATCAAGGCCAAGGCGTATGGGATGCCTGGGTTTTACGTGGACGGCAACGATGTGGTGGCGGTGCTGGAAGTCTGCCGCCACGCCGCCGAGTGGGTGCGGGCGGGCAACGGCCCCGCGCTGGTGGAGTGCCTGACCTACCGTGTCGGCTCGCACTCCAACGCCGACGCCGACGCCGAAAAGAGCTACCGCACCCGCGACGAGGTGAACGAGTGGCTGGGCCGCGACCCGATTACCCGTGTGGAACACCTGCTGGAACATCTGGGCGACCCCATCAGCGCCGAGGAGCGGGCGGGCATGATTTCCGCCATTCACAAGCAGGTGGACGACGAGGTGCTGCGGGCCGAAGCAGCGGGTTATCCCGACTGGCGCATCATGTTTGAAGACGTGTACAGCGATATGCCCGACCATCTGCGCCAGCAAGCCCAGTATTTGCGCGAGGAACAGGAGGCCCAGGCATGACCGCCCCATCAACAACGGCCACAGGCACCAGAACCATCAACCTGATTCAGGCCGTCACCGAAGCGATTGCCGAGGAAATGGGCCGCGACGAACGGGTGGTGCTGTTCGGTGAGGACGTGGGCGCACGTGGCGGCGTGTTCATGGCGACAGCGGGCTTGCAAGAGCAATTCGGCAAGAAGCGCGTCTTTGACGCTCCACTGTCGGAAGCGTCCATCGTGGGCGCAGCCGTGGGCATGGCGGCGCGGGGGATGCGCCCGATTGCCGAGATTCAGTTTGCCGACTACATCGGCCCAGGCTTTGACCAGATTCTGAGTCAGGCCGCCAAGATTCGCTACCGCAGTGGCGGGCAATTCACCGCGCCGCTGGTCATCCGCACCCCCTCGGGCGGCGGCGTGAAGGGCGGGCACCACCATAGCCAGAGTCCCGAGAGCTACTACGCGCACATGGCGGGAATCAAGGTCGTGATGCCGAGCACCCCCTACGACGCCAAAGGGCTGCTCAAGGCTGCTGTACGCTGCGACGACCCGGTGATGTACTTCGAACCCAAGCGCCTCTACCGCGCCGCCAAGGGCGAGGTGCCCGACCACGATTACACCGTGGAACTCGGCAAGGCGGCGATTCGCCGTGAGGGGGCTGACCTCTCGCTCATCGGCTACGGCGGTGTGATGCCCGACCTGGAAAAAGCCGCCGACGCTCTGGCCGCCGAGGGCGTAAGCGTGGAAGTCATTGACCTGCGCTCGCTGGTGCCGTGGGACAGACCGCTGGTGCTGCAAAGCGTGGAAAAAACGGGCCGCGCCGTGCTGGTTAGCGAGGCCCCGCGCATGGCGAACTTCATGGGCGAAGTGGCCTACACCGTGCAGCGCGAGGCCTTCGATTACCTCTCGGCCCCCGTGGTGCAGGTGGCGGGCTTCGACACGCCTTATCCCTACATTCAGGACAAAATCTATCTGCCGAGCGCGAACCGTGTGGTGCGGGCCTGTGTGGAGGTTTTGAACTACTAGCCGCTGCGCGGCGTGGAAACGTCTAACGTGGAAACGTCAAAACGCCCCTTTGACCCTCGCCCCTAGCGGGAGAGGGCCTTGCGCAGCAAGAGGTGAGGGGGCAGGCAGGTCAACTCAATTTCCCGAACCCCTTAGAACTCTCTCCCCAAAGTCCCGTCAGCAACAGCGTTTAGACGTTTTCACGTTTTGACGGGCCACAGGCCCCCCCATGACTCCCCAACTCCTCCGACAAATCCTCAGCATGGCGGGCCTCGCCATCGGCTTCGGCCTGTTTGCCCTGTCTTCCCGGCTAGGCGAACCCTGGCAGACCCTCAGCATCGCCTTTCTGATTGCCCTCCTGGGCGCGGCGGCGTGGGTCTACGCTGCGGGCGAACGCTGGATTCAGGTGCTGGCGGGCGTGCTGTGGGCTTACGCACTGATGCGGGCGGGGATGACCCTTATGGCCTATTTCCTGGCCATTCCCTAGTTCTCAGACAATCCAGAGGTCACTTATGAAAGAAATCCTCCTCCCCGAACTCGCAGAAAGCGTCGTCGAAGGCGAAATCCTCAAGTGGATGGTTAGCGAAGGCGACACCATCGCGCTGGAACAACCCCTGTGCGAAGTGATGACCGACAAGGTGACCGTGGAACTCCCCAGCCCCGTCGCGGGCGTGCTGCACAAGCGGCTGGCGAACGAGGGCGACGTGGTGGCGGTTCACGCTGTCATCGCCCTGATTGACGAAGGCGGCAGTGCGGGCGCTTCGGCTGCACCCAGCGCAACCCAGGCCATTCAGGACAGCGCCGAAAATCCCAGCACCACCGACGCGCAACTCCCCATTCAGGCACAGGAAGAACGCGAGGAAGTCGGCGGCTCCATCGTGGAGGCGGGGCATCTGCCCAAAGCCGACGACGACTCCGCCAGCCTGTTCAAGACCTTTGCCAACGACGAGAAGGTGACGGTGCAAGGGCTGGGTCAAAAGCCCGTACAAGCTGCCGCGCCCACCTACCGGAATGAAGGCCGCGTCCTCGCCGTACCCGCCGCCCGTCAACTGGCTCGTGAACTGAACCTCGACCTTGCTACGGTGCGCGGCTCTGGCCCCAATGGGCGGATTCGGGTGGCGGACGTGCTGGCGCATACGCAGATGGCACAAGGGCAGATGGCGGATGGCGGAAAGCAGATGGCACAAGCCCAAAGTGCTCCCGCTCCTGCCACTGCTCAAGCGCCTGCCCAGCCATCGGCGATCAGCCAGCAGCCATCCGCACCCGCCCCAGCGGGCAAGCTCGCCGCGCCTTCGGCCCACCTCCCCGCCCCGGTGCAGTACCGCACACCCAAGGGCTTTGAAGACCGCGAAACCCGCGTCCCTCTGCGCGGAATGCGCCGCGTCATCTCGCAGCAGATGCAGGCCAGCCACCTCTACACCGTTCGCACCCTCACTGTGGATGAAGTGAACATGACCAAACTGGTCGAGTTCCGCAACCGCGTCAAGGACGAGGCCAAAGCCGCCGACGTAAAGCTGTCGTATCTGCCGTTCATCTTCAAGGCGATTGCGGTGGCGCTGAGGAAGTACCCCAGCCTCAACACCAGCTTCGACGAATCCACCCAGGAAATCGTGCAGAAGCACTACTACAACATGGGCATGGCGGTAGCGACGGAAGCGGGCCTGACTGTGCCCGTGCTGAAGGACGTGGACCGCAAGAGCATCTTTGACCTCGCCCGCGAAGTGGTGGACCTGGCGGGCCGCGCCAATGCGGGCAAGCTGCAAGCCGACGAACTGACGGGCAGCAGTTTCAGCGTGACCAACATCGGCTCCATCGGCGCTCTGTTCTCGTTCCCTATCATCAACGTGCCCGACGCCGCCATTCTGGGCATCCACTCCATCGTCAAGCGCCCGATCGTGGACGAGGACGACAACATCGTCATTGCCCACATGATGTACCTCAGCCTGTCGTTCGACCACCGCCTGATCGACGGGGCCGAAGCCGCCCGCTTCTGCAAGGAAGTCATCCGGTTGCTGGAAAACCCCGACCGCCTGATGTTGGAAGGGTTCTAAAGCGGCCTGCGGCGTGGAAACGTCGAAAGGTCTGACCGTCTAACCTCTCTCGCCCTCTCCACTGCTAGGGAGGGGGTTTTCATTCAGCTCCTTTGATATACACTTTTAGGTAGATACCAAGGAGGTCAGCCCGATGACGACAGCAAAACTTTTTCAGACGGGGCGTTCGCAGGCGGTGCGACTGCCCAAAGCCTTCCGGTTCGAGGGACAGGAAGTCACCATCAAACGCGTGTCCAACGGGGTGCTGCTGATTCCCAATACTGCCGAGGGACAGCAGGAATTCTGGCGCGGCTGGTACGCGGCTCTGCCAGAGGTGGACGTTCCTCTCACCCGTGAAGACTTGCCTCTGCAAGAGCGGGGCTGGGACTCGTGAGCCTCACCCACCTGCTCGACACCAACACCTGCATTTACATCATCAATCGTCGTCCACCGCACGTCGCTGAAAAGTTCGCCCAGCATCCGCCCGACGCGGTGGGACTGTCGAGCATCACGCTGGCCGAATTGCGCTATGGCGTCACCAAAAGTGGGTCGGCCAAAAATGCCGCCGTGCTGGAAGCCTTCATTCAGCCGCTGGAAATCGTCCCCTTTGATGCCGAAGCGACGAGGTATTACGGCTCCCTGCGGAGCCTGCTGGAAAAGCAAGGCACGCCCATCGGGGCGATGGATTTGCTGATTGCGGCGCACGCTTTGGCTCTGGGTGTCACGCTGGTGACCAACAACGTCAGAGAATTCGAGCGGGTAGAGGGGCTCGAACTGGAAAACTGGTTTTGATGCCCCAATTCCTTGACCGCTTTTCCCTACGCTCCGCCGCCGACATTCCCGACCTCATCGGCGCGGCTTACGGGTATGACGCTGTTCTGCTCATGGCGGACGACCTCGCGCCTGAATTCCTTGACCTCAAAACGGGGCTGCTGGGTGAACTGTTCCAGAAAGTCACCAACTACCGCCTTTCGCTGGCGCTGGTACTGCCCAGTCCCGAAGCGTATGGCCCCCGCTTCAGCGAACTGGCGCTAGAGCACCGCTCACACCCGCTGATTCGCTTTTTTGCAGGCGAGGCGGCGGCGCGGGCGTGGTTAAAACGGCCTGGGCGGTGAGGGAAGCAGATAGGCTAGACTGAAGTACGGTGCCATGCGCCGTGCTTTTTTTTGACCCCCAAGGGAGGCGTCGGGGAAAGCCAGTCAGGGCGTATGGCTGGAGGCTGAAATGCCCGGAATTGCAATTGTAGGTGCCCAGTGGGGCGATGAGGGGAAAGGCAAGGTTGTCGACTTTCTCGCGCCGGAAGCGGAATTCGTGGTGCGGTATCAGGGCGGGGCCAACGCGGGCCACACGGTCAACGCGAAGGGCAAGACCTTCAAGTTGAACCTGCTGCCCAGCGGCGTGCTGCACGAAGGCGCGACCAGCATCCTCGGCGACGGCATGGTCATTGACCCCGACAAGTTTCTGGAAGAGCGCCAGAACCTGATGGACGGCGGGCTGAACCCCACCCTCAAAATCAGTGACCGCGCCCATATCGTGCTGCCGCACCACAAGTATGTGGACGGACGCAAGGATTTCGTCGGGACGACAGGTAAGGGCATCGGCCCCGCCTACGCCGACCGCGCCCGCCGCGTGGGGATTCGCTTTGGCGACCTGCTCGACGAAAGCGTGCTGCGTGAACGTGTCGAGCGGCTGCTGGAAGCCAAGCCCAACTCCACCCGTGACGCGGGCTGGAAGACAGTGGACGACGGCCTGAATGCCCTCGCGCCCATTCGTGAGCAACTCGCCCCCTTCATTGCCGACACGGGCGCCGAACTTCGTCAGGCCATCCGCGACGGGCGCAAGGTGCTGTTCGAGGGCGCACAGGCCACCTTGCTCGACCTCAACTACGGCACCTACCCCTTCGTGACCAGCTCCCACCCCACCGTCGGTGGCATTCTGGTCGGCGCGGGCGTGAACCACAAGGCCATTCACAAGGTCTACGGCGTCGCCAAAGCCTTCAACACCCGCGTGGGCCACGGCCCCTTCGTGACCGAACTGCACGACGAAGCGGGCATCCTGCGGCTGCGCGGCGACGGTTCGCAGCCCTGGGACGAGTACGGCACCACCACGGGCCGCCCCCGCCGCGTGGGTTGGCTCGACCTCGCGCTGCTCAAGTACGCGGTCGAGGTCAACGGGCTGGACGGTCTGGTCATCAACAAGATGGACATTCTCAGCGGCCTGGACACCATTCCCGTCTGCACCCACTACGACGCAGACGGTCAACCCGTCTTCAAGCAGATGAAGGGCTGGGCCACCACCGACGGCGCAGCCAGCCGTGAAACGCTGCCCAAAGAAGCACAGGCGTACCTCGACCTGATCGAAGAAGTCACCGAATGCCCCGTCGTCATCTTCTCGGCTGGCCCCGAGCGCGAAAAGACGTATGGGGCGGTGAACTGGAAGTAAGGGCAAGTGGGTGAGCGACCCCTCACCCCTGCTTTCAGCAGGCCCTCTGCAAGCAGCTCTGACGAGTCTCCCCCTGGTAGAGGGTCGAAAGATGTGGTTTTAGTTTTACCCTCTACCAAGGGGAGAGGGTCGTTGCGAAGCAACAGTGGTGAGGGGTCTTTTCTCTCCGCCCTCCCCCCAAAACCCCCGACCCTCTGCCCCCAGCGGTGAAGGGGTCTTTTTTCCATAGGATGAACCATGACTGACCCCAAATTTCCCCTCGAACCGCTGACCCGCGACTGGCTCGCCGCGATTGGCGAAGACCCGCA
>NZ_JAUNHK010000007.1:41836-47884 GCF_030523985.1 Deinococcus sp.
TTCCCCTCGAACCGCTGACCCGCGACTGGCTCGCCGCGATTGGCGAAGACCCGCAGCGCGAAGGCCTCATGCGCACGCCGCACCGCGTCGCCAAGGCCTGGGCCTACATGACCGAGGGCTACGGGCAAACGCTGGCGGAGGTCGTGGGCGAGGGCGTCTTTGCCGCCGAGGGCAGCGAAATGGTGATTGTCAAGGACATCGAGTTCTACTCCATGTGCGAACACCACATGCTGCCCTTTTATGGTCGCGCCCACGTCGCCTACATTCCCAACAGCAAAATCCTGGGCCTGAGCAAATTTGCCCGCATCGTGGACCTGTACTCGCGCCGCTTGCAGGTGCAGGAGCGCATCACCACGCAGGTGGCGGACGCAGTAGAAGAATTGCTGGCCCCCAAAGGCGTCGCCGTGCTGATGGAAGGTATTCACCTGTGCATGGCAATGCGCGGCGTGCAAAAGCAGAACAGTTCCACGACGACCAGCGCCATGCGCGGCCTCTTCCGCTCCGACCCACGCACCCGCGCCGAATTTATGAGCGCGGTGCAGGGGACGCTACGCGGCAGGTGAAGGGCGGAGGGTGGAGGGTGAA
Organism: Deinococcus sp.; assembly: GCF_030523985.1. Classification (GTDB taxonomy): domain Bacteria; phylum Deinococcota; class Deinococci; order Deinococcales; family Deinococcaceae; genus Deinococcus. Next base: position 42,422 of record NZ_JAUNHK010000007.1, read on the forward strand.
GGGGGTCAAAATTTCCCCTTCACCCTCTACCCTTTGCCTATGCTGACCCTTCTGCTGGCCCTCGCTGCTCCGCCCGCCGCCGAAAAACTGCCTTACGGTCAAGACCTACGCGTGCCGAACAGCAAAGTCTCGGTGCGACTGGAAAAGGACGACAAGGGCGCGAACATTTCCTCCATCTTTCTGGACGAGGGGTACGACACCCTGGGCAAAACCTTCGTGCAGTTTCGCTGCGGGCCGGGGGGCAAACTCAACTTTTTCCTCAAGACCAAAGTGCCGCTGCTGTCTCAGGCCGACATTGTCGCGGGCCGTCCGCCGAGTGTGACTTACCGCGTGGACGGGCAGCAGCCGCGCACCTTTCCCGGCGTACTGACGCGCAAAAATGGTGAATTTGACCGTTTCGTGCTGGCGACCAACGACGCGAGCGATGCCCGTTTTCTGGGGGCGTTCAAAGCGGCGCGCAAGGGTGTGGAAGTGCAAGTTGTCCGTACAGGTGGGGCGGCTCCGTTGCGGCTGAATTTTCCCGTCAGGGGCTTCGCCGAGGCGCTGAAAGTGGTGGAAGGATGCCCTACCTTGCCCTGACCCCGACCTCCGCAGACGGTCTTTCTGGACACCTTGCCGCCCCACATTGGGCGCAACCTCTACAATCCGGAGTATGACCACATCTCAGACGCACCGCGATACGGCGATTTTCGACCTGATTGCCCAGGAAGCCGAGCGTCAGAAGCACGGCCTGGAGCTCATCGCCTCCGAAAACTTCACCAGCGCCGCCGTGCGCGAGGCCCAGGGCAGCGTGCTGACCAACAAGTACGCCGAGGGCTACCCCGGCAAGCGCTGGTACGGCGGCTGCGAGGTCGTGGACCAGGTGGAACAACTCGCCATCGACCGCGTCAAGGAACTGTTCGGCGCGGAGTGGGCCAACGTGCAGCCCCACAGCGGCTCCAGCGCCAACCTCGCCGTCTACAACGCCCTGATCGAGCCGGGCGCGACCGTGCTGGGCATGAACCTCTCGCACGGGGGCCACCTGACGCACGGCAACAAGGCCAACTTTTCGGGTATTCGTTACAACGTCATCGGCTACAGCCTGAACCAGGAAACCGAGCGCATTGACATGGACGAAGTGCGCCGCCTCGCCCACGAACATCAGCCCAAAATGATTATTGCGGGGGCCAGCGCCTACAGCCGCATCATCGACTTTGCCGCCTTCCGCGAAGTGGCGGACGAGGTGGGCGCGATTCTGTTTGCCGACATCGCCCACATCGCGGGCCTGATTGCGGCGGGCGTTCACCCCAACGCGCTGCCCCACGCGCATGTGGTCGCCTCCACCACCCACAAGACCCTGCGCGGGCCTCGCGGCGGCATCATCCTCAGCAACGACCCCGAACTGGGGGCCAAGATTGACCGCGCCGTGTTCCCTGGCTATCAGGGCGGGCCGCTGGAACACGTCATCGCAGGCAAGGCGGTGGCCTTTGGCGAGGCGCTGCAACCCGAATTTAAGACCTACGCCCAGCAGATCGTCAAGAACGCTCAGGCGCTGGCCGCCGAGTTCCAGGGGAAGGGCTACCGCATCGTTTCGGGCGGCACCGACAACCACCTGTTCCTGCTCGACCTGCGCCCACAAGGGCTGAACGGCACCAAGGCGACCAAGGCGCTGGACGCCAACCACATCACCATCAGCAAATCCACCCTGCCTTACGACACCGAAAAAGTGATGCACGGCGGTGGCATCCGCATCGGCACGCCCGCCGTGACCACCCGTGGCATGACCGAGCAGCACATGCCCAAGATTGCCGACCTGATTGACCGCGCCCTCAACGGCGAGGACGTGAAGGCCGAAGTGCATGAGTTTGCGGGGGGCTTCCCGCTGCCCTGAGTCGTGCAGATGGCTGAAAGCAGATGGCAGATGGCTTGAGAATGGGCCATCTGCCATCTGCCATCTGCCTCCCCCCCTGCATTAAACTGACCTGTCCATGCCAGACTCAATCCCAGACTTCGTGAACTCCACCCCGGAGCAGCAGGCGGTGGCACTGGCTGAGCCGTCGCTGTCTCGGTTGACCCTCCAGCTGATGCGCCTGGGGCTGCAAGCGCCTGACCTGGGCAGCGCCATGCAGCCTGTGCTGACGGCACTGGTCGAGCGCACGAGCGCCGTGGGGGCCGGGTATTTCCAGTTTCGTGACGCGACACTGGCCTACCACGCCCGCACCACGGTCGGGGAAATGCCCACTGGCCCTGCGCTTGCCAGTCTGCTGGCGCACGGCCTTCCGGGGAACCTGCCCCTGATAGAAAAGCTGGCGGAAGCCGACGAGACCCTTTATTTCGCTGACACCCGCGAGAGTGCCACCACAGAGGGCTTTCCCGAACTGGGCGTGCAAGGGCTGTGCGCCTCACCTGTACGGAACCGGGAAGGCGAGCTGGTCGGGGCGCTGCTGGCACACACTTTCAGCCCGCATCCCTGGGATGAGACAGAGCGGATGGTGGTGAGCAGCGTGACGGGGCTGCTGTCACTGCTGGCAGCGCGGCTGCACGCCGAGGAGCGGGAGCAGGCCGCCCACGAGGGAGCGCTGCGGGCGCTGGGTCTGTCGCTCGAAGCCCGCGACGCGGAAACCCAGGGGCACACCGACCGGGTCACGCGGCTCAGCGAGCGTCTGGGCGAGCGCCTGGGCCTGAGCAGCAGCGAACTGCGTGAACTGCGGTGGGGCGCGTACCTGCACGACCTCGGCAAAATCAGCCTGCCCGACCAAATCTTGCTCTACGAGGGGCCACTCACGCCTGAAATGCGCCAGCGCATGTGTGCCCATGTCGCAGAAGGCGTGCGGCTGGCCGGGGAACTCCCCTTCCTGCCCCAGACTGTGCTGGACGTGATAGGCGCCCACCACGAACGCTGGGACGGCACCGGATACCCGCTGGGGCTGCGCCGAGAGGAGATTCCACTGGCAGCCCGCATTTTCGCCATCTGCGACGTGTACGACGCCCTGGCGAGTGTCCGCCCCTACAAGCAGGCCTGGGAAAAGGAAGACATCCTGAACTACCTGCGGGCTGCCAGCGGGCAACAGTTTGACCCCAGCGTGACGGCGGCGCTGCTTGAGCTGCTCAGCGAAGACTCGCCGCCTCAACTTCAGTCCTAATAACTCCTAAAGCACTCGGTCGAGGCCGCTCAGACATTCCTCGGCGATGGCTCGGGCCAGCGGGTCGCGGGTGGTGCGGGCATAGCTGACCCCGAGTTGCAGGTGGGTCTGCCCTGCCCGCTCATCCTGGGCCAGTGCCAGGGTCTGGTAGAAGGCCAGATGGGTGTGGGCCAGCAGCACGTCACGCAGATGCTCGGGCGGCAGCGTCGTGAGCAGGTCCAGGGCGTTTTGATAGGCCGCAAGGGCGCGGCGCGGCTCACCTTCGACGGCGTACTCGCGCCCCAGTTGCAGGTGACGGGCAGCGGTCAGGTAAGCGGGCCTCATGTCCGGCATTCTAGAGCAGGGGTTCCACACCCGAAATGCGGCGGCTATAGACTCGGCCCATGCCCGAACTCAACCGCGTGCGCGAAGCCCTGCAAAACAGCATGACCACCTGGGCGACGGTGGAAGTGCAGGGAGAGCAGGCCCGTGTCGTTCCCGCGCCAGACCTGGACGTGTTGGTCGCCCAGCTCGACCGCCTCGCCCCTGGCTGGAGCCTGGGCTGGAGTTGCGACTCGGCCCAGCCCTACGTGGTTCGCGTGCGCCTGAGCTTGGAGGGGAGCCACCGCGAGGGACTGGCCGAGGGGCCGACCCTCCACGAAGCGCGGTTAGCGGCGCTGGCTGACCTTGCCCGGCTGTTCGGCCTGTCGGCGGGGGAGGGGCAATGGGTCGAGTACGACCCGGAGGAAGGCGCGAATGTCGCCGAACTGGAAACGGCCCGCCCTGGCCCGGCCTCCACGTCAGCGCTGCCCCCCGAGCCGCCCCGCGACCCCCAGATGGAAAATGCCCGGCGACACATTGAGGAACTGGTCGAGAAGCTCAAGGAATCGGGGCGCGGCGCCGAGGCCATGCGCTACCTGATGAAGGGCTACGGCGAAACGCTGGACGAGAGCCGCGCCATCTACAAGCAGCTCAAGACGATTCTGGACCGCGAAGATGCATAAATTCATCGCCATCGGTGATGTCCACGCCGACTGGAGCGGCTGCTGGGACGCGCTGCGGGCGGCCAGTTGCGTGGACGCGGATTGTCTGCCGACGCCGCCCGTGCGCTCGGGCCGTTATCAGGTCGTCTTTATCGGTGACCTGGTGCATCCCAAGTCCGAGGCGGCCTACACCCGACTCACCGGCTGTGATCCCTTCGACATGGGCAACGAGGAACACCGCCTGATCGCCGCCCGCGAACAGGTGCGCCAGTTGGAAAAACTGCGGCGTTATCAGGAAGCGGCCCCGCATGCGGTGCATGTCCTGCTGGGCAACCATGACGACGCGGTGCTGAACCCACGCTTTTTGCTGGGCACCAGCGGCGGCCTCAAGCACACCGAGTTCGACCCCGAACGGGGCGGCCTGATGCTGCCGCCGCACCTGTACCAATGGATGAGCCAGTTTCCCCGCGAAATCCGCCTGGGACGTGTGCAGTTCGCCCACGTCTCGCCTTTGCCCAACCACCTGCACTACGACGACCTGTTCTACTCTGACCGAAGTTCCAAAACCTGGTTCGTGGACTCGCCCGACTACGTGGACATGGCGGGTCTCGAATTCGGCGTCTACGGACACACCCAGGTCGAGGGCGGCGTGCTGCTGCACAGTGATGAGAATGGGCAACCCAAATTCGCCATCATTGACGCGCTAGCCTCGCGTGAATACCTCGAACTGCTCTACGACGAGCAGGGGGGGCGCTTGCAAGGCGTGTGCGCCGTGCCGTTCTGACAGGGGACTGGCCGGGGAGAGCCCTCTCCCCACCGCCGCAAGGTTGACAGCGGGCAGGAGGGCGGCTATCTTTAATCGCGCTGCTTTTGCGGCCACAGTTTTTTACCAGTAGGGTCCGGTAGTGTAGCGGTTAGCATATCTGCCTGTCACGCAGAAGGTCGCGGGTTCAAATCCCGTCCGGACCGCCAAAGTCTTCCTTCCGGGGAAGCACGGCTAGGTAGCTCAGCTGGTAGAGCAAACGACTGAAAATCGTTGGGTCGCCGGTTCAAGTCCGGCCCTGGCCACCACAGAACTCCGCTTCGGCGGGGTTTTTTGTTGTTGCCTCTCTGGGCTGGACTCCGCTCATCCGGGCGTTTTTGCCAGATGAGCGGAGTCCAGCCCAAACCCATATCAGAACAGCATGTTCAAATCGTCCGCTTCCGCCAGCCAGCGGAAGGCTGCTGCCTTGTCACGCATGCCCATCGCCTCGTAGCACTCGACAAGGCGCAACGAAAAAAACTGTATCGCTTGTCGGTCTTCGCGGCGCTCGGCACTCTCCAGGCAGGTGCGGTAGTGCAGCACGGCCACATGAAACTGCCCCTGCTGGGCGGCATGT